>CAZRLR010000049.1:0-16378 GCA_964600395.1 uncultured Conexibacter sp.
CGCCGTCGCCCGTCGCCCCGCCGTCGCCCGTCGCCCCGGCCGGCCCTGCCCCCGTCCGCGTCCCCGGCCACCTCCGGGGCCCGCTCGGCGAGCTGCTCGTCCAGGAGGGCCTGCTGACCGGCGAGCAGCTGCAGGCGGCGCTCGCCGAGCAGGCGCTGACCGGCGCCCGCCTCGGGGAGATCCTCAGCCACGGCGCCGTCGTCCGCGAGGCGGACGTCGCCCGCACGCTGGCGACCCAGGGCGGCCTGAGCCTCGTCGACCTCGACGCCGTGCACGTCGACGTCGACGTCGCCCGCCGGCTGCCCCAGCGCCTGGCGCTGGCCCACCGCGTCATCGCGCTCGACCGCGACGGCGAGACCACCCGGGTCGCCGTCGCCGACCCGTTCGACGCCGACCTCCTGGCACAGGTCGGCGAGCACCTCGGGACGCCGCTGTCGGTCGTGCTGGCCACGGACACGCAGATCGACCTCGCGCTGCAGGCCGTCTATGCCGTCGAGCACATCAACGTCGCGTGCGAGCGCCTGGTCCAGAGCACCCCGGAGAACTCCGCGGCGGTTGTCTTCTCCGGCGGTCAGAAGCGCTTCGCCGCGGTGCTCGCGCTCCTCCTGCTCGTCGGCTTCCTCGTCATGCCGATCGGCACCTTCGTCGTCGTCAACCTCCTGTCGTGCGTCTTCTACACCTCGTTCTCGGGCTACAAGTTCTGGCTCGCCTACGAGTCGCTGGACCACGACAACGAAGCCCACATCACGCCCGAGCAGATCGCCGCGCTCGACGACCGCGAGCTGCCCGTGTTCACGATCCTCATGCCGGTGTACCGCGAGGCCGCGGTCGTCCCGAAGCTCGTGCGCTCGATCGCGGCGCTGGACTACCCGCGCACGAAGCTCGACATCAAGCTCCTGCTGGAGGCCGACGACGAGGAGACCCTCGCCGCGGTCCGGGCGCTGGACCTGCCGCCGCACTTCCGTGTCGTCATCGTCCCCGACGCGCTGCCCAAGACGAAGCCGAAGGCGTGCAACTACGGCCTGCTGCTGGCGCGCGGCGAGATCACGGTCATCTACGACGCCGAGGACGAGCCCGAGCCCGACCAGCTCAAGAAGGTCGTCCTGACCTTCCGCGACGCGGACCCCGCGACGGTCTGCGTCCAGTGCAAGCTCAACTACTACAACCGCACGCAGAACCTGCTCACGCGCTGGTTCACCACCGAGTACTCGATGTGGTTCGACGTGTTCCTCCCCGGCCTCGACGCGCACGACTCGCCGATCCCGCTCGGCGGGACGTCCAACCACTTCGTCACGAGCGAGCTCCTGGGCCTCGGCGCGTGGGACCCGCACAACGTCGCGGAGGACGCCGACCTGGGGATCCGCCTGAACAAGGCCGGCTGGCGCACCGCCGTCCTGGACTCCACGACGTACGAGGAGGCCAACCCCGACCTGCACAACTGGATCCGGCAGCGCTCGCGCTGGGTCAAGGGCTACATGCAGACGTGGCTCGTGCACATGCGCCACCCGGTGAAGCTCTGGCGCGCGATCGGGACGCGCTCGTTCCTCTCCTTCCAGATGACGGTCGGCGGGACGTTCTTCGGCTTCCTCCTGAACCCCTTCTACTGGGTGCTCACGAGCCTCTGGCTGCTGACGGAGGCCGGCGTCATCCGCCAGCTCTTCCCCGGGTTTGTCTACTACGCCGCAGCGGTCGGGCTCTTCGTCGGCAACTTCACCTTCACGTACTTCAACGCGGTCGGATCGATGCGCCGCGGCCACTTCGACCTCGTGAAGTTCGCGCTGCTGTCGCCCGTCTACTGGTCGTTCATGTCGATCGCCGCGTGGAAGGGCGCCTACCAGCTCATCGTCAACCCCCACTACTGGGAGAAGACGATCCACGGGCTGGCGCACGACCAGCCCCACGACGAGCAGCCGGCCTGACCGATGGCGATCGCGGACGCCCCGCCACCGCTCCTGGTGCCCGCCCGCGTGCCGCGGACGCGGGGCGCCCGCAGCCGCCGCAAGGTCGGCCTGCGCTCGGGGACGAAGGAGTCGATCGGCGTCTTCGCCGTCGCCTACGCGGTCTACCTCGCGATCGGCTACCAGCTGACGCTCGTCCAGCACCTGACCGTCTTCGACGCGCTCGCACGCCTGGCGCACGGCTACTTCGTCTGGTGGAACGACCCGCCGAAGCTCGCGGCGATCGGCTTCGTCTGGGCCCCGATCTCAACGCTCGTCTTCCTGCCCTTCACGCTCGTCAAGCCGCTGGCCACGTCGCTCATGGCGCTGCCGGCGACCTCCGGGTTCTTCACCGCGCTGATGCTCGCGTTCGTCGTCAGCGCGCTGCGGGACTTCGGGGTCGCGTGGTGGGGGCGCCTCGGCATCGCGGTCGCCTTCGGCCTGAACCCGCTCATCGTCTTCTACGCGATCAACGGCATGAGCGAAGGGCCGTTCATGGCCCTGCTGACGATCGGCGTCGTGCTCTTCGTCCGCTGGCACCGCGCGGGCCAGGCGCACCTGCTGCCGTTGGCGGCGGTCGCGATGACGCTCGCCGCGCTGTGCCGCTACGAGCTCATGCTCTTCGCCCTGCTGCTCGGGATGGCCGTCCCGATCAACCTCATGCTCCGGCGGCGCCGGTCGATCGAGGTCGAGGGCTCGACCCTCATCTACCTCGTCCCGTTCGTCTACGGGGTGGGGATGTGGGCGTTCTTCAACTGGCTCATCCTCGGCGACCCGCTGTTCTGGCTCAAGGAGCAGGTCGGCGGCGGCGGCAACACGACGGTGGCCGGCAGCGTCGGCGCCGCCACCGGGACGGACGGGACGGCGCCGCCGTCCTCGACCTCGGCGCTCGGCCCGCTCGGCGTGCTCGTGGACATCGTCAAGCTCAACTGGCGGATCTTCCCGCCGCTCGTGCTCACGCCGCCGCTGCTCGTCGCCGTCGCGTTCATGCGGCGCACGCGGTCGATGTTGCCGCTGTGGCTGGCCCTGCTCGTGCTGGCGAACGCCGGGACGACGATCGCGTGGTACCTGGCGAGCCGCACCGACAACCTCCTGCAGCTGCGCTACAACATGCGCGGGATGACGATCGCGGTCCTCGCGCTCGGCCTCCTCGTGTCGGCCCTGCCCGAGCGTCGTCGCGCGCTGGGCTCGGCGGTGGCGCTGGCGCTCGTCGTCCTGTCGATCCCCGTCACCTGGTCGACGATGCAGCACTACCCCTACCAGTACCTGGAGAAGGTCTTCGTTCGGGCGGTCTCGACGGGGGACGACGTGGAGAACGCCGCCACGCGGGGCGTCTACACGGTCGGCGTGGCGGACGACACCGACATGAGCGCCTTCATCAAGGCGCACGTCGCCCGCGGACGCCGCGTCATCCTCACCGACGACGCGCAGTCCTTCGGCGTCATGCTGCGCAGCGGCCGCCCCGGTGACTTCTGGGACCGGATCGACCTCGGCGACACGAAGTGGGGCAGGGCCGTCGACCGCCCCTACGGCAAGGTCCAGTACCTCCTCGTCGCGCGGTACCCGCTGCCGCCGTTCGAGATCATCGACGAGATCCAGAAGCACTACCCGGGCCTGCGCCTGACGCAGCTGCCCGGCGTCTCGGTCGAGCACGCCAACGCGCACTACGTCCTCCTGCGCCTGGCGCCGCGGCGGCCGGCGAAGGGGTCGCGCTTCGACGGCGTCGTCGACGCGGTGATGGCCGGCCGGACGCCGCGCCTGTGACGTGCGTCCCCGTGACCCGACGGGCGGTCCTCGGCGCCGGCGCGGGCGCCGCGGCCACGCTCGTGCTGACGGCCTGCGACAAGGGCGAGGCCATCCCGCCGATCACGCTGCCGCCGGCCACGCCCCCGGCGCCCGGCTCCGAGCTGCTGGCCGTCCGCCGGCTGCTGCTGGCCGAGCGCCTGCAGCTGCACCGCTGGCAGCAGGCGGCGCTGCTCCTGCCGCGCCGCACGGCGGCAGCGGACCCGCGCCGCGCGACGCTCGACCGCGAGGTCGCCGTCGAGGCCCGGCACGTGGCGGCGATCGCCGACCTCGTCCAGCAGCTCGGCGGCACCGACGACCCCTTCCGGCCGGGCGCCACGCCCGCGACGCTGCCCGCGGCCCTCGCGCAGCTTCGGCGGGTGGAGCGCATCTGCGCCGGCGCGTGGCTCGCGGCGGCCCAGACGTTCGTCGGGCTGGAGACGCGGACCGCGGCCCTGTCGCTCGCCGGGCCCGAGATCCGGCAGCTCGGCGTCCTGGACCGCCTCGCCGGCCGCCCGGTCAGCGCCGCCGCGCCCCCGGCGGTCGCCGTGGACCGCGCGATGGCGGCACTCGGGCGCGCGATCGGACCGGTGCCCCGGGCATGACGCCGGCCGGGCAGGAGCACGGGGTCACCCGTTCGGACGCGATCGCCGTCGCCCTCGGGGTGTTCGCGTCCGTCTGGGGTGCCGGGGTCGCGCGGCCGTCCGGCGCGCGGGCCGCCACGGCGAACTCCGACCCGGCGACCCCGAACGACCGCACCGCCTTGAGCTTCGTCTACCTGGCCGAATACCTGCAGATTGCGCTCTACGAGGCGGCCGCCCGGACGCCGGTCAGCGCCGCGGTCCGGCGCTTCGCCGCCGAGGCCCTCGCGCAGGAGCGCGCGCATCTGCGGACGCTCGTGGCGATCAACCGCCGGCACGACATCGTCCCCAACCGCCCGTCGGCCTCGAACCTGAACTTCGGGGACGAGCGGCGGTACCTGCTGACGCTGCAACGCGTCGAGGAGGCCGTCGTCGGCGGCTACGGGGGCGTGGCGGTGGCCATCGAGGCCCCGTCGCTGTACCTCGCCGACCTCGTCCCGATCCTCGCCGAGGAGATGACGCAGCTCTCGGCGATCCAGTCGCTCCTGGGTGGCGTCCGCGCCCCGAGCTTCACCGACCCGCGGCCCCCCGCCGACGTGCAGCCGATCCTCGACACGCCGCAGGCCACCGGTGGCTGACGCGCGGACCCCCGCCACCGGCCGGCCGCTGCCGCGCGTCTCGGCGATCGTCCCGACCCGGGCGCTGAACGACGTCGGCCGCCGCTGCCTGGCCGCGCTGCTGGCGCTCGGCGACGACGTCGAGGTCATCTTCGTCCCGGACGAGGCGCCGGCCGGGCTGGACGGCCGCGTCGTCTGCCTGCCCTCCGGGCCGGTGCCGGTCGGGACGAAGCGCCAGCTCGGCCTGGAGGCCGCCCGCGGGGCGTTCGTCGCGCTCATCGACGACGACGCCCTGCCGACCGGGGACTGGCCGTGGGCGGCGGTCGCCGAGCTCGAGCGCGACCCGGGGCTGGCCGGGGTGGCGGGCCCCTCGCTGGACCCGCCGGACGAGCCCGAGGCCGAGCGCCTCGGCGGCCGCGTCTACGCCTCGCTGCTCGTCGCCGGGCCGCACCGCTGGCGCTACGCGCAGGTCCCGGCGCGGGACGTCGACGACGCCCCGACCGTCAACCTCATCCTGCGGCGCGAGGACGCCCTGGCCGTCCGCCTGGACTCCCCGTACTACCCCGGCGACGACACGATCGTCTGCGACCGTCTCATCCAGCGCGGGCGCCGCCTGCGCTACGTCCCGGACGCCCCCGTGCTGCACTCCCGCCGGCCGCTGTGGCGGGGGCACCTGCGCCAGGTCTGGCGCTTCGGCCGTCACCGCGGCGCGTTCGCCCGGACGCTCGGCGGCAACTCGCGCCGCCCGGCGTACTTCGCGCCGACCGCGCTCGTGCTCGGCCTGGCGTCGGGGCCGCTGCTGCCCCGCCCGCTGCGCGCGCTGTGGCGGGCGGGCACCGGCACGTACCTGCTCGCCGCCGTGGCCGCCGGCTTCGACCGCCGGCCGGGCCGCTGGTGGCGGATCTCGGGCGGCATTGTCGCGACGCACGTCACCTACGGCATCGGCTTCGCGCTCTCGATGCTCGGGCTCGGCCTGCGGGAGGACCGCTAGATGGACGCCGCGCCCTCGGTCACCGTCGTGCTGCCGACCTTCGACTCCGCGCGCTTCCTCGACGGCGCGCTCGGGTCGCTGGCCGGCCAGGACTACCCGGGCGCGGTCGACGTCCTGATCGGCGACGGTGGCTCGTCGGACGACACCCGGGCCCGGGCCGCGGCGCTCGGTGCGACCGTGCTGGACAACCCCGACCGCCACGAGGAGGCCGGCCGCACGCTCGGCGTGCGGGCGGCGACCGGTGACCTCGTCCTGCTGCTGGACGCCGACAACGTCCTGCCCACGCCGGACTGGCTGGCGCGCCTGGTCGCGGCCCTGCACCTCGCCCCGGACGTCGTCGCCGCCGACGCGCTGCTGCACGAGCACCGCCCGGCCGACCCGCCCGTCGTGCGGGCCTGCGCGCTCATGGGCGGCACGGATCCGCTGGCGGTCGAGCTCGGCTGGGCGGACCGCTGGGCCTGGCACCTGGGGCGCTGGACGCGGATGCCGGTCGTCGAGGAGCGGGTCGCGGGCGTCGTGCTCGTCCGCCTGGACCCCGACCGGCCGCCGTCGATGGGCTCCAACGGCTTTCTCGTGCGGCGCGAGCCGCTGCTGGCCACGCAGCTGGACGCGGGCTTCGTCCACTCCGACATCGTCGGCGACCTCGCCGCGGCGGGCTGGCGCTTCGCGCGCGTGCCGGTCGGCATCGTCCACCTCTACGCGGACGACGTCCGCACGTACGCGCGCAAGGCCCGCCGGCGCGCCGCGCGGACGGTCCGCCACGAGCCGGTGCAGCGCCGCGGCTTCCGCCCGTCGCCCGTCCGCCTGGCGCTGCAGGCCCTGAGTTCGGGGACGTTCGTCGTGCCGGGCCTCCTGGCGCTGCGCGGCCACCAGCGCAAGCCGGACGCCCGGGCCTGGGCGCTGTACCCGCTGCTGTCGTTCATCACCGTCGCGGCCTACGCGCTGGAGCAGCTGCGTGCCGCGCTCCCGGGCGGGGACGGCGCGGACTGATGCCGCGGCCCGCGGTCACCCGCGTCCTGCGGCAGGTGCGCTCCACGCGCGAGGGCCTCACCCGGGCCCGTCACCCCGCGGCCCACCGCGAGCTCGCGCGTGTCAAGGCCGACCAGCGGACCGTCTGGGCGCGGCAGGCGGGTGAGGCGGTCCGGATCGACGGACTGCTGGCGCCGCACGACGCCCCCGAGCGGCGCTCGGAGCTGTGGCGGCGCTACGAGCGGGAGCTGCGCGCCGCGCTGCTGCCCGTGCCGCCCCTCGACCTCCTGCGCCACCCGACCGTGCAGGAGACGATGCTCGTCCGCGGCCGCCGCGTGCTGCGGGCCGAGCTCGCGTTCCTGCGAGCGACGACCGCCCCGGAGGACCTCGCGCTGCTGCTCGAGGAGGACCTCGCGGGCGGCCCGACGCTCGGCGTGCGGCAACCCCCGACGTCCTCGACCGTCGTGCACCACGCCCACCACCTGCGCCGCCACGCCGCCACGACGGGGCACGACCCGACGCGGAGCGGCACCGTCGTGGAGTGGGGCGGGGGGTACGGCGGCTTCGCGCGGACCCTCCGGCGGGCGGCGCGCGACCGGCCGCCGGCCCACGTCATCGTCGACCTGCCGACGGTCCTCGTCCTGCAGTGGACGTTCCTGACGACGGTCTTCGGCCCGGACGCCGTGGACCTCGCGACCGCGCCCGGCCACCGTCCGCGGCCGGGTGTCATCACGCTCGTCCCGGACGCGCTGGCCGACACCCTCGACGTCGAGGCCGACCTGTTCGTGTCGCTGTGGGCGCTGAGCGAGACGCCGAGCGCCGGCCAGGACGCCGTGGCCGCCGGCGGCTTCTTCGGCGCCGACCGCCTGCTCCTGGCCTACCAGCGCAGCAACCCCGACGTGCCGGACGCCGAGCGCGTGGTGGCGCTCGTCCGGGCCGCCGGCGGCACCGTCGAACCGCTCCCCGGCCCAGGAGGGCACTGGTATGGCTTCCGCTGACCGCCGCGACCCGTTCCGCGACCGCCGCAGCACCGACCGGCGCGCCCCGTCCGGGCCGCCCCCGCCACGGCCGCCCTACGACGGCCTGCTCAGCGTCGTCATCCCGGTGTACAACGAGGAGGCGGGCATCGAGCGCTGCCTCCTGGAGACCGCGGCCGCGCTCGTCCGCCTCGCCTCGCGCTTCGAGCTGCTCGTCATCGACGACGGGTCGACGGACGGCACGCTCGAGGTCGCGCGCGCGACGGCCCGGCAGCTGCCCGGCGTCCGGATCGAGGCCACCACGACGAACGCCGGCAAGGGCTCGGCGCTCATCCGCGGAATGCAGGTGGCCCGGGGCGACCTCGTCCTCTTCGTCGACGCCGACCTGGAGGTGCATCCGCGGCAGTTCGAGCTGCTCTACGAGACGCTCGTCCGGGAGGACGCGGACATCGTCATCGGCTCCAAGCTGCACCGCGACGCGGAGATCGACTACCCGCTGAAGCGGCGCGTGCTGTCCGTCGGGTACTACGTCATCATCCGCGCGCTCTTCCGGCTGCCGGTGCACGACACGCAGACCGGGCTGAAGCTCTACCGCCGGCGGGTGCTCGAGCGCGTCGGCCCGCGCCTGGTCGTCAAGCGCTTCGCGCACGACCTGGAGGTGCTCGTCAACGCCTACCGCCTGGGCTACCGCATCGCCGAGGCCCCGGTCGTCGTCACCCGCGAGCGGGCGTTCCCGCGGGTCGGGGTCGCGGACGCCCGGCAGGTGCTGCAGGACACGCTGGCGATCTTCTACCGGACCTACGTCACGCGCTACTACGACCGGGTCGGGCGGCACGTGGACCGCGCGGTCGGCCTGGCGCCGGACTGGCGCAGCGTCGTCGCGCCCGAGGTCGACGAGCGCGCGCCCGGCGACCCCGAGGCGGCCGGCGGGCGGGAGCCGCAGCGGTGACCGGGGGCCCGGAGCCCGTCCCGATGACGCGGGCCGAGGCGATCGCGCTCGGCCGGCGCGAGCAGCCGCTGCGCCTGCCGCAGGAGGAGCCGGTCGGGCCGGCCCTGAGCCTCGAGTCGCTGCGCCTGCGCCAGCCCCAGGGGTCGTTGCTGCGGTCCGGGGCGCTGGTGTCCGCCGTCGCGCTGCTGACGAACGGCTTCAACGTCGTCTTCCACTTCACGACCGCGCGCTTCATGGGGCCGGCCGAGTACTCGCTGCTGACGACGATGTTCGCGGTCTTCGTCGTCGCCGCCGTCCCGCTCATCGCGCTGCAGGTGACGCTCACGCGCGAGATGAGCACGCTGCTGGACCGCGGGGACGAGATCGGCGCCGCGCTCGTCCTGCGGCGTGCGCTGCGCGTCGTGCTGCGCGCGGCGATCCTCGGGCTGCTCGTCGCGACCGTGCTCTTCCTGCCGCTGACGACGATCCTCGGCATCGAGCGGCCGCTGCCGGTGCTCGCCGTGAGCCTCGCCTTCCTGGCCCAGGTGCCCGGGACGCTCGCCGCCGGTGCGCTCGTCGCGACGGGCCGCTTCGTCACGCTGAGCTGGACCCAGACGCTGCAGGTGACGATCAAGCTCGTCACGGGGACCGCCCTGGCCGCCGCCGGCTTCGGGGCGTCCGCCGTCACCTTCGGCGTCGCGCTGGCGTCGGCTGCCGCCTTCGCGGTCATGCTCCACGCGCTGCGCCCGCTGCTGGAGCCGACGCGCGGGCTCGAGGTGCCGACGGACCGCCTCTTCGGGCGTTACTCGGTCGGCGCCGCGGTCGCCCTCGGGCTGCACACCGTCCTCGTGAACACCGACCTCATCTGGGCGCGCGCCCGCCTGCCGGCCGAGGCGGCCGGGCTCTACGCCGCGGCGTCCGTGACGACGAGCGTCCTGCTGCTCGTGCCGATCGGCGTCACGACGGTCATCTTCCCGCGCGTGGCGCGGATGGGGGACGCGCGCGAGGCCCATGGGCACCTGCTGGCGGCGGTGGCGCTCGTCACCGTCGCCTGCGCGGCGGTCATCGGCCTGCTCGCCGCCTTCCCCGAGCCGCTGCTGCGGGCGGCCTTCGGCGGCGCCTACGACGGCGCGGCCGACCTGCTCGTCGGCCTCGGCGTGGCCATGGGGCTGTACGCCGTGGGCGTCGTCTACCTCAACCACATCCTCGCCCTGGGTCGCTCGGGCGTCGCCTTCGTGCTCTTCGCGGTCGTGCTCCTGCAGCAGCTCGGCTTCGCGCTGGGCGTGGCGTCGACCGACGCGATCATCCACGTCCAGATCGGGTGCGGGGTCATGCTCGTCGCGGCGCTGCACCTCTTCGACCTGTACGCCTCACGGCGGCCCCAGGCGGCGCCCGGACCCGCCTGAGGGTCCCGGCGTCACCGCACCCGGATCGTCGCCCGCACGACGCGCGACCGCAGGCCTGACCGCGCGACGGCGCGGACCCGCAGGACGTAGCGCCCGGCCGGCAGCCCGCGGGGCAGCGCCAGGCGCCAGCGCGCCGTCCCGGTCGCGCGCAGGTACAGGGGCGGGCAGGCACCGCGCACGCGGCGGTCGGTGCGCAGCCGCCCACCGACGTGCAGGCGGCGGCAGCCGGACGCGGCGCTCAGCGCCACCTCGACGCGCCGGGCGACGGCCGCGCCCTGGACGGTCGTCGTCCCGCCGATGGCCCGCACCGGGCGCCGCCACACCGACCCGGACGGCAGCGTGCGGGCCACCACGCTCCGTGGAGTCGCGGCCGGCGCGGAGCCCGGTGGATCCGCGACGGGGGCCGCGGCCGGCGGGTCGGGCGCGTCGCGGACGGTCACCGTCGTCGTCTGTGCCCGTCCGAGCACCGCCGCGTTCGGCGCCTCGAGCACGACGGCGAAGGTCTTGTCGCCGACCGCCAGACCGTCCCGCAGCACGGGGATCGCCACGGTCACCGACGTCTGGTCGGCGTTGACGTGGGCGGTGTTGCTGCGCGCGACGTAGTCGGTGCCGGCGACGGCGGTCCCGTCGATGGTGCGGAAGCGGACCGAGGCCGATCCGTCCCCGCCGCCGGAGCGCGCGACGGTGAGCAGCACCTGACCGTCGCGCTCGGAGACGCTCGCGGTGGCCTGCGCCATCTGCAGCGTCGGGGCGGGGGACGCGGACCGGCACGGACCGAGCTCGCCCGTGGCGCCGGCGCCGCCGAGGCTCGTGGCGGCCGCCAGCAGCCGCTCGCCCGCGGCCGGGGCGCCGTCCACGGGGACGTTGACGGTCGCCGTGCCGGTGGCGTCGGTCGTCACGGAGGCGCTGCCGAGGTAGCGCGCGGCACCGCGGTGGCTGTCGGTGCACGCGGGGTCGGCGTACAGGTCCAGGGCGTAGGCGGTCGACGCGAGCGCCCCGCTGAGCGTGCCGAACAGCTGCGTGCGGTCGCCGTCGGTCAGGACGGAGTCCAGGACCGGCGCGCCGGCCGGCGTCGGCCCGGGCGCGCCGACGTCCCACGCCAGCGGCCGGGTGAAGAGCGGGACGCGGTTGCCGCGGACCGAGACGCCCGCGCCCGTGCCGTCCACGCGGATCGTCTCGGCGGCGGGCGTGACGTCGATGACCGTGTTGCCCTCGCCGGCCGCCGGACCGCCGACCCGGACGTCGTGGGCGCTGCCGCTGACGCGCACCTGCGCGCCGAAGTTCGCGGCGACGGTGCTCAGGGCGCCCACGCCGCCGCCGACCTGGTTGCCGAGCACGGCCACCCCCGCCGCGCCCGAGGTGACCAGGACGCCGTCGCCGTCGTTGCCGCTGACGAGGTTGCCCGCGCCCGCCTCGGCGCCGCCCAGGACGCCGCCGGACCCGTCCAGGCGCACGCCCGTCGCGTTGCCGTGGCTCGTCGTGCCGTCGCGCGCGGTGCCGACGAAGTTGCCCTGCACCGTGTCCTGCCCGCCGCTGAGCCGCACGCCCGCGCCGTCGTTGCCCGAGATGACGTTGCGGTCGGTGCTCGCCGGGCCGCCGACGAGCGTGCCGCCGGCGGTGCCGACGAGCGCCACGCCGTCGCCGGTGTTGCGCTGGGCGGAGTCGTCGAGCCCGAGGCCGACGAGGTTGCCCTGCAGCCGGTCGGCCGTCGCCCCCGCCGTCACGAGGACGCCGGTGCCGGTGTTGCCGGAGACGACGTTGCCCGCCCCGGTGCCCGGGACGCCGGTGGGACCGCCCACGACCGCGCCGCTGCCGGCCAGGCGCACGCCGAACCCGGCCGCGGTGGTGCCGTTGCCGCGGACGCTCACGCCGTCGGCGGCGAGGCCGATGATGTTCCCCTGGACCCGGACGTCGGCCGCGAGCGGCCCGACGTCCACACCGCCCTCGCTGTTGGCCGAGATGAGGTTGCGGGCGCCGCCGTCGGGGCCGCCGACGACCGTGCCGCTGCCGCCGGTGACGAGGACGCCGACGCCGGTGTTGCCGAGGTCCGCGGTGCCGTCGGCGGCCAGGCCGATGCGGTTGCCGCGGATCGCCGTCCCGGTCCCGCCGCGCACCTCGACGCCGTTGCGGCCGTTCTTCGCGATGACGTTGGCCGCCCCGCCGCCGTCGGCGGTCCGCCCGATCGTCGTGCCGGTCGCGCCGTCGCCGACGCGCACCCCGCACGTCCCCGCGTTGCCCAGCCCGCTCATCCCGTCGGGGGTGGCACCGATCCGGTTGCCGGCGATGAGCGTGCCGTCGCCGCCGACGACGTCGATGCCGCAGGCGCGCGGGCTCTCCGGGACGGTCAGGTTGTCGCCGATCGTGTTCGCGTCGGTCGCCGCCGGTCCGCCGATCGTGACGTTCGCCGCGTCGACGACGATGCCGCCGCCGCCGTTGCCGCGGCCGTCCACGGCGAGGCCGACGCCGACGAAGGACCCGAGGATCGTCGTCCCGGCCGCCCGCACGACGATGCCGCTGCGGGTGAAGCGGGTGACGGCGACCCCGCGGATCGTGCTGCCGGCGGCACCGGGCTCGAGCTGCAGGCCCGCGGACCGCGTCCCGCCGTCGACGCCGGTGATGCGCACGAGCGGGGGGCCGGTGTACGGGCCGCCGGCCTGGCTGCGTCCGTCCAGCAGCACGGGCTTGGTGATCGCCGGCAGGGCCGTCCCGTCGGGCACGACGATCGTCTGCTGGGATCCGGGGCTGCCGATCCCGAAGGCGATGCGGTCCGCGGCGCCCGCGTTGACCTGCGCGATCGCCTCGCCGAGGCTGCCGGCGCCGGTCGGCGCGGTGCTCGACACGGTGACCGTCGTCGTCGCCGACGCGGTTGCCGCGGCAGCAAGGACCGTGCCGGCCGTGAGGCAGGCGGCGGCGAACGGCTGGAGCATCCGTGCTCGGCAGGCCATGCACGCGACACTACTCCGACGGGCGTCCGGCTCCCAGGCGCGCGCGCACCGTCGCGAGGCCCATGGCGAGCACCTCGCGGTCGACCTTCCCCGCCGCGCGCCACGCCCAGCGCACGCGCTCGGTCACCCGGGCGATGGTCACGGCGCGGCGCTCGCCGGCGTCGAGCGGCCGGAAGCCGTCCCGCAGCCGCCGCGCGTACTCGGCCGGGAAGGCGTCGACCTGCGCGGGGGAGGGGACCCAGCCGGCGGCCGGCGGCACCGTCCCCGCCAGGACCGCGTCGTAGAGCGTCTCGAGCTGCCGCGTGAGCGCCAGCCGGTCCATGTGGACGTCGGCGAACGCCGCCGCGGCCGCGCCGAAGCGCGCCGCCTCGGCCGGGTCGGCGACGAGCTCGGCGCACGCCTGCGCGAAGGCGAGGGGGTGGTCGGCGACGTAGCCGGTGACCCCGTTCTGGACCTGTTCGATCTGCCCGTTGTCGACCCACGGCGTGGAGCAGGTGACGACGGGCAGGCCGAGCGCCATCGCCTCGGAGATGGCCACCGAATAGCTCTCGCCGATCTCCGCCGCGGTGACGAACACGTCGCAGGCGGCGAAGCGCAGGGCGACCTGCGCCTCGTCGTAGGTCGTGTCCGGGAAGGCGCAGCGGTCGTGGACGCCCAGGCGCCGCAGCCGCCGGTGCTTGTCCGGTGTGGCCCCGACGAACATCACCTGCACGTCCGGTCGCAGCGCGAGCAGGTGGGGGACCATGTCGACGAGCAGCCGGCGCCACTTCGTGTCGTCCGCCCGGCCCACCCGGCCGACGACGGGCCGCTCGGGATCGAGCCCGAGCGCGACCTTCGCGGCGCGCCGGTCCGGGGCCCCGGCCCGCAGCGCCGCCAGGTCGACGGGCCAGTGCAGCACGCGATGGCGGTCGTGGAAGCCCGCCTGCGTCAGGCCGAGGCGCTCGCGGTAGCGCATCGCGCACATCATCCCGACGAAGAGGTGGCAGTCGAACTGCCCACGGTCGGCGGAGGCGTCGACCTGCCCGAAGACGTTCGTCTCGACGAGGTGGCCCACGCCGGCCCGGCGGCAGGCGGCGGGGACGGCGGGCTCGGCGACCCCGGCGCGGAAGACGTGGACGAGGTCCACGCCCCGCAGCGCCGCCTCGAGCGCGTCCGGCCGCCCGGACGCGACGTGCACGGGGATCCCCGCCGCGCCGAGCGCCGCGCGACGCGGGCCGTCCTCCTTGACGAGCACGACGCGCACGTCGTAGCGGTCGCGGTCCAGCGCCGTGGCGTGGTTGACCAGCCCCTTCTCCGTGCCGCCCAGCCCGAGGCCGTTCGTCACGAAGGCCACGCGCGGCCGGGGGTCTGGGGCGGCGGGCATCGCCGACGACCCTACGGGAGGGCTCCGACGGCCCGGGGACGACCGAGGGCGCCGCATCGCTGCGGCGCCCTCGCCCCTGCCTGCGCCCGGGGGCGCTGATGTCGCGTGGCGGCTCAGCCGACGTCGGACAGCGAGGCGTCGGTGTCGACGCCCTCGTCCGGGATGCGGCGCGTGGCGGCGTTCTTCGTGAGCTTGCAGCCGGTCTTGACCGGGCGGCCCAGGTCGTACGGACCCGAGATCGCCTGGGTCGGCTCGCCCTTGGCGTTGATGCCCGCCGTCACGACGGTCAGCAGCGGATCCACGCGCGGCTCGGCGCAGATGTCCTCGTCGATCGAGAAGGTGCCGCCGATCGTCACGTAGGACTTCTGCGACGGGTCGTACGTGCGCTTGGCGTTGTCGAGGAAGCCCGCGAAGCCGACGCAGTTGATGCCGTAGCCCGGCAGGTCACCCGAGCAGGAGAACGAGTCGCTCGGGTAGGGCGCGCCCGTCTTGTCGAGGCCGAAGATCTCGGTCTCCATCGACTGGACCTCGAGGTTCGGCTGGATCTGGTAGCCGGTGATCGGGCCGTTGCAGGCGAAGACGTACTTGACCTGGGTGGCGCCGGGATCGTCCTCGGTGTCGGGCGCCTTCTCGACGTGACCCCGGCAGTCGAGGTTGTTGAGCTGGACGTCCGCGGGGGCGGAGCTGGACTGCGTGAGGAGCACGACGAGCGCGACGCACAGCAGCGCGGCGACGCCCATGACGCTCACGAGTGCCTTGCCCCGCAGGGACGTGGCGATGTTCACTTGATTGACCTCCATCGGATGACTTGGGTGGCCGACGCCGGGAGGGCGGGGCACTCGGGCGAGATCCTGTTGATCGGACGGATCCAGATCGTTATCCGCTCGTTGCCGAGCGGTGAACGTCCTGTGACTCCCGGTTTGCGCCGCCCGCCCGGATCAGGACGAGGACGGCGTGTACTGCGCGAAGACGCCGGGGCCGAGCGGCTTGTGCGCCGGGTCGGCGGCCGCACCCAGGTGCGCGAGGCCGAAGAGGTCCTCGATCGACTTCAGGAGCGAGACCTGGTCGTAGTCCTGGTTCACGGTGCCCCCGGAGGTCACGAAGGGCGACAGCAGCAGCGTGCCGACGCGGCCGCCGCCGGGGCCCGCCGGTCCGGGGGCGCCCGGGTCCGGCGTGTTCGGCCAGGTCTTCGGCGCGCACGCGCACCCGCGGGAGTCCGCCAGCGGCCCGTCGGCCGGCGCCTGGTCGCCGGTGATGACGATGAGCCCGCTGTCCTTGTAGGCGTCGGTCGCCGTGATCTGGTCCACGACGCCCTTGACCCACGGCGCGGCGGCGGCCAGGCCCGCCGGCGCCCCGTCTGCGCACGGGACGGCGCGCCCGTCGTGGCAGGCGTCCGGGATGACGAAGGCGACGTTCGGGGTCTGGTCGGGCTCGGCCAGGTCGGGGGCCAGCCGGTCCAGCCCGACGACGTTCGAGCCGCAGACGGCGTCGCCGACGATCGTCGTGAAGAAGACGAACGGGTTGCGCGAGGTCAGGTACGGGTCGCCCGGGCGCGGTGCGGCGAACGGGTCCGGCTGCCCGGCCTCGGCGTGCCGGCAGGTCTGCTGGCCGTCGGGGTTCGGGTCGGCGATCGACTCGACGTACGCCTTCCACGTCAGGCCGGCGCCCGTGAGCTGGTCCGGCAGGGTCGACACGCCGGCGGGGTAGAGGCAGCCGGTGCCCTGGGCCTGCCCGAGCGGGTCGTCCGGGTCGATCGTGCCGGGATCCAGAGGTGTGGCGGCGGGGCAGCCGGCCTTTGTGGCGGGGTTCGGGCCCTGCCCCGTGAGCAGGGCGACTCCGCCGGGCAGCGCGCCGTGCGCTACGGAGAACGACCGCGGCAGCA
>CAZRLR010000050.1:0-16261 GCA_964600395.1 uncultured Conexibacter sp.
CCGGGCCGAGCTCATCGCGGCCGCCGCCGACGCCGGCTGCCTCGCGTTCCTCTCGGCGCTCACGCAGCCGACGCCCGAGGCGCTCGCGGATGAGATCGCCCGGACGCGCGAGCTGACCGACAAGCCGTTCGGCGTGAACCTCACGATCCTGCCGACGATCACCCCGCCGCCGTACCACGAGTACCGCCGGGTCATCATCGAGGCGGGCATCGGCGTCGTCGAGACGGCCGGCTCGAACCCGAAGGAGCACGTCGACGACTTCAAGGCCAACGGCGTGAAGGTCATCCACAAGTGCGTCGCCGCGCGCCATGCGGTCAAGGCGCAGTCGCTCGGCGTGGACGCCGTCTCCATCGACGGCTTCGAGTGCGCCGGGCACCCGGGGGAGGACGACATCCCCGGCCTGATCCTCATCCCCGTCACGGCGGACAAGCTCGACATCCCGATCATCGCCTCCGGCGGCATCGCCGACGCCCGCGGCCTCGTCGCCGCGCTCGCGCTCGGCGCCGACGGCGTGAACATGGGGACGCGTTTCATGTGCACGACCGAGAGCTACGTCCACGAGGACGTCAAGCAGAACATGGTCCAGGCCGACGAGCGCTCGACGGACCTCATCTTCCGCACGATGCGCAACACCGCGCGCGTGGCGCGCAACGCCGTCAGCCAGGAGGTGCGCCGGATCGAGGCCGAGGGCGGCTCCTTCGACGAGGTCCGCGACCTCGTCGCCGGCTCGCGCGGGCGGGAGGTCTACGAGACGGGCGACACCGACCGCGGCATCTGGTCGGCCGGCATGACGCTCGGGCTCATCCACGACGTCCCGACGGTCGCCGAGATGGTCGAGACGATCATGACCGAGGCCGACGCGATCATCGGCCGCCTCAACGCGCTCGCCGGCGCGGGGGTGGCCCAGTGAGCTCCGCCGTCATCTCCGGCGGCGCGTCCGGCCTCGGCGAGGCGACCGCCCGCCGCCTGGCCGCGGACGGCTGGCACGTCGCGATCCTCGACCGCGACGGGGACCGCGCCCGCGCGCTCGCCGCCGAGCTGGACGGCGCGGCGATCGAGCTCGACGTCACCGACAGCGACGCCGTCGACGCGGCCTTCGCGGCCGTCGTCGCCGAGGGGCACACCGTCCGCCTCGCCGTCTCCTGCGCGGGCATCGGGCCGCCGGAGCGGATCCTCTCCAAGCGCGGGCCGCACCAGGTCGCGTCCTTCCACCGGATCCTGACGGTCAACCTCTTCGGGACCTTCCACGTCCTGCGCGCGGCCGCGGTGACGATGGCGACGAACGAGCCGGACGAGCGCGGGCAGCGCGGCGCGATCGTCAACACCGCCTCGATCGCCGCCTACGACGGGCAGATCGGGCAGATCGCCTACGCCGCCTCCAAGGGCGGCGTCGTCGGCATGACGCTCCCGGCCGCCCGCGACCTGGCCGACAAGCTCATCCGGGTCGTGACGATCGCGCCGGGGCTCTTCGAGACGCCGCTGCTCGCGTCGCTGCCGCAGGAGGCCAAGGACAGCCTCGGGGCGTCCGTCCCCAACCCGGCCCGCCTCGGGGACCCGGCCGAGTACGCGAGCCTCGTCGCGCACATCGCCGAGAACGTCATGCTCAACGGCGAGGTCATCCGCCTCGACGGCGCGCTGCGGATGGCACCGCGTTGATGCCCGGCACCGACGACCAGCCCGTCCTCCTCGACGTCGCCGGCGGCGTCGCGACCCTGACGCTCAACCGCCCCGACGCGGGCAACGCGATGAACATGGCGCTCGTCAGCGCGCTGCGCGGCCACGCCGAGTCGCTGACCGGCCGCGACGACGTCCGCGTCGTCGTCCTGCGGGGCTCCGGGAAGATGTTCTGCGTCGGCGGTGACCTGGGGTGGATGGCCTCCCGCGAGGACCGCGGCACGGCGATCCGCGAGCTCGCCGACGAGCTGCACGCCGGGCTGCTCGCCCTCCGGGCCCTCGACGCGCCCGTCGTCGCCGTCGTCCACGCGACCGCGGCGGGGGCCGGCTTCAGCCTCGTCGCGGGCGCCGACATCGCGCTGGCCGGCGAGGGCGCCTCGTTCGTCATGGCCTACACGAAGGTCGGCCTCAGCCCGGACGGCGGCAGCTCGTGGTGGCTGCCGCGCGTCGTCGGCACCCGGCGGGCGACGGAGCTCATGCTCCTCAACGAGCCGCTCACCCCGGCCCGGGCGGCCGAGATCGGGCTCGTCACCCGCGTGCTGCCCGACGCGGAGCTCGAGGCCGAGGCGACCCGCGTCGTCGCGGCCCTGGCGGCCGGGCCGCGGGGCGCGCACGGCGCCGTCAAGCGGCTGGTGGACGCGTCGTCGACCGCGACGTTCGCCGACCAGATGGACGCCGAGTCGGCGGCGATCGCCGCGCAGGCGGACGGGCCGGAGGGCCGGGAGGGCGTCGCCGCCTTCCTCGAGCGCCGCAGGCCGGACTTCGGCGGTGCGGGCTGACCGACGGCGACCGGTTCTGCTGCAATCGCGGGGTGCTGATCGCCGTCGTCTCCGACACGCACATGCCGCGCGGCGCCCGGCGCCTGCCCGACCGCTGCGTGGAGCTCATCCGGGGCGCCGACCTGCTCCTGCACGCCGGGGACCTCATCGACACGAGCACCCTCGACCTGCTGCAGGCGATCGGGCCGCCGCTGCAGGCCGTGCACGGCAACGTCGACGACGCCGCGGTCTGCGCGCGGCTGCCGGCCGAGCGCCTCGTGGAGGCCGGCGGCGCCCGCATCGCGATGCTGCACGACAGCGGGCCGTCGGCCGGTCGGATGGCCCGGATGCGCGCCCGCTTCCCCGACGCGGACGCCGTCGTCTTCGGCCACTCGCACCTGCCGCTGCACGAGCAGGACGACGACGGCCTGCAGCTCTTCAACCCCGGCAGCCCGACCGAGCGCCGCCGGGCGCCGCACCACACGATGGGCCTGGCCCGCGTCCAGGACGGGACGCTGACCTTCGAGCTCGTCGCGCTGGACTGAGCTACGCCGCCGCGTCGTCCTGCACGCGCAGGACGCGCTCGAGGCGCAGCGCGACCTGCAGCTCCGTCCGCGGGGGGCGCAGCGGGACGTCGAGCAACCGCTCGGCCTGGCGGATCCGGTTGCGCACCGTGTTCTCGTGGACGCCGAGGATGACGGCGGCCGCCGTGTGCGAGCCCGTGGTCAGCCACGTCAGGAGCGTCTCGCGCAGGCGGACGGCGGCCGCGTCGGCCGCGCCCAGGCGCCCGAGCTCGGCGGCGACGAAGTTCCGCGCGCGCCCCTCGTCCCCGAGCATCATCGTCTCCAGACGGACCTCCGACGTGAACAGGCAGCGGTGCCCCGCCGTCCCGAGCGCCCGCTGCACGCGCGCAGCGCCCAGCACCTGGTCGCGCGTCGCCCGCAGCCCCTCGATGCCGGCGTGCGGGTCGCTGACCGTGACGAGCAGCCGGCTCGTCGTCAGCTCCCGGCGCAGCGCGGTCAGGTGCCGCGCGGTGAACGGCACCGGCCGCCCGAGCCACACGAGCCACGTGCGCGGCCCGTGCTGGAAGAGGAGGGACGCCCGCGCGTCGGCCGTCGTGCGCAGGCGCGCGACGGTCTCCTCCAGGGCGACGGCGTCCGGGACGGTAAGCAGGAGCGCGACGTGCGTGTCGGCGACGAAGTAGTCGAGGCTCGAGTCCAGGGCCTTGCCGCCCTCGCGGACCGTCCCGTCCAGGATCTGCGTCAGCGCCATCCGGCGCACGTGCGCCCGCGTGGCGTGCAGCTCGGCACGGATCTCGTCGTGGCGGGCGACGACCGGCGCCAGGACGTGGTCGACGTAGCCGAGGATCGCGAGCGTCGGGCCCTCGACGAGCTCCTCCAACGGCGTGCCGGTCGCCTCGGCCTCGTCGCGGGCGGCGGCGAACCAGCGGGCCCACAGCGACTGGACCCCCGTGCGGTAGCAGCGCTCCACCTCGGCGGCCGGGAAGCCGAGCTGCGCGGTGAGCTCGGCGAACTCCAGCGCGCCGCGCGGGACGGCGGCGTCCACCGGCGTGCGGCCGGTGATGGCGTCGAAGATCGCGCCGACGTTGCCGCTGACGCTGCGCAGGACGGTGGCGCGGAAGTCCGGATCGTCGACCTCCGACCACACGCCGTCGAGGATCTCGTCCGTCATCGCCTGGGCGATCTGGGCGACGTCGAGGCGGTCGGCCAGCGCGCGGACCGCCGCGCTCGGCCCCGTGGTCTGCCATGCCACCGTGCTCGTCATGGCGCGACTCTACGGAGGCCGCGGGCGGCCGTGGTTGTGGGCGGGCGACAATCCCGGCGGCCGGGGTTCCGATGTGCCCCGCCGGGTACCTCCTGGGATCGTGAGCGTCAAACGCACCGCCCAGGACCCCAGCACGCTGGCGAGCTACGCCGCGCTGGCCGGCCTGCACGTCGCGGCCTTCGGGTGGGCGCTGCACGCGCTCGTGAAGTCCGACCGCCGGCTGCCCGACCGCGTGCAGCCCGGCGACCTCATCGTCCAGGGCGTGGCGACCTACCAGGTCAGCCGCGTCCTGTCGCGGGGCAAGGTCACGCGCTTCGCGCGCGCGCCGGTGACCGACGTGCAGGAGGACGAGCCGGCCCCGCCCGGCGAGCTGGCCGAGACGGCCAAGGCCCCGGAGGGCCCCAGGCGGGCCGTCGGCGAGCTCATGACCTGCACGATGTGCCTGGACCAGTGGGTCGCCGCCGGCTTCGCGCTGGCGCACGCCCGCGCGCCGCAGCCGACGCGGATCGTCGCGTCGGCCTTCGTCGTCAAGTCGGTCGCCGACGTCCTGCACCTCGTCTACGCGCGCACGGCCACGCCCGACCCGGCCTGAGCGACCCGGCCCGCGACCCGGTCCGCGCCGCGGCCCCGCGTCAGTCGGCGAAGGTGAACGCGTCCGAGACGCCGCAGACGTCGAAGACGCGCTGGACCACCTCCGACCCCCGCATGAGGCGGAAGCTGCGCCCGTCGGCGCGCGCGTTGCGGTCGGCGAGGATGAGCAGCTGCAGGCCGGTCGAGTCGATGAACTGCAGGTGGGTGAGGTCCACGACGGTCTCCGTCGCGTCGCTGCGGGCGGCCTCGCGCAGGACGTGCTCGAGCTTGGCGGCGTTCGAGAGGTCCAGGTCGCCGGAGAGGGCGATGAGGAACGTGGAGCTGTCGTGCGCGGTCCGCACGCTGAGCATGTCGGCCACCCGCGACGGCGCGGGCGTGGCCGGGGCCTCGGCGGGGACGTTGGGCTGGGGTGGCATGACGAGCCTTCCGGACGCGGGGTGGTGTCCTTCGGTCCGCGCGCGCCGCGACGAGGTGCGCGCCGGGGACCCGACCGGTCGGCCTTCCGTGCAGGGACCGCTCGGCCTGGCGCGAGCGTACCGCCGGGCAGTCGCGCGGTGCAACGCCTGCCGGGCCGTGTCAGAGCGCCGACCGGGTGCGGGTACGGGCCGCTGCGCCGACGCGGTCCCGTCCACTCGCCTGGGTCCCGGCGTGCCGGTTTCGGCGTGCCGCCGCGGCCGCGCGGGTACGTGCCGCTGCGTGCCCGACGACGCCCGCCGCCCGGCCGATCCCCCCGGGTCGACCCACGACCTCGAGCGCCTTGCCCGCGAGCGCCTGGGCCTGGACGCGCTGCGCCCCGGCCAGCTCGAGGCGGCCCGCGCCGCGGTGGGCGGCCGGGACGTCCTCTGCGTCATGGCGACCGGCGCCGGCAAGTCGGCCGTCTATCAACTGGCCGGGCTGGCGCGGCCGGGGACGACCGTCGTGGTCTCGCCGCTCATCGCGCTGCAGCAGGACCAGCTCGAGTCCGCCGACGAGGCCGACTCGGCCGTGACCCTCAACTCGACGCTGCCCGCGCGGGTGCGGGACGAGATCCTCGAGGGCGCCGCGGCGGGCGAGATCGAGTTCGTCCTCCTCGCGCCCGAGCAACTGCAGGACGCCGAGGTCGTCGGGCGCCTGCGGGAGGGGGACGTCTCCCTGCTCGTCGTCGACGAGGCCCACTGCGCGTCGGAGTGGGGCCACGACTTCCGGCCCGACTACCTGCGCCTGGGGCCGGTCGCCGAGGCGCTCGGCCGCCCGCCGATCCTCGCGCTGACCGCGACGGCCACCCCGCAGGTCCGCGAGGCGATCGTCGAGCTGCTGGGCATGCGGGACGTCGCCGAGGTCATCACCGGCTTCGACCGCCCGAACCTGCGTCTGGAGGTCCGCCGCTTCCACGACGCCGAGCACAAGCACCGAGCCGTCGTGGAGTACGCGAGCACGGCGCCCGGCAGCGGCATCGTCTACTGCGCGACGCAGAAGGCGACCGTCGCGCTCGCCGATGAGCTCGTCGCGGCCGGCACGCGGGCGGCCGCCTACCACGGCAGCCTCGCGGCGAAGCTCCGCGCCGAGCGCCAGGACGCGTACATGGCCGGCGACCTGGACGTCATGGTCGCGACGATCGCCTTCGGCATGGGGATCGACAAGCCCGACGTGCGCTGGGTCGCCCACCATGACGTCTCCGGCTCCCTGGACTCCTACTACCAGGAGATCGGGCGGGCCGGCCGCGACGGCGAGCCGGCCGAGGCCGTCCTCTTCTACCGCCCGGAGGACCTCGGGCTGCGGCGCTACTTCGCCGCCGGCCGCGTCGAGGGCGCCGTCCTCGACCGCGTCGCGCGGGCGCTGCAGGCGGCGGGCGAGCCCGTCCCGCCCGGGACGCTGGCCGACGAGCTCGGGCTCTCGCAGACGAAGCTCGGGACGTCGCTGACGCACCTGGAGCGCGCCGGCTTCGCGCAGATCCGGCCGGACGGGACGGTCGCGCCCGCGCCGGCCGACGCCCGGCCGCCGCTCGAGGAGGCCGTCGCCGCCGGCGAGGCGGGCGAGGCGCGCCGCAAGGCGTTCGACAGCACGCGGGTGACGATGATGCGCGCGTACGCCGAGAGCCCGGGCTGCCGGCGCGCCGCGGTCCTGTCCTACTTCGGCGAACCGTTCGTCCCGCCGTGCGGCGCCTGCGACGTCTGCGACCGCGCCTCCGCCGCGGACGTCGCGGCGATGGCGCCGCCCGACGACCTGCCCTTCCGCCTCGGGGACCGCGTCCTGCACCGCAGCTGGGGGACGGGCGTCGTCGGCCACGCGGACGCCGAGCGCCTCACCGTCACCTTCGACACCGTCGGCTACCGGACGCTCGCGCCCGACCTCGTGCGCGGGGGCGACCTGCTCACCCCCGCCGACTACCTCGCCTGAGCGGACCTCAGGCGACGGGACCGGGGACCGGCGGCGGCGTGTCCTCGCCCCGGCGCGCGCGCCGGATGCGCCGCGAGCCCGCCGGCGGCGTGACGGCGCCGTCGGCCGTCCACCGCGTCGCCCGCGACGCGAGGATCTCACCCAGGCCGAAGACGATGAAGAACGCCGTCGCCGCCCCGCTGTCGTCGCTGAAGCCGAAGAGGAACGGCGAGGCGACGAGCAGCGCGCCGACCGCGAGGTCGATCATCGCGTGCGCGGGCAGCGGCACGAGCTTCATCAGGGACACCCGCCAGCAGGTGCTCATCGCCAGGACGAGCAGGCCGACGCCGGCGACGATCGCCAGCGCCGTCGGCGCGCCGACGTCCTGGAAGCCCAGCAGGAAGGGCGCCGCGATGAGCAGCGCGACGAGGAAGGGCTCGGCGAGCGAGTGGACGGTCGGCGAGACGGGGCCTTGGCGGAACATGCGCAGGTGATGCCCGCCCCCGACGGCGGCAACCGCCCGCAGCTGCGTACGGTCGCGAACCGGGACACGCGCCGCCCCGATTGTCCCACCTCGGTCCGGGTACGTCCGGGTCACGTTCACGCCCCGTCAGGAAGCAGCCACCATGGCCGACCTCAGCCACCCCGCCCGTTCCCCCCGCATGGACATCGTCCGCTCGATGCTCGCCGACCGCGACAGCCGCAGCGGCCGTGTCCCGGCGGCCAAGGACCCCAAGGCCCCGTCGGCCGAGGACCGTCGCAAGCTCTGGCAGGAGCGCCTGGCGCAGTACGTGCGCGAGCCCGCCCGTCACTGACGCTCCGCCGCGCCGGACCGACCCCACGCGGGCGGCCCGCGGGCTACGCTGTAGTCCATCGTGGTCCGCCCCTGCACCTTCGTCGCCCGTGCGCGCCTCCGGCGCCCGGCCGCCGTCCCGGCCGCCTGATGGCCACCCCGCAGGCCGCGGTGCCTGCGACGGGTGAGGAGCAGGCGACCGTCGCCGCCGCCGCCCGTCGCCGCACCTTCGCGATCATCTCCCACCCGGACGCCGGCAAGACGACCCTCACCGAGAAGCTGCTGCTCTACGCCGGCGCGGTGCGCGAGGCCGGGGCCGTCCACGGCAAGCAGGGCCGCGGGGGCGCGACCTCCGACTGGACCGACCTGGAGCGCCGCCGCGGGATCTCCGTCACCTCGACCGCCCTGCACTTCGAGGTCGGCGACGTCACCTTCAACCTCCTGGACACCCCGGGGCACAAGGACTTCTCCGAGGACACCCTCCGGGTCCTGTCGGCCGCCGACTGCGCGGTGATGATCCTCGACGTCGCCAAGGGCGTGGAGCCGCAGACGCTGCGCCTCTTCCAGGTCGCCCGCGCGCGCAACATGCCGCTGCTGACCTTCATCAACAAGTGCGACCGGCCCGGCCTGGAGCCGCTGGAGCTCATCGACCACATCGAGCAGACGCTCGACATCACCGCCACCCCGGTGACCTGGCCGGTCGGCGAGCCCGGCGCCTTCCAGGGCGTCATCGACCGCCGCACCGCCGACTTCCACCGCTTCGAGCGCGTGGCCGGCGGCAGCAAGATGGTCCCGAAGGTCGTCCTCTCCGGCGACGCCGCGCGCGAGCAGGGGGGCGACGCGCTGGCCGCCGCGCAGGAGGAGGTCGAGCTGCTGGACGCCGTCGGCGCCGACCACGACCACGACGCCTTCCTCGCCGGGCGCTCCACGCCGGTGTTCTTCGGCAGCGCCGTGTCGAACTTCGGCGTCGAGCTCCTCCTGGACGCGCTCGTCGACCTCGCGCCCGCGCCCGGCCCGCGCGAGGACGTCGACCACGAGCCACGACCGCTCGGCGCGCCGTTCGCCGGCTTCGTCTTCAAGATCCAGGCCAACTCGGACAAGAACCACCGCGACCGCGTCGCGTTCGTCCGCATCTGCTCCGGTCGGTTCGAGCGCGGGATGAAGGTGACGAACGCGCGCACCGGCCGGCCGTTCGTCATGTCCCACGCGCACGAGGTCTTCGCCCAGGAGCGCCAGGCGCTGGAGGAGGCGTGGCCCGGCGACGTCATCGGCGTCGTCAACGCCCTGGACCTGAACATCGGCGACACGCTCTACGCCGCCCAGCCCGTGCGCTTCCCGCCGATCCCGAGCCTCGCACCCGAGCACTTCGCGCACGTGCGCAACCGGGACGCCACGCGCTCCAAGCAGTTCCGCCGCGGCCTGCAGCAGCTCGACGAGGAGGGCGTCGTCCACCTGCTCACGCGCACGAACGGCGACCCGGCGCCGATCGTCGGCGGCGTGGGCCAGCTGCAGTTCGAGGTCGCGCTGGAGCGGATGCGCAGCGAGTTCGGCGTCGAGGTCGCCCTGGAGCCGACGAACTACACGGTCGCGCGCCGCACCGACGAGTCCGGCGTCAAGGCCGTCGCCCGCAACTCCCAGGCCGAGATCCTCGAGCGGACGGACGGGACGCTGCTGGCCGTCTTCACGAGCGAGTTCGTCCTCGCCCGCCTGCAGACCGCCCACCCGGACGCCATGATGGACGAGCTGCTCGTGCGCTGATGGACACCGGGACGACGGCCACCGCGACGACGCCCCCGGCGCCGGACCCCGGCCCGCCGGGCCTGTCCGCCGTCCGCGTCGCCGTCGACATCGACGGGCGCCGCATCCTGCAGCCGATGTCGCTGCACGTCGGCGTCGGCGAGCTCGTTGGGATGATCGGCCCCAGCGGCTCGGGCAAGTCCACGCTGCTGCGCGTGCTGGCCGGCGTCCGCGACCCGGACGAGGGCGGCGTCGTCATCGGCGAGCACTGGGTGCAGTCGCGCTCGACCGAGGTCGGCTACGTCCCGTTCGGCACGCTGCTGCACGAGCAGCTGACGCTCCGCGAGGCGCTGACCTACGCCGCCCGCCTGCGCCTCGGTCGCGTCGGGCGCGACGAGGTGGACGCGCGCGTGCAGGAGGTCATCGACGACCTGCACATGCAGTCGGCCGCCGAGACCCGCGTCGGCTCCCTGTCGGACGGCCAGAAGCGCCGCGCCGCGTGCGCGGCCGAGCTCGTCGGCCGCCCGCCCGTCCTCCTGCTCGACGAGCCGACGACCGGCCTGGACGTCGCCCTCGAGCGCCGGATGATGCGGACGCTGCGGCGCCTGGCCGACGAGGGCCGCGGCGTCCTCGTGACGACGCACACGACCGCGAGCCTGGACCTCTGCGACCGCGTCGCCGTGATGGCCGGCGGCGGGGTCCTGCGCTTCGTCGGCACCCCGGACGAGGTCCGCGCGCACTTCGGGGTCGCCGAGATCGCCGACGTGTACGACGTCCTCGGGGTGGGGGAGGACGACGCCGCCGCCCAGCCCGCCCCCGCGCCCGCGCGCAAGGACACGACCCCGGTCGAGGGGTCGTGGGCGGCCCTGCCGCCGCTGCCGGCCCTCGGCGCGCAGACCTCGGCGCTGGCCTCGCGCTACGCCCGCTGCCTGCTACGCGAGCAGCGCTCGCTGACGCTGCTGCTCGGGCAGGCGCCCGTCATCGGCGTGGCGATCGGCATCGTCCTCCCCGACCGCGCGCTCTCGCAGCCGGGGCTCGGCGTCTACTACACGATGCTGCTGAGCATGCTCCTGCTCACCGCGACGATCTGGCTCGGCCTCATCTCCGGCTGCCGGGAGATCGTCAAGGAGCGCGGGATCATCGACCGCGAGTTCGCCGTCGGCGTCCGCGTCGACGCCTACATCATCGCCAAGTGCGCGGTGCTCTTCCCGCTCGCGGTAGTCCAGGTGCTCCTGCTCGTCCTGCCCGCGCTGACGCTGCAGCCCCTGCCCACCGACGGCGCGGCGGTGCTGCAGGTCCTCGCCGTCTGCACGGTCTGCGCGTGGGCGGCCGTCGGCATCGGCCTGTGGGTCTCGGCGGCCGTCCAGAAGGCCGACCACGCCACCGGCTCGGTCCCGCTCCTGCTCATCCCGCAGCTCCTGCTGGCCGGCGCCTTCATCCCGTTCTCGAGCCTCGTCGTCCCGATGCAGGCGTTCGGGGACCTCATGATCTCGCGCTGGGGCCTGTCGGCGATGGGCTCGGTCCTCGGCCTCGGCGGCGCCGCGGACGGCGTCAGCGGGACGCTCGTCGGGTCCGGCCCGTCGTTCTACCGCGACGGCGCCGGGGTGGGCGTCGCCGCGATGGTCGTCCTGCTGACGGTGACGCTCGTCGCCGCCGGCGTGACGCTCGCGCGTCGCGTCACCCGCTGACCGGCGCGGACTGCAGCGCGAACTCGAGGTCCACGCGGCAGCCGGCCGGGCGCTCGGGCCGCGTCGTGATCGTGATCGCGGCGGCCAGGCGGCTCATGACGACCAGGCCCATCCCGAGGCCGGGGCTGTCGGGACGGGCGACCATGCCGCGCCCCTCGTCCTCGACGCTGATGAGCAGGCGCCCGTCCCGCTTGACCGCCGTGACGCGCAGCGGGCCGGGCCCGTCCTGCGGGGCACGGTCCAGGTAGGCGTGCAGCACGACGTTCGTGCACGCCTCGCTGACGGTCAGGCGGATGTCGTGGCGGCGCTCGGGGTCCGCACCGGCGGCGCCGACGTACGCGTCGACCGCCCGGCGGACCGTCGGGACGCTCTGCGGCTCGGCGGTCAGGTGCAGCTCCAGCGGCGCCAGCGCCGCGGCCGGGTCGCCGGCGGGGACGGCCGGGACCGCCGGGGCGTCGGGGTCCAGGCCGAAGGCGCGCGCGGCGCGGTCGGGGTCCGAGCCGACGATGCCGTGCACGACGAGGCCGTCGCGCACGCGGAAGACGTAGGTGACCGCCGCCTCGACGGGGCCGCCGGCGGCCGAGCCGGTGACCTGCGCGAGCACGACGACGACGTCCTGGTCCTCCTGGATCGCGCGCACGTCGATGTCGATGTCCAGGAGCACGGCGCGCGAGTCGCGCAGGTACTGGCGGAAGCCTTCATGCCCGCGGTAGGGCTCGCGCCGCGCGCCGGTCGCGACGAGCATCGGGACGAACTCGATCTCCGGGTGCAGCGCGGCCATGACGGCGGCCTCGTCGCCGCGCGCGTAGGCGTGCAGCAGCCCGCGGACCAGCGCCCCCGGCGACCGGGGGTGACTGCCTTCGTCGGGGTCCGTCCGAGCCGGCCGCCGCTCCATCGCGGGGGACCTTACCCACCGGCCCGCCGTGGGCATCCTCACCGGGTGAACCCGATTCATGTCTCGGCGCACGCCCGGCCCCCGTGCCATTAGAGTCGCGCCTCGTGGCGACGCTCCGCTCCACCTTCGACGCCCGGTCCGACGCGGCCCGGGCCAACCGCGCCGCGATGGACGAGCGCCTGGCCGAGCTCGACGCGCTGCTGCAGGAGTTCAACGGCGGCGGCGGCCCGAAGTACGTCGAGCGCCACCGCAAGCGCGGCAAGCTCCTCCCGCGCGAGCGGATCGCGCTGCTGCTGGACCGCGACAGCCCGTTCCTCGAGCTGCAGCCGTTCATGGCCCACCACACCGACTTCGCGACGGGCGCGTCGCTCGTCTCGGGGATCGGGGTCGTGAGCGGCGTGCTGTGCTTCGTCAGCGCGAACGACCCGACGATCCGCGGCGGCGCCTCCAACCCGTACTCGCTGAAGAAGGCGCTGCGCGGGCACGAGATCTGCGTCGCCAACCGGCTGCCGCTCATCTCGCTCGTGGAGTCCGGCGGGGCGGACCTGCCGACGCAGGCCGACGCGTTCGTCCCCGGCGGCGCGACGTTCCGCAACCTCACGCGCCTGTCGTCGCTCGGCATCCCGACGATCTCGCTCGTCTTCGGCAACTCGACCGCCGGCGGCGCCTACGTCCCGGGCATGTCGGACTACACCGTCTTCGTCGAGGGCCGCGCCAAGGTCTTCCTCGGCGGGCCGCCGCTCGTGAAGATGGCAACGGGGGAGGACGCCGAGGACGAGGAGCTCGGCGGCGCGCAGATGCACGCGACGGTCAGCGGCCTGGCGGACTACCTCGCCGCCGACGAGCAGGACGCGATGCGCATCGGGCGCGAGATCGTCGGGTCCCTGAACTGGCGCCGTCACGGCCCCGGGGCGACGCTGCCGGCCGACGCGCCGCTCTACGACGTCGAGGACCTCGTCGCGCTGCCGTCGGCGGATCCGAAGGTCCCGTTCGACACCCGCGAGGTGCTCGCGCGCCTGCTGGACGGCTCGCGCTACGACGAGTTCAAGCCGCTCTACGGGACGTCGCTGTCGACGGGCTGGGGCTCGATCCACGGCCACCCGGTCGGGGTGCTGGCCAACCTCCAGGGGATCCTCTTCAGCGAGGAGGCCCAGAAGGCGGCGCAGTTCATCCAGCTCGCCAACCAGAAGGACGTCCCGCTCGTCTTCCTCCACAACACGACCGGCTTCATGGTCGGCAAGGACTACGAGCAGGGCGGGATCATCAAGGACGGCGCGAAGATGATCAACGCCGTCTCGAACTCGAAGGTCCCGCACCTGGGGGTCATCATCGGTGGCTCCTACGGCGCGGCCAACTACGCGATGAGCGGCCGCGGCTACGACCCCCGCTTCCTCTTCTCGTGGCCCAACGCGCAGTCGTCGGTCATGGGCCCCGCGCAGTTGGCCGGCGTCCTGTCGATCGTCGCCCGCGGCGCCGCGGAGGCCCGCGGGCAGGCGTACGACGAGGAGTTCGACAGGGGGATGCGCGCCGCCGTCGAGGCGCAGATCGAGGGCGAGCAGACCGCGCTGGCCAACTCCTCGCGCGGCTACGACGACGGCATCATCGACCCGCGCGACACGCGGACGGTCCTCGGCTTCGCGCTGTCGGTCGTCCACAACGCCGACGTGAAGGGCGCCGAGGGCTTCGGCGTCTTCAGAATGTGATCGGGAGCCCGCCTGTGTCGATCGACCGCCTGCTCGTCGCCAACCGCGGCGAGATCGCCCGCCGCGTCTTCGCGACCTGCCGCCGCCTGGGCATCCAGACCGTCGCGGTGCACTCCGACCCGGACGCGGACGCGCTGTTCGTCGCCGAGGCCGACCTCGCCGTCGCGCTCGGGGGCTCGACGCCCGCGGAGTCCTACCTGCGCGGGGACGCCGTCATCGCCGCGGCGCTGGCGACCGGGGCGGACGCCATCCACCCCGGCTACGGGTTCCTGTCGGAGAACGCCGGCTTCGCGCAGGCCGTGGTGGACGCGGGCCTCATCTGGGTCGGGCCGTCCCCGGAGGCGATCACCGCGATGGGGTCGAAGATCGGTGCGCGCGAGCGGATGCAGGCCGCGGGCGTCCCCGTCCTCCCGGGCGCGCACCTGACCGACGGCGAGGCGCTCCAGGACGCCGCGGCCCGCGTCGGCTTCCCGCTGCTCGTGAAGGCGAGCGCGGGCGGCGGCGGCAAGGGCATGCGCGTCGTCGAGGCCCCGGACGCGCTGGCGGGCGCCGTGGAGGCCGCCCGGCGCGAGGCCGGCTCGGCCTTCGGGGACGCGACCGTCTTCCTCGAGCGCTACGCGCCGCGCTCGCGGCACGTCGAGGTCCAGCTCATGGGCGACGCCCACGGGACCGTCGTCGCGCTGCACGAGCGCGACTGCTCGGTCCAGCGCCGCCACCAGAAGGTCATCGAGGAGGCGCCGTCCCCCGCGGTCTCGCCGGCGCTGCGCGAGCGCCTGGCCGACGCCGCGGTCAAGGCCGGCCAGGCGCTGCAGTACACCGGCGCCGGCACCGTCGAGTTCCTCCTCGTGCAGGACACCGACGAGTTCTTCTTCCTCGAGGTCAACACGCGTCTGCAGGTCGAGCACCCCGTCACCGAGCTCGTCACCGGCCTGGACCTCGTGGAGCTGCAGCTGCTCGTCGCCGAGGGGCGCACGCTGCCGCCCGAGGCGCTGGCGCCGCCGCTGCGCGGCTGGGCGATGGAGGCGCGCCTGTACGCCGAGGACCCGGCGAACGACTTCCTGCCCGTCACCGGGACGCTCACGCGCTTCGCGGTCGACCGCGGCGTGCGGGTCGACACCGGCGTGCGCAGCGGCGACGTCATCTCGCCGTTCTACGACCCGATGATCGCGAAGGTCATCGCGCACGGGGCCACGCGCGAGGAGGCCGCCCGCCGCCTGGCCGACGCCCTGGCGCGCGCGCAGGTGCAGGGGACGGTGACCAACCGCGACTTCCTCGTGCGCGTCCTGCGTCACGAGGACTTCCTCGGGGGCGCCGCCGACACCGCCTGGCGGGATCGCGCCGACGTGGCGACGCTGGCCGCGCCGCTGCTGGACCGCGACGCCACGCGCCTGGCCGCGCTCGCCGCGGCGCTCGCGGGGGCCGCGGCGCGACAGGCCGACGCCGCGGTGCTCGGGACGCTACCGTCGGGCTGGCGCAACAACCCGGCCGTCCCGCAGACGGTGAGCTTCGCCACCGCGCACGACGACGAGCTCGTCCTCACCTACCGCGTCGACCGCACGGGCCGGCAGCTCGCCGAGCCTGCCGGGATCGTCCTGCACGAGGTGACGCCCGAGCGCGTGAGCCTCACCGCCGACGGCGTGCGCCGCACCTACCGGATCGGCCCGGACGCGGTGGGCACCGCCGAAGGCGAGGCGCCCCTGCGCGAGCTGCCGCGCTTCGTCGACCCGTCCGCCGCGCTGAGCGCCGGGTCGCTGACCTCACCGATGCCCGGGACGGTGCTGCGGGTGATGGCGCAGGTCGGCGCGACCGTCGCCGCCGGGCAGGTCCTGCTCGTGCTGGAGGCGATGAAGATGGAGCACGAGATCGTCGCGCCGGGGCCGGGGACGCTGACCGAGCTCGCGGTGGGCGCGGGTGACCAGGTGCAGGCCGGCGCGATCCTCGCCGTCATCGGCGAGGACTGACCGCGGTCAGGCGAGGGCGTCCAGCGCGCGGACGACGACCTCGACCGCCAGGACGCAGACGGCCACGGTCAGCGCGATGGCCCCGACGGCGACGACCTGCGCCGTCCGCCGCGCGCGGCGGGCCAGGCGGCTGCCGGCCCGGCGGGTCGGCTGGGGCAGGCGGCGCTCCGTGGCGAGCAGGACCAGGGCGCCGGCGACGCCGCGGCCGTAGCGCTCGCGCTCGCAGGCGGCGACGCGGCCCTCCCAGCGGCGCACGTGCTCCTGCGCCTCGCGCCGGGCGCGGACCGCGCGGCGCGGCCGGGCGGCGGCGCGGTCCACCCA
>CAZRLR010000051.1:0-16232 GCA_964600395.1 uncultured Conexibacter sp.
CGGGGCGCGGGTCGGGTCCGGTGCCGAGCGCGCGGCCGACGGACGAGCCGGTCCGTCGGTGGCGCGCTGCACCGCCACGGCGCCGCCGCCGGCGGAGGCCAGCACGGCGACCGTCGCCAGCGCCTTGACCGCGAGTGAGGAGGAGCCGACGGCGGCGAGCAGGCCGGTGCCGCCCGAGGCGGCCGCGCCGGTGCCGACGGCCACCGCGCCCGTGCCGAGCGCTCCGGCGCCGCCGGAGGTCGCCGCGCCCACGCCCACCGCGACGCCGGCCGACCCCGCGGCCACCGCCCCGCCGGCGGCCGACGCGTGCACCGCCCCGAGGATCTGCTCCTTGAGCGCGAGCGCCGGGACGACCGGCATCACGGCGCCCAGCAGCGCGCGCTGACGCTTGACGTCCTCCTTGAAGGCGGCACAACCCGGGCAGATCGCGACGTGCCGCTGCAGCGAGGAGCGCCGCAGCGCCCCGCCCCGCAGGGTCGCCAGCTGCTCGCGGATCTGCGTGCAGTCCGCGTCGCGGGCCTCGCGGAAGCCCATCAGCGCTTCGCGGGCCTGGAAGACGAGCGCCTTCACCTTGTCCTTCCGGACGTCGAGCGCCACGGCGATCTCCTCGTGGGAGAGGTCCTCGAGCTCGGCGAGGACGAGGGCGGCGCGCTGGTCCTCGGGCAGGTGGGCCAGGTCCCTGAGGATGTCCCTGAGGTCCTGGCGCTGCTGGACCTGGGCGGCCACGGCGAGGCCGTCGGCGCTCGGCTCGCCGATGTCGTCCATCCCGACGGTCTCGCGGCGGGCCCGCAGGACCGACAGGCAGCGATTGCGGGCGACGGCGTACAGCCAGGCGCGCAGCTGCACCGGACGGTCGTCGCGCATGAGCTGTCCGTGGGCGGACACAAAGACCTGCTGCAACGCGTCCTCGGCCTCCTCGCGAGAGCCGAGCATGTGCCGGCAGAAGGCCAGCAGCGGCAGGTGGTAGCGGTCGTAGATGACCTCGAAGCAGCGGGCGTCCCCGCCGCGCAGCCAGGCGACGAGGCGTTCGTCCGGGGCGGCGCGCAGCTTCCGCGGGGAGGCGGAGCCGACGCGGGTGAGGGTGGCCGCCTCCATCCGATCAGTATTGCGCCTGTGGTCGCGGGCGTCGACACACCTGCAGGAACGCCGCGACGCCCCGGAGGTTGGCCGCTGAGGTCCTATGGTCGGGACATGACCTCCATCCCCTCCCGCACCCTCGGCAGCCACGACGGCGGCCTCACCGTCTCCGCCCTCGGCCTGGGCTGCATGGGCATGTCGGACTTCTACGGCGGCCGTGACGAGGATCGTGGCGTCCGGACGATTCACCGGGCGCTCGAGCTCGGCGTCACGTTCCTCGACACGGCCGACATGTACGGCCCGTTCACGAACGAGGAGCTCGTCGGCCGCGCCATCGCCGATCGCCGCGACGACGTCGTCCTGGCGACGAAGTTCGGCATCCAGCGCGACCCGTCGGACCCGACCCGGCGTGGGATCAACGGGCGCCCGGAGTACGTGCGCGAGGCGGCCGAGGCGTCGCTGCGCCGCCTCGGCGTCGACCACCTGGACCTCTACTACCAGCACCGCGTGGACCGCGGCGTCCCGATCGAGGAGACCGTCGGCGCCATGGGCGAGCTCGTCGCCGAGGGCAAGGTCCGCCATCTCGGGCTCTCGGAGGCCGCGCCGGACACGATCCGCCGCGCCCACGCGACCCACCCGATCACCGCGCTGCAGACGGAGTACTCGCTGTGGTCGCGCGACGTGGAGGACGAGATCCTGCCGACCCTGCGGGAGCTCGGCATCGGCCTGGTCCCCTACTCGCCGCTCGGGCGCGGCTTCCTCTCGGGCGCGATCCGGTCGCTCGACGACCTGGAGCCCGGCGACTTCCGCCGCAACTCGCCGCGCTTCGCCGGCGAGAACTTCGCGAAGAACCTCGCGGTCGTGGACGTCATCGCCGAGCTCGCGCAGGAGAAGGGCGCCACGCCGTCCCAGCTCGCGCTCGCCTGGGTCCTCGGCCAGGGCGAGGACGTCGTCCCGATCCCCGGCACGACGCGGCCCGAGCGCGTGGAGGAGAACGCCGGCGCCGTCGAGCTCGAGCTCGGCCCGGAGGACCGGGCGCGCATCGCGGACGCGCTGCCGGAGGTCGCGGGCGACCGCTACGACGCGGGCGGCATGGCGACGGTCGACGGCTGATCAGCGCTTGCGCGGCAGCCGCGCGACGGCCAGCACGGCGGTGCGGTTGCCGGCCCGGTCCTCGGCGACGACGAACAGCCGCGTCAGGTCGCGCGGCGAGAGCACGAGCGTACGCCTGTAGCGCCGCTCGCGCCCGCGGCGCCCGAGGCGGGTGCGGATCGCCCGGACCCCCGACGGGTCGGTCGCGATGAGCGTCACCCGGACGCGGCCGGCGCGCCGGACGAGGCGCACCCGCAGGCGCGGGGCGGTCGTGTCGCGGCGCGGCCGGCCGATCGGCGTCCCGGAGGTCGGCGGGGTCGGCGGGGCCGGGGGCGTCGTCGCGGGCGGGGTCGCCGCGTCGACGGGCGCCGTCGGTCCGGCCGGGGACGAGGGCGTCGTGGGCCCGGTCGGCGTCGTCGGGTCGCCTGGACCAGGGCCAGGGCCCGGGCCCGGGCCGGGACCGGGACCGGGACCGGGACCCGGCCCAGGGTCGGGGCCCGGCGGGGCCGCGGCCGGCGGCACGCGCCCGTCGTCCGCGGGCACGACCGGGTCGAACGTCGTCCCCTGCACCGTCGGGGCCCCGGCCGGTGGCAGGCCGACGCGCACCGTCGCCCCCGGCGCCCCGGGGACGAGCGCGCGCAGCGACCGGCTGCCGTCGGGTTCGGTGATCTCGACCGTGCCCCGCACGACGCTGCCGGCGTCGGCGGGGACGAGCGGGAGTTCCGGCAGGTCCGGGGCCGCCTCGGGCACGCCGTCCTGGTTCACGTCCGGCGCCTGCGGCAGCGCGGCGACGATCGTCGTGCGGCCGCCGAGCTCGAGCACGTCGAGCAGCCCCGCGTCCTCCAGGTCGTAGAGCGACGGCTCCGGCGCGGCGCGGCGGTCGCCCCCGCCGCCCGGAGGCGGGTCCGCCGGGGGCGGGATCGCCCCGGGCGCGATGCCCTCGACGGTGACGGTCGCGGTGCGGCGGATCGCGCACCGGCGCGCCGGGTCGGCGTCGTCGGGGCGCCGCTCGAGCGCGGGGTCGATGTCGCGGCCGAAGCGCACGAAGGCCCGGACGAGGTTCAGCGTCTCCAGCCGCCCGGCCATGAGCCCGTGGTCCAGCCCGCACAGGTAGGCGAACTTCGCGGCCCCGTCCGTGCCCGGCACGGTGACCGTCCCGGGGGCCGCGCCGAGCAGCTGGCTGGCCAGCGGGACGGTCGCGTCGCCGCTGCCGAGGTCCAGCACGTACGCGGCCTGGGCCGGGTCCGGCCCGGCGGGCGCCAGGTGGATGGCGCTCGTCGTCGGCAGGCCGGCGGAGACGACCACGCGCCAGGGCAGCCCGGCGGGCAGGCGGTCGTAGAGGGTGAGGTGCCGTGCGCTGGCGTCGCTCAACAGCGACGCCGAGCCGCCGGCGCGGGCCACGAGCGCCTGCACGCCCCCGTCGTCCAGCGGGGCCGGCGTCGTCCCGCGCAGCGACAGCCAGCCGCCGTAGGCCGGTGAGGGGAAGAGGTTCAGCAGCCCCGCCGACGTGCGCGCCAGCGCCCGCAGCGACGCGCTGCCGCCGAACAGGAACTGCAGGCTGCCGCCGGGCGCGTCGGTGCCCGCCAGCAGCGGGAAGGCCGACTTCGGCGACCCGAGGTACGGCGTCGAGAGCGTCGTGACGCGCGCGACCTTCGCGCGCCGGCCCGCGTCGTCGACGTAGCGCCGCGCGAGCAGGCCGCCGTAGGAGTGCGCGACGAGCTGGACCTGCGCGCTGCCGGTCTCGGTGCGCGCCCGGTTCACGAGGGCGTCGAGCCGGGCGATGCTCGCGGCGGTGTCGCGGCGCCAGTCCCACGGCAGGACGTAGAAGCGGCGCGGGCCGACCATCGCCGAGAGGCGATCGATCGCCGAGGCGTAGTAGTCCCCCGACGGCACGCTCGCGAGCCCGGCGAAGAGCCCGGAGCCCAGGAGCGGGATCGTGTGGGTCCCCGGGTCGTGGATCGCGTCGGCGGCGCCGGCGGCCGGGCACGCCGCGCTGCTCGTGTCCCCGTCGGCCGCCAGGACGAGGTCGGCCGCGTCGAACGGGTCGGGGAAGAGCGCGTCCGTCCGGGTGGCGGGCGTGCAGAACAGGCGCGAGCCCAGGATGCCCGGCATGAAGACGACGGGCGGGACCACCGGCGCCTCCAGCGCCTGCACCCGGTCCTCGTCGAGCGTGCGGACGATGCCGCCGGCGAGGTCGAGCACCGCGCGCCCGTCGCGGACGAGGCCACCGTTGCGGCTGACCTCGCGGCTGAGCAGCAGCTCGCCGCCGACGGCCGCCCGGGTGACCGGCCGCAGGCCCGCCGTCAGCCCGCACCGGTCGGCGGGCAGGCAGTCGTCCGAGCCGGCCACGACGGCGCCGTCGGCGCCCAGGCGGAAGCTGCGCAGCCGTCGCGTGGGGTCGCTCGACGGGCCCGGGCTCGTGTAGGCGATCCGCTCGTCGTCGAGCCAGACGAGCTGCCGCGGCACCAGGCCGGCGGCCGGCGTGACGTCGTGCTCGACGCCCGTGTCGATGTCCCGGACGAACCAGGTCCGGCTGGCGCCGTCGAGGAGGTAGAGCAGCCGTCGGCCGTCGGGGGACGCGGTGACCTGCGTCAGCACGCCGGCGCCGTCGAAGGTCGTGCGGCGCAGCAGCCGCGACCCGGTGCCGTCCGGGGCGATGACGCGCAGCTCGTAGGCCCGGTCGAGCGGGTCCCCGGCGACGGCGGGCGGGACCTCCTCCGAGGCGATGTAGGCGATGAGGTCGCGCTCGTCGAGCCAGTCGAAGGAGTCGACGAGCCCGCCGTCCCCGAGCGACGTCAGCGCGCGGCGCGCCCCCGTCGTCGTGTCGACCGTCGTGAGGTCCTGCGTGGCGGAGAAGAAGACGCCGCCCCCGGCGCTGCGGCCCGTGAGGTTCACGAAGGCGGCGGTGCGCGCGTCGGGCGACAGGTCCAGCAGGGCCCGGGTGTTGGCGCCGGCGGTCTCGGGCACCGGGTCGGTGCTGCCGGACGCCGTCGAGCCCGGCGCGAGGACCTCGACGCTCTGGCTCCCGTCGCGGGAGACGAGCTCGATCCCGGCCCCCTGCCCCGCCCCGCCGGCCGAGAAGCGCAGGTAACGCCCGTCGGTCGCCCCCGTGCCGCCGGGCGCCCCGAGCGCCGCGGCGGGCAGCCCCATGAGCACCGCTGCCGCCACCGCCAGCTGCCGACCCCCGAGTCGCATGGCTCCGTGGTACCAGGCGCGCCGTCATCCGGCAAGCCGCGGACGCATCACGGCTAAGGTGACGGCATGCCCCTCGTCCCGACCGTCGTCGAGCGCACCGCGCGCGGCGACCGCGAATACGACCTCTTCTCGCGGCTGCTGAACAACCGCATCATCTTCCTCGGGCAGGCGGTCGACGACCAGGTCGCCAACCTCGTCGTCGCGCAGCTCCTGCACCTGGAGTCCGCGGACCCCGAGAAGGACATCTCGATCTACATCAACTCGCCGGGCGGCTCGATCTACGCCGGGCTGGCGATCTACGACACGATGCAGTTCATCAAGCCGCAGGTCTCCACGATCTGCTGCGGCATCGCGATGTCGATGGGGTCGCTACTGCTGGCCGGCGGCGCAGAGGGCAAGCGGATGGCGCTGCCGAACTCGCGCATCCTCATCCACCAGCCCTCCTCCCCCGGCTTCGAGGGCCAGGCGACGGACATCGAGATCCATGCGCAGGAGATCCTCAAGACGCGTGCGCGGATCGACGAGATCTACGCCAAGCACTGCAAGAAGTCCGTCGAAGAGGTGCACGCCGACATGGAGCGCGACCGCTTCTTCTCGTCAGCCCAAGCGGCGGAATACGGGCTGATCGACCGCGTCCTGGAGACGCACTGACCTACAGGTCGTAGAGCGCGCCGTACTTCGCGCGCAGCTGCTGCAGGAACGGGCCGGCGTCCAGGTCCGAGCCGGTGACGTCCCGCAGCAGCTCGCCCGGCGTGCGCAGGCGGCCGTGGCGGTGCACGTGCTCGCGCAGCCAGTCCTGCAGCGGCCGCGTCTCGCCGCGGCGGATGTCGTCCTCCAGCGCCGGCAGGTCCCGCTCGATGACCGGCCACAGCTGTGCGGCGACGATGTTGCCGATCGCGTAGGTCGGGAAGTAGCCGAGCTCGCCGTAGGCCCAGTGGATGTCCTGCAGCACCCCGACCTTGTCGGAGGCCACGTCGAGGCCGAGCAGCTCCTGCGTCTTGGCGTTCCACGCGTCGCGCACGTCGGCCGGGGCGAGCGTCCCCTCGACGAGCGCGACCTCCAGCTCGAAGCGCAGGATGATGTGCAGCGCGTAGGTCGCCTCGTCGGCGTCCACGCGGATCGGCGACGGCTTGACCGTGTTGATCGATCGCAGGAAGGCCTGCAGGTCCTCGCCGCCCAGCGCGTCGGCGCCGAAGACCTCGATCAGGCGCGGATGCCAGTGCGACCAGAACGCCTCCGAGCGGCCGACGAGGTTCTCCCACAGCTGCGACTGGGACTCGTGAATGCCGAGCGACACGCCGGTGCCGACGGTCGTGCGGGCCAAGGCGGGGTCGACCTGCCGCTCGTAGAGCCCGTGCCCGACCTCGTGCAGGACCGCGAAGAAGCCCGACAGCGAGCCCTCGTCGTAGCGTGCGGTGACGCGGATGTCCGACGAGCCGAGGGACTGCGCGAACGGGTGCACCGCGAGGTCAAGGCGCCAGTGCTCGTCGTCGAAGCCGTGGGTGCGGGCGATCTCGAGCGAGAGCTCGCGCTGGCGGTCGACCGGGAACGGGCCGGGCAGCTGCGGCGGCTCGGGCCGGGCGGCGATCGCCTGGATGAGCGGGACGAGGCCCTCGCGCAGCTGCGCGAAGACCTCCCGCACCTTGGCGGTCGTGAGGTCCGGTTCGAAGGCGTGCAGGAGCGCGTCGTACGGGTGCTCGGCCTCCGGGAAGCAGGCGGCCAACTCGCGGCGCAGCTCGACGTGGCGCTCGAGGGCGGGCAGGAAGACGGCGAAGTCGTCGGCGGCCCGGGCCTCGTGCCAGGCGGCCTGGGCGGTCGCGGTGTGGCGGGCGATGTCGCCCACGAGGCGATCCGGGACGCGGCGGGCGCGGTCGGCGTCCCGGGCGACGGCGGCCACGAGGCGGGCGTCGACGTCGTCCAGGCCCTCGGTCCGGCCGAGCTCGTCCAGCAGGGCGGCCAGCGCCGGGTCCGTCAGGCGCGCGTGGGCCAGGCGCTCGAGCGTGGCGAGGACCTCCCCGCGGGCGGCGGCGCCGCCGGGCGGCATGTGGGTCTGCTCGTCCCAGCCGGCCAGCGCGGTCGCCTGCGTCAGGTCGTCGAGCTCCCCCAGGCGCTCGCGCAGCGCGGTCAGCAGCTCGGCGTGGGCGGCGGTGTCAGGCGACGGCATGCTCGATGCTCCCCAGGGTCTCGATCTCGATGCGGATGACGTCCCCCGACTGCAGGAAGACGCGCGGGTCCATGGCGGCGCCGACGCCGCTCGGCGTGCCGGTCAGGATGAGGTCACCGGGCGCGAGCGTGCACGTCTCGCTGAGGAAGTCCACGAGGACCTGCGGGCCGAAGATGAGGTCGCTCGTCGAGGTGTCCTGGCGCAGGTCGCCGTTGACCCAGGTGCGCAGGCGCAGGTTCTCTGGGTCCGGGACCTCGTCCGCGGTCGTGATCCACGGGCCGTACGGACAGCTCGTGTCAAAGCCCTTGGCGCGCGTCCACTGCGGCTCGCGGCGCTGCAGGTCGCGGGCGCTCACGTCGTCGCAGACGGTGTAGCCGGCGATCGCGCCGTCCTTGCCGATGACGACGCCGAGCTCACCCTCGTAGTCCAGGCGCTTGACGACGGGCGGGCAGATGATCGGGCCGCTCGGCGGGACGACCGCGGAGGGCAGCTTCATGAAGACGATCGGGGCCTCTGGCACCTGGCCGCCGGTCTCCGCGGCGTGGGCGGCGTAGTTCAGGCCGATCCCGAAGATGCAGCGGGGCGCGGGGACGGGCGCGAGCAGGCGGACGTCGGCGAGCGGGTGGGACGGGCCGTCGGCTGCCGTGAGGTCACCCGAGGCCAGGCGGTCCATCACGGACTCGCCGCCGGCGAAGGCGACGACGGTGTCCCCGCGGACCTCGCCGGCGACCGGCTCGTGGGACCCCGGCGGCACGTATGTCGCAAGCTTCATCCCCGCAGGCTATCCGGCGCGAGCGCGGGCTCGGCGCCCCGCGTCTCAGGCGTCGGCGAAGGACTGCAGGACCGCGCGGACCGCGGCGTCGCGGGCGCGCGCGTCCTCGTCGGTCCACGACCACTGCACGCCGTCGGCGATGACGAAGCGCTCGGACGTGTGGTCCTGCACGTCGTGGACGTCGAGCGCCACGACCGCGATGCCCTCGGCGCCCTCGGGCCCCTCGGCCAGGACGGTCGCCGTCCCGTGCAGCGTCACCCCGACGTTGCCGGCGGCGAGCACCGCCAGCGCACAGGCGGGACGGTCGCGCAGCGCCTGCAGCGCCGTGCGCCGACGCCCGAGCGCCAGGAGCACGCGCGTGTCGGTCGCCCGCAGCGCGGTGGAGACGGGGATCGGCCGCGGGGCGCCGCCCGGCCCGCTCGTCGCCAGGAACGTGACGGTGCCGGCGGGCCACTGCGGGAGGGCGCTCATGGCCCGGGTACGGCGGCCGGCCGCACGCCGGTCAGCGTGCGCCGCCGGAGGTCGGTCCGTCCGGGCCGCGCAGCAGGTCGAAGACCGCGTTGAGGATGTTCGACGCGGTCGTCGTCGTCTCGATCGGCAGCGGCTCGGCGCTCGGGACCCCGCCGACCGCGTTGATCGTCTCGTCCAGCCGGCCGACGGCCTCGTCCATCGCCACGACGGTGTCGCTCGCCGTCTTGGCGTCGCCGGTCAGCGTCGCGAGCGTCCGCGCCTGACGCTTCTCGATCGCGGCCCGGCGCGCCGGGTCGGCGGGGCGGACGGCAGTGATCGCCGCGACCGTCGCCGTCAGCGCGCTCGCGGTCGTGCGCAGGTCGTCGATGAGGAAGTTCAGGTCCGTGCGCACGGCCAGCAGCTGGTCGCGCAGCTGCTCGTTCGTCGTCGCGGGGTTCTTCGGATCCAGCACGCTGCTGGGATCGCGCTTGAGCTGCTCGGTCGCGGCGATCGCGCGCCTGACCTTCGCGGTGATCGACGCCCGTCGCTTGGCCGTCGTGGCGAAGGTCGGGACCAGCCCGCGCCTGGTGACCCGCAGCACCCGCGTGCGCGGGCGGACCGTGACGCGCGCGACGTCCGCGCTGACGCGGTCGCCGATGCGCAGGCCCAGCGGCGCGAGGATCGCCGTGGCGGTCCGGATGCCCTTGCGCGGGACGACCACCCGGGCCACCGCGCCGCCGGCCGCGCGATCGGAGGCCGCCGAGAGCAGGACCGGGACGACGGTGTTCGCGCCCGCGCTGACCGGCTTGCCGATGACGGTGCCACGCAGCGTGGCGGCGCCGGCGGCCGACGGTGCCAGCACGGCGATGCCGAGGGCGGCCGCGACGGCGATGGGCGGGATCTTCGGACTGATGCTCATGGCGCCTCCCCTGGCTCCAGGCTGCAACGTGGGACAGTCAGACGGCGGACGGCCGGGCGCGCGTGGGACGCAGCGGGGCCGTGGACGAAGGGTACTGCGGCCCTTCAGGCGGCGCGCTGCACCCGGAGCACGGGCCGCTTGCGGGTCCGGCCGGTCACGGCGTGCGCCTCGATGAAGCGCGTGAGGTCGGCGGGGCGCTCGCGCTGGGGGTGGTGGCCCATCCCCTCCCAGACCTCGGCGTGGGCTTGGGGCAGCGCGCGGCGCAGCGCCGGCAGGTGACCGGGGTTGACGAGCGCGTCGTGCTCGCCCCACAGCGCCGCGACGGGGCCGTGGAAGGCGACCTGACGGCTGGTGAAGCCGTTGCCCGACCGGCCGGCGGCGGCGATCGCCTCGACGGCCATGCGCACCCCGGGGCCGGAGCTGAAGGCGCGGCGGCGCACGCGGTCCATGAGGTCCTTTGAGGGCAGCCGGTGGTGGGCGACGAACGTCGCGTACGCCGCGGTCACCGTCAGCGGGTTGACGAGCGCCAGCGGCAGGGCGGCCTCGGTGATGTTCTTGATGATCGGCAGGCTGACGGCCTCGGCCATGCGGATGTGCCCGTACCCGGCCGGGGCCAGCAGCGCCAGGGCCCAGACCTTGTCGGTCCGCTCGGCCACGGCGGTGGCGACGGCGCCGCCGAGCGAGTGGCCGACGAGCGTGCAGCCGTCCACGTCGAGCTGGTCCAGCGCCTCGACGATCGCCTCGGCGTAGGCGCTCACCCGCGGGCGGGTGGGCAGGCTCGAGGCGCCGAAGCCCGGCAGGTCGAGGGCGTAACAGGGCCGGTGCGTGTCCGTGGCGACCTGCGCCCAGCCCTCGGAGTCGTCGAAGAGCCCGTGCAGGAGGACGAGCGGCCGGCCCACACCGGTCCAGCAGCGCACGCGCACGCGCCGGCCCTCGGAGATGACGAGGTCACGGATCTCTGCGGCGCGAAGGGCGGTATGGGGCATCTGCAACTCGTTCTCGGCAGGTTGTCAACGACAACTTTAGATAGATTTTCGTGCTGGATCTGAAGATCGGGGGAAAGCCGCAACCGGCACTGCGGCCCGCTGCTCCACCCGCCGATACATCCGGCAAGCGGCATGCGTCTACCCCACACCTCACTCCACTTACTCCTGCTCTGCTGCGCCATGTTCCTGGGCAACGTGGTCGGTGCGCAAGCCGCCCCACCCGCGAAATGGCCCTACAGCAGCCTCCAGCTGGGGATGCGGGACGACGAAGGTGGCGCGGCGGCGCTCCGCTCGGAGACGACGCTCGGCCTGCGCTACCACTACCTGTCGGGCGGGGCGAACACCGGCAAGGGGTGGACGACGTGGACGAAGGGCGGGGGCTCGTTCGTCTCCGGCTTCATCGACGACAGCGTCGGGCACGGCTTCCTGCCGGTCTTCAGCCTGTACCACCTGCGCGAATCCGCGCCGGGCAACGGGATGGACGAGGTCTCGGGCTTCCAGGCCAACCTCTCGAACGTCGAGACGATGACGGCGTACCTCAAGGACGTCCGCCTCTTCTTCCAGAAGGCCGGGGAGACCCGCAGCACGACCGTCCTGCACATCGAGCCGGACATGTGGGGCTACATCGAGCGCCGCAGCCAGGACGGCGCCACTGTCCCGGTGCAGGTCGCCACGACCGGCCTGGACGAGCTGCGCGGGCTGCCGAACACCGCTGCCGGCCTGGCGCAGGCCTTCGTGCGCCTGCGCGACCGCTACGCCCCGAACGTCCTGCTCGGCTACCACCTGAGCGTCTGGGGGACCGGCGAGGACATCGCCTACAGCGACCCGTCCGACGCCCGGATCGACGAGCTGGCCGGCGTCGCCACGTCCTTCTTCCGCTCCCTCGGCGCGCGCTTCGACCTCATCTTCGCCGAGCAGGACGACCGCGACAACGGCTACGCCGAGGTCCGCGACGGGGACGGCGGCCGCTCGGTGTGGACGCCGGAGGACTTCCGGCGCCAGGCGCGCTTCCTGCGCGGGGTCTCCTCCGCGACCGGGCACAGCGTCGTCCTGTGGCAGCTGCCGCTGGGCAACTCGGCCCAGCCGAACAAGCCCAAGCACTACCGCGACAACCGGGTGCAGACGCTGCTGGGCAGCGACGGCACGGCGGTGCGCCAGGCCTACGTGCAGGCCGGCGTCATCGGGATGCTCTTCGGCAAGGCGTTCGACGACGCGACCTGCGCCTGCGACGACGACGGGGACGGCAAGGACGACGACGGCGGGCTCTTCAAGCGCCTGGCGGACGCCGCCACGCCGCTGCGCATCGTCGGCGGCGGGACCGCGAAGCCGTCGAAGACCGCGCCGCCCCGGACGACCGCGCCGAGCGTCCTCGTGAAGGCGACCGCGGTCCGGCGGACCGTCCGCCGCGGCTCGACCGCGCGCTTCGTCGTGCGCCTCACGAGCCGCGAGGCGGCGCAGCTCGTCGTCGCCGTGCAGCTCTACGCGCCGGGGGCGGGGACGACCCCGACCTACCAGGCCGCCTTCCGTGGGACGAAGCTGCGCGCTGGCGTGCCGCGCCGCTTCCGCGTGAGCTACCGCGTCCCGGCGGGCGCGACGGCCGGTCGCTGGCAGGTGAAGGTCGGGCTCTTCGACCCGTCCTTCCAGCGCCTGCTCGTGTGGCGGCCGCTGGCCGCGGCCTTCAAGGTCCGCTGACGCCCGGCCCGGACGGGCGGGCTGCGGTCAGGCGGGCCGCGCGCGGATCACGCTGTCGGCGACGCAGACGGGCGGGCCGTCCGCGCCGTCCGGGCGCTCGAGCTCCACCGTGAAGCGCTGGACGATCTGCCACCAGCCGTCGTCCCGCTCGTCGACCGCGATCACCTGCGCGACGGCACGCACCCGCGCGCCCGCCGGGACCGGCGCCGGGAAGCGGACGCGGTCGTAGCCGAGGTTCACGCCCAGGGCGAAGCCCGCCAGCGGCACGAGCTCGTCGCGGAAGCCGTCGATCATGCTGAGCGTCAGGTTGCCGTGGGCGATCGTCGTCCCGAACGGCGACTCGGCGGCCGCGCGGGCCACGTCGGTGTGGATCCACTGCGCGTCGCCGCTGAGCGTCGCGAAGCTGTCGATCATGTCCTGCGTCACGGTCCGCCAGGCCGTCGGGCCGAGCGTGTCGCCGACGCTGTCGCGCAGGGCCTGCGGGCTGAGGGACGCCATGCGCCCATCCTCTCAGGCTCCGCCGGTCGTGGCCGATGACGGTGCTGTGGTCGTCGAGCCCGAGCGGGCACAGCTCATCGTCCCCGGTCTCGGCGCGGTGCAGGTCCTCGTGGCGCGGGCCGTCCCCGGCGCGGCGGAGCTCGTCTTCCTCGACGACCCACCGGCGCCCGCGCGCGTGCTGCACCGGCGCCACGTGCGCCTGACGTCCGTCCCGCCGACCCCCGCCGCCGAGCGGCGGGCGATGCTGCTGGCCGTCCCGGACGCCCGCGGCAGCCTGCGCGTCGACGTCGTGCACGCCCTGCTGCACGACCCGCTCGCCGAGCTGCACGGGACAGTCCCGCAGGAGCGCCGGACCGCCGCCCGGGTGACCGTCCTGCGCGCCGTGAGCATCCACCACCCCGGGCAGGTCGTCGGGGCCCAGGCGCTGACCTACGACCTGTCGGTGGGCGGGGTCGGCGTGCGCGGGGCGGTCGAGCTGTCGCGGGGCGACATCGTGCGCCTGCGCATCGCGCTCGAGCAGGCGCGGCCGGTCGACGCGATCGGCGAGGTGCGCCGGACCGCGGGTGTCGACGGCCACGGCCTGCAGCTCGTGCGCATGCGGCCGGTCGACCGCCTGTGGCTCCAGCGCTGGCTGACGGACCAGCGCGCCGCAGCGCTCGCCGCCCTCTCCGGCTGACCTGCTTCGATATGCCCGTGCCCCCCCTCGTGTCGTCGCTGATCCTCGCCGCCGCCGGAGGCGGATCCTCCGGGTTCGGCGGGGGTGGCGGTGGTGGCGGCGGCGGTGGCTTCAGCAGCGGTGGGGGCGGCGGCTACTACGGCGGTGGCGGCGGCGGGTCGGTCTCCGGGGGTCTGGTCGCGGTCGTCATCCTGCTCTTCCTGCTCTTCGTCGGCGTGAGCGCCTTCATGGCCTTCGTCGCGGCGCAGCGCTACAAGCGCAAGGTCGCCGAGCGCGTCAAGCGCGTGCGGACCGCGAGCGCCGAGGCGGCCGAGGACGACGCCTACTTCGCCCACGAGGCGGTCGAGGCCGAGGCGGCCGAGCTCTTCCTCGCCGTGCAGGCCGCGTGGGACGCCCGGGACGAGCAGCGGCTGGCGACCCTCGCCGGCAAGGACCTGCTCGTCGAGTGGCACCGGCGGCTGGCCGACTTCGCCGCCAAGGGCTGGCACAACCAGGTGCGGGTGCGCAGCGGCCCGGAGGTGCAGTACGTCGGCCTCGTCAACCGCGAGGACGACATGGAGGACCGCGTCGTCGTGCGTCTGTCGGCCGAGATGGACGACTGGTGCGTGACGAAGCACGGCGAGTCGATCTTCCACGACGGCGCCACGTCCCCCCAGACCTCCCTGCGCGAGTACTGGACGCTCGCGCGCTCGTCCGTCGAGCCGGACGCCCGCTGGGTCCTCATCTCGATCGAGCAGCAGGCCGAGGGCGACCACCACCTCGACAGCGACATCGTCGCCTCGCCGTGGGGGGACGACAAGCGCCTGAGCGCCGAGGCGACGCTCGAGCTCGCCGCGACCGACACGCCGGCGGCCGGCTTCACGACGGCCGACCTCGTGGACCCCGACTTCGCCGAGGACGTGCGGGCCGCCGCGCTGGACCTCTCGCTCGTCGACGCGCGCTTCGGCCCCGACGTCATCCAGGCCTGCGTCAGCCGCGCGGTCGAGGCGTGGGTCGAGGCCGTCGACGGCCCCGACGACGCGCTCGCCGCCCTCGCGACGCCCGAGGCGATCCGGGCGCTGCTGCACCCGGGGGACGAGGCGGCCGACCCGACGACCCGCCTGGTCGTGCGCGGCGTCGTCGTCGAGCGGATCGACGTGCAGGCCCTGGCGCCGACGCCCGAGCCCGCGAAGCTCACCGTCGCCATCACCGCGCGGGGCCGCCGCTACATCGAGGACCGCGACACGGTCCAGCTGCTGTCGGGCAGCCAGGACACCGAGCGCGAGTTCGTCGAGTACTGGGTGCTGTCGCTCACCGGCGACGAGCGGTCGCCGTGGCGGGTCGTCGGCAGCGCCGGGGTCCGCGAGTAGTCAGGACCCCGCGCGCGCCTCAAGCGCGGCGTACTGGGCACGGACGCGGTCGAAGATCTGCTGCGCGGCGGCCTGCGCCTGCTCGCGGGTGGGCTCGGCGACGCGCTCGAGCGTCAGCGGCTCGCCGTAGCTCACCAGGACCCGGGGGAAGCGTCCGCGGCGCCACTGACGCACGTCCTTGGAGCCGAAGATCGCGATCGGGACGACCGGCACGCCGGACTCCAGCGCCAGACGGCCGATGCCCGCCTTGGGCTCCCCCAGCCCGCCCGTCCGCGAGCGGCCGCCCTCGGCGTACATCCCGACGCAGCCGCCGCGCTGCAGGATCGAGTGCGCGGTCGTGAACGCCTCGTCGTCCTTGTGGCCGCGACGGACGGGGAAGTGGCCGGCGACGCGGAAGATGTAGCCGATGACCGGGTTGGCCCCGAAGAACTGCGACTTGGTCATGAAGCGGATCTCCCGCCGCAGGTGCACGCCGCAGAAGAAGTGGTCCATGTTGCTGAAGTGGTTGGGCGCCAGGATGACCGGGCCCGTGGCGGGGACGTTGCGCTTGTCGATCGCCTTGGAGCGGTACAGCAGCAGCGCGACGGGGGTCAGCAGGATACGCGTCGCGAGGTAGGTCCAGCCGGGCTCGTGGGTGCGCGCGTACTCGTGGAAGGGCTGCATCGCCTCCGCGCCACGCGGGTCCTTGTACACCGACTCCTTGATCTCGCTCACGTCCTGGGTGTCCTTCGCGCCGGGGGAGGTGGCGAGCCTACCGGCGGGGAAGGGGCACACTGTGGGCGTGCGCGCCCGATCCGTCCTGCTCGCCGTCGCCGCGGGCCTCGCGCTGGCCGACGCCTCGGTCGTGACGCTCGCGCTGCCCGAGCTGCTCGTCGACCTCGACACGACCGTGCAGGGCGTGGCGGCGGTCATCGGGGTCTACACCGTCGCGCTGGCCGCGGCGCTGCTGCTGGCCGAGCGCCTGGCCCGGACCCACGGCGCCGCCCGCGTCGGCGCCGCCGGCTTCGCCCTCTTCGCGGCGGCCTCGGCGCTCTGCGCGGCCGCGGGCTCGCTGCCCTTCCTGCTCGCCGCCCGTGCGCTGCAGGCCGCCGGCGGCGCCGCGGCGCTCATCGCGACGTTCACGCTGCTGGCCGATCCGGACGAGGCCGAGGCGCAGGCCGGGGGCGCCGGGGGCGCCGGCCACGCGCCGCGGGCGCGCACGCTGTGGCTCGGCGCCGCCGTCCTGTCGGCCGCGCTCGGCCCGGCCCTCGGCGGCGCCCTCACCCAGGCCTTCTCGTGGCCGGCGATCTTCGTCGCCCTGCTGCCCGTCGCGCTCGCCGCGGCCGCGGTCTGCCTGCGGACCGCCGCGCCCGTGCCGGCCCC
>CAZRLR010000052.1:0-16197 GCA_964600395.1 uncultured Conexibacter sp.
CGGTCGGCGCGAGCATGTCGCCGCCGGAGCCGGGCCACCCGACGCTCGTGACGATCCATCAGCCGACGCTCGAGCGCACGCTCGTCGCGGCGCTGGCGCAGCGGCCGTCCGTGCGGGTGCGTTGGGGCGCGACGGTCGGCGCGCTGCGGCAGGACGCTGCCGGCGTGACGGCGTCGCTGACGGACGCCGGCGGCCGGCCGCGCCGCGTGCGGGCGCGCTTCGTCGTCGCGTGCGACGGCGCCACCAGCCCGATCCGCACGGCGCTGGGGATCGCCTTCGGCGGCTCGACCTTCGCCCAGCGCTGGCTTGTCGTCGACACCCGCGTGGACCGGCCGCTGGCGCGCGTGCGCCGGCCGTCGTTCGTCGGCGACCGCGCGCGCCCGGCGGTGTCGCTGCCGATGTCCCCCGGCCGCCACCGCTGGGAGTGGATGCTGCACCCGGGCGAGGACCCGGCCGCGCTGCTGACCGACGCCGGGGTCCGCCGGCTGACCGCGCCCTACCTCGACGGCGAACGCGTGACGGTCGAGCGCGCGGTCGCCTACGCCTTCCACGCGCGGACGGCGGCCCGCTGGCGGGACGGGCGCGTGCTCCTGGCGGGGGACGCGGCGCACGTCATGCCGCCGTTCGCCGGGCAGGGCTTCTCGTCCGGCGCCCGCGACGCGGCGAACCTCGCGTGGAAGCTCGAGGCCGTCCTGCGCGGGGCGCCCGAGGCGCTGCTGGACACCTACGCCGCCGAGCGTGCGCCGCACGTCCGCGCGATGCAGCACCTCGCCGTGCGCTGGGGTGCGGTCGTGCAGTCCCGGCGCCCGCGGGCCGCCCGCCTGCGCGACGCGTTCATGGAGGCCGTCGACGGCACGGCGGTGCAGCGCTGGCTCGTCGACCACGCCAAGCCGCTGCCGACCGCCCGCGCGGGCGCGTTCGCGCGGCGCCCGCACCCGCTGCCCCCGCTGCGGCACGTCGGGGCGCTCTTCCCGCAGCCGTGGGTCACGCGGGGGGACGACGGCGTGCGTGTCCGCCTCGACGACGCGTTGCCGGCCGGCTGGGTCGCGCTCGCCCGCGACGGGGACGATGGTGCGGCGGCACCGCTTGCAGCGGGGGGCGTCCCCGTCCTGCGTCTCGGAACCGACCTCCGCGACGCCGACGGCGCGCTCGGCGCGTGGCTCGGCCGCGACGCCTGGGTCCTCCTGCGCCCCGACCGCTTCGTCTTCGCCCGCGGGCGCGACGCGGCCGCGGCCACGCGGGCCCTGGCGACGCTGCGGGCGCAGCTCGGGCCCGCCGCGCCCGCCTGACGGATCCGTGGTCACGCCCGGGTCCCCGGGTGACCACGTCGTGACCTGCGATCGGCGCCGGTGGAGGACGTTCCGCACGAAACGCGCGCTCTGCGGGCCGTTCGTGCGGCACGTCCCTTCCGGACACCGCGTCACACGGGCGTCCCCGCGCTGCCCCGCTCAGCCCGACGTCGTCACGAGCACCATCCCGCCGAGCAGCAGCGTCACGCCCATGACGCGCTGCAGCGTGATCGGCGACCCGTCGAGGCCGAGCACGCCGAGCCGGTCCAGCACGATCGACCCGACGAGCTGCGTCGCCACGAGCGCCGCCGTCACCCCGCCCGCGCCGAGCGATCGCACGGCGATCAGGGAGACGAGGACGACGGCCGCGCCGCCCACGCCGCCGAGGACGTGCTCGGGCCGGATCCGCCCCAGGCCACCGGTGAAGCGCCCGACGTCCCCGACCGTCACGAGCAGCACGGCGACGATGACGAGCGCGATCGCGAGGCTGACGAACGCCGCGCCCAGGTCGCCGACCTCCTTGCCGAGCTGGCCGTTGGCCGGGGCCTGCGCGGCGACGAGGAGCCCGACGAGGCCGGTGAGGACGATGGCGGTGGTGCGATCCATGCCGGGCACCCTCTCACCGCGCGGCGCCCTCGCGCCCCGCCCCCGGTCAGACCACCGCCCCGCCGCCCGTCAGGCGCAGCGCGTAGAGGACCGCGCTGACCGACGTGGCGAGGTTGAGGCTCGAGACGCCGGGCTGCATCGGCAGCGCGAGCCGGCGGTCCGCGCGCGCCAGCAGCGCGTCGCTGAGCCCGTCGCGCTCGGTGCCGAAGGCGAGCACCGCTCGCGGCGGCAGCGGCGCGACGCCGTCGGCGCCGAGGACGTCCCCCTCGGGGTCCAGGGCGACGAGTGGCCGGTCCGTCGCCGGCAGCTCGCGCACCCGCCGCACCGGCAGCGCGAAGTGCAGCCCGGCGCCGCCGCGCAGCGCGTCCGGGTGCCACGGGTCCTGGTCGCCGGTGCTCAGGACGCCCGCCGCCCCCGCGGCCGCCGCCACGCGCACGCAGGCGCCGAGGTTGCCCAGGTGCCGCGGCGCCTCCAGGAGGACGACGGGCTCGGGGCCCGGCAGCGCGAGCAGGGTCCAGGCGTCGGGCTGGGCCGGGCGGCGCGCGACCGCCACGACCTGCGCCCGCGGGACGACGGCGGCGAGCTCGCGCTCGCCGACCGTCTGGACCGGCGCCAGCGCGAGGTCGGGGGCCAGGCGCAGCCGCAGCGCCTCCAGCGCGACGGGGTCCGCCGTCCACGTCCCGAGGATCTCGCCGCCGAAGCGCGTGGCGTGCTTGAGCGCGTGGAAGCCCTCCAGGACGACGAGCTCGGCGTCCCGGCGCGCGGCGGCGACCTCGTCCAGGTGCATCACCGGCGGATCATCTACGGCGTGGCGGTCGCGGCGCGCTCCGCCGACGGCTCCCGGCACAGGTCCGGGCGCCCGGGGTGGTCCACCGCGCGGCGCAGCGACACGAAGGCCACGGCGCCGACGAGCAGCGGCAGCCAGAACAGGACGACGCGGTAGGCCAGGACCGCGGCCGTCGTCCCCGCCGCCGGCGAGCCGTAGACGATGAGCGTCCCGATGAGGCCGCCGTCGATGCCGCCGACGCCGCCCGGGATCGGCAGCAGCCCGCCGAGCTGGCCGATGAGGTAGCCCATGAGGATGACCGTCAGGGGGACGTCGACGTCGAAGGCCTGCAGCGTCGCCCACAGCACCGCGTTGTCGAAGGCCCAGTAGCCGAAGGCGCCGAGGATGAGGGACAGCTCACGCCGCCGTGCGACCTCGATCGCGGCCGCCACGCCGCTGATGAGCGTGACGCGCCCGGTGTGCAGGCCGCGCCCGACGCGCCCGGCGTCCGGCCCCGGCTCGCGGCCCGGGCCCAGGCGCGGGACGAGCAGCACGCCGACGATGAGCGCGATCGCCAGCACCGCCGGCAGCAGCGTCAGCAGCACCGACTCGTCCGGGCCGGCGCCGAGGAACATGACGATGCCCAGCACCGCGACGGCGACGAAGTTCACCGAGCTCTTGAGCAGGAAGAACGCGACCGAGCGCTCGGCGATCCGCTCGGTCGACATGCCGTCCCGGCTGAGGACCCAGGCCCCGAGGGCCAGGCCGCCGATGCCGCTGGCCGGGACGAGCGAGCCCATGCCGAGCTCGGCCCAGCTGATCTCCATCGCGCTGCGGAACGTCATCTGCCGGCAGAACACCGGGCGGAACATGAGCACGTACGACATCCCCGAGAGCGCCTCCAGGACGACCGCGACCGCGAGCCAGCCGTAGGAGGCGTTCGCGAGCTTGTCCCGCACCTCGCCCAACCCCGGCGCCAGCGCCGCGACGAGCCCGAGGACGGCGAGCAGCGCGATGATCTGCAGCGCACGGCGCCCGAGCCGGCGCAGGTCCAGCTCGGCGGGCAGGGCGCCTTGGCGGTCGGTGGTGTCGGCGGTCTGGGCCATGCGGTGTGGATGCGGCGAAGCGGAGGGCCTGCGCGCGGACCGTGGTCCGCTCTTATCCCTACCTTAGGAACTCCCGCAGCGCCTCCCGGCCGCCGGAGCGGACGGGCTCGCCGTGGGCGAAGAGGAGGATGTCGAACTCCTGCTCGTCCGCCAAGGCCGCCAGGCGCTCCCGCAGGCCCGCCTTGACGCTCTCGGGGTCGTCCCCCATGAGCCCGTCGGGCACGAAGGCCAGCGCCCCGTCCTGACGGATGAGCCCGTCGGCGAAGAGCAGCGCCCCGGGGCCCGTGTCGATCCGGAAGACCGTGTCCTCCGGGGCCAGGACGCCGAGCTCGAGCGCGGTGACGCCGGGGGCGACCTCGTCCCCGAAGGCGAAGCCGGCGACATCGGGGGCGTCCGGGCCGGTGAAGGCGTGCAGGCCGGCCTTGTGGCAGCGGATCGTGCCGCCGTAGGCCGCCGCCAGCTGCGCGGCGTGGCGCAGGTGGTGGCGGCCGGAGAGCAGCACGTCCCCGGGCAGGCCCGCGGCCGCGAGCGCCTCGACACCACCCTCGGGCAGCAGCGGGTCGAAGACCGCACCCGACGGCAGGTGCAGGTGCGAGTGGACGGTCTGCTGGATCCCCTCGTGGAAGGCGGTCCAGTGCAGCAGGTCGTCGGTCACGTGGTCCATGACCGACGCCTACCCGCCGGAGCCCGGTCTGACCCGGGCCCCGGCGTCCGGCGTGGCTCAGGCGCGGACGAGCTCGCGCGCGTCCTCGGCGGACCCCGCCTGCACCTCGTCCGCCGCCGCCGGCGGCGCCTCGTGCGAGCGGACCTGCGGCAGCCACTGCAGCCAGCTCGGCAGGTACCAGTTGCGCTCGCCCAGCAGCGTCATCGTCGCCGGCAGCAGGATCGCCCGGACGATCGTCGCATCGATGAGGATCGCCGTGGCCAGGCCGACCCCCATCTGCTTGAAGTCCGGGACCGACAGCGTCGCGAAGATCCCGAACACCGCGACCATGACGACGGCCGCGCTGGTGACCGTGCCCGCCGTGGAGCGGATGCCGATCGACACCGCGTCCTGCGTGGCATGGCCGCCGTCGACCGCCTCGCGGATCCGGCTGAGGATGAACACGTGGTAGTCCATCGACAGGCCGAACAGGATCACGAACAGGAACATCGGCAGCCAGCTCGTGACGAAGCCGGGGGCGGTGAACCCGAGGACGGACTCCAGGTGCCCGTACTGGAAGGTCCACACGAGCACACCGTAGGCCGCACCGACCGACAGGAGGTTCAGGACGATCGCCTTGATCGGCACGATGATCGACCGGAAGGTCACGAGCATCAGGACGAACGCCAGCGTCAGGACGAACGCGAAGATGTACGGCGCCCGGGAGGACATGAGCGAGTTGAAGTCCGCCGACTCGGCCGCCTGCCCGGTGACGAGCGCCTGCACCGGCGCGTCCTTCGGGAAGGCCTTGGGGACGACGTCCTCGCGCAGGACGCGCAGCGCGTTCACCGAGACGTCGTCGGTGCCGCTGCCGTCGGACGGGATCTCGACCTGCGCCGCGCGCCGGTCGGGCGTGACGCTGACGGTGACCGGGCCGTGCATGACGCCGGTCGCCAGGGCACGGCGCTGCAGGTCGGCGATGCGGGCCCGCGCGGCGGGCGTCGTCACGTCGTCGCCGTGGACGACGACGACCGCGGGGATCTGCCCGCCGGGGAAGGCGGCCTGCATCCGGTCGTAGACGCGCATCGGCTCGATCGTGCGGGGGATCTGGTCGATCGACGTCGTCGCCGTGTGCATCGAGAACGCGGGGATCGCGACGACGACGAGCACGGCGGTGGACGAGACGGCCGCGATGACGGGGTGCTTCAGGACGGGGGTGAGGATGCGGTCCCAGCCGCCGCCGGCGGCGCCGGTCCGCACGGCACGGCGGCGCATGAGGCGGTGCAGCACGGGGACGCGGCCCTTCTCGACGCGATCGCCCAGGAGCGACAGCACGGCGGGCAGGACGGTGAGCGAGCCGAGCATCGCGGCGGCCACGACGAGCATCGAGCCGACGCCGAGGGAGACGAACGTCGGGTCGCCCGCCAGGAGCATGCCGGACATCGCGGTGATGACGGTCAGGCCGGAGACGAGGACGGCGCGGCCGGAGGTCGCCGAGGCGATGCGCAGCGCCTCCTGCGGCGAGGCACCGCGGCGGCGCTCCTCCCGCTCGCGGCGCAGGTAGAAGAGCGCGTAGTCGACCCCGACGGCCATGCCGACGAGCAGGACGACGGAGGTCACGGCCTCGTCCATCGGCACGAGCTGCGAGACCGGGCCGATGAGGCCGATCGTCGCGGCGACCGCGGTGAGGGCGAGCAGGACGGGGACGCCGGCGGCGACGAAGGCGCCGAAGGCGAGCACGAGGATGAGCAGCGTGATCGGCAGCGACAGCGTCTCGGCCTTGCGGAAGTCGTCACCGTAGATGCTCGAGATCTCCTTCTCGGCGCTCGCGGCGCCGAACTGGCCGATGCGCAGGTCCGGATGGGCGGCGGCCACGGCGCGCACGCGCCGCTCGACGGCCTCGACACGGTCGGCGTTGGCCTCGACGTCGCCGCGCATGACGACGCGGACGAGCGCCGAGCCGCCGTCGGCGGAGACGGTCGTCCCCCGGCCGCGCAGGGGGTCGTCGACGGACTTCACGCCCGGCGCGGTGGCGATCGTCGCCCGCAGCGCGGCGGTCGCCCGGCGGGCGTCGGCGATGCGGACAGGACCACCGCCGCGGCGCTGGACGAGGATCGACTCGACGGACTCGTCGGGCTGGTGGTCGGCGAGGATGGCGTCGGCGCGGCCGGCCTGTCCGACGCCGCCGTCCCCCTTGGGGTGGGCGGTGCCGGTGAGCGATCCGGCGACGACGGCGGCGACGACGAAGGTGAGCCAGAGGGCGATCGCGAGGCCGCGATGGCGGGTGCTCCAGCCGCCCATCCGGGCGGCGAGCGTGCGGGGTTCGGTGGTGGTGGAGGGCATGTCCGGCACGCTAAGAAGCGCGCGCCGCCGCGTGAAGCCGGGTGCCCGGCGTCTGCCCGGTGGGGATAACCCGACCGCCCGGCGCCGTGCGCCCCACCGGCGCCGTGCGCGCTACCGGCGCGTGACGCGCACGTCGCCCGCCGACGAGCTCACCTGCAGGCGGTGCGGGCTCGCGTCGTCCTGGGCCACGTCGACGTTCGTGTCGCCGGCCGACGTCGAGGCGTCGACCGCGTACGTCTCGGCGGGGACGCTGACGCGCACGTCGCCGGCGGACGAGCTCACGCGCACGTCGTCCGGGACGACGGCGAAGTCGACGTTGACGTCGCCCGCGCTGGAGGAGGCGTCCAGCTGCGTGGCACGCAGGTCGCGGATCCGCACGTCGCCGCCCGAGGAGCGCACGGTCAGCCGGCCGCGCGCCTGCACGCCGCTGAGCTGCACGTCCCCACCGGCGGCGTCGACGCTCACCGCGGTGCCGTCGGGCACCGTGACGCGCCAGTGCACGTCGCAAGCCACGGAGAAGACCGCCGGGCAGCCGCCGGCGAGGGTCAGCCGGCCGGCGGCGTAGCGCTGGTCGGCGTCGGCCTGCAGCAGGCCGCGACGGACCCGCGTGACGACCTGCACGCGGGCGCCGCGCGGGGCGCGCACGAGCTCGACGCCGCCCGAGTCCAGCGAGATCCGCAGCGTCCTGACCGTCGGGAAGCTCGTGCGCTGCGTCGTCGTGCTCCAGGCCAGCAGGTCGAGCATCGCCATCGCGCCGTAGGCCACGAGCGCGACGCTCAGCAGCAGCCCGGCGCCCGCCGCGCCGTGCCGGACGACCGGCGGCAGGCGGCGTGCGGCGACGGGCTCTCCGGGGGCGGCGGCGGGGGGCGGGACGACGGTGCTCACCCTCAGGCCCCGAGGTACGTGACGACGGCCAGGACGCGGCGGTGGGTGGCGTCCGTCTGCGGCAGGCCGAGCTTGCCGAAGACGTTCTTGACGTGCTTCTCCACCGCGCCGTGGGAGACGACCAGCCGCTCGGCGATGGCGGCGTTGCTCAGCCCCTCGGCCAGCAGCCCGAGGACCTCGAGCTCGCGCGGGGTCAGCTCGTCCAGGAGGTTGACGCGGCGCCGGCGCGACAGCAGCTGCGCGACGACCTCGGGGTCGATCGCGGTGCCGCCGGCCCCGACGCGGCGGGCGGCCGAGAGGAAGTCCTGGACGTCGGCGACGCGGTCCTTGAGGAGGTAGCCGATGCCCGTGGCGCCGGCGCCGAGCAGTTCGGTCGCGTAGCGCTCCTCGACGTGCTGGCTGAGGATCAGGATCGCCACCTCGGGCTTCAGGCGGCGCACCTCGAGCGCGGCGCGCAGCCCCTCGTCGGTCTGCGTCGGCGGCATGCGCACGTCGACGATGCACAGGTCCGGCTCCAGGCGGACGGCCGCCTCGACGAGCGCCTCGCCGTCGCCGACGGCGCCGACGACCTCGTGGCCGCTGTCGGTGAGCAGGGACGCCAGGCCCTCGCGCAGGAGGACGAGGTCTTCGGCGATCAGGACGCGCATGGCAGCTCCGCTCGGATGGTGGTGGGTCCGCCGGCCGGGCTGTCGACCGCCAGCGTGCCGTCGAGGGCCTCCAGGCGCTGGGCCAGCCCTTCCAGGCCGGAGCCGGGGGCGACGCGCGCGCCGCCGTGGCCGTCGTCGGTCACGGCGAGGACGAGCGTGTCGTCCCGCCAGCCGATGTCGATCTGCGCGCGGGCGGCGCCGCTGTGGCGCGCGACGTTCGTCAGCGCCTCGGCGGCGACGAAGTAGGCGGCGGTCTCCTGCGGGCCCGGGGGCCGGCGGCCGCCGAGGTCGGCGCGGACGGCGACCGGGACCGGGCAGCGCCCGGCCAGGCCCGAGACGGCGGCGTCCAGGCCGCGGTCGGCCAGGACGGACGGATGGATGCCGCGGACGAGGTCGCGCAGGTCCTTCATCGCGCGCTTGCTCTCGGCGTGGGCGTCGTCCAGCAGGCGGGCAGCGCCGTCGCGGTCGTCGGCGGCGAGCTTGTCGCGGGCGCGGCTGAGGGTCATGCCGATGAAGGCCAGGCGATGCTGGGCGCCGTCGTGCAGGTCGCGCTCGATGCGGCGCAGCGTCGCGTCGGCAGACTCCACGACGCCCGCGCGGGTGTCCTCGAGCGTCTCGATGCGCTGCGTCAGTTCCGCCTGGACGTCGGGCGCCAGCAGCCGGCGCGCCAGGGCCGCCCAGCCGCGGGCCGAGGCGCTCGTCAGCACCGCGGCGGCGAGGAGCAGGACCGCCCCGCCGACCGGCAGCCCGATCGTCAGCAGCTGCCCCTGCTCCACGGCGAAGCTGTCGTCGGCCATGACCGTCCGCACGAGCGGGAAGGCCAGGCCCGCCAGCGCCGCCGCCCAGACCGTCACGACGAGCACCGCCATGACGATCCCCGCGGTGCACAGGAGCGTGAGGTACCCGAGGTCCCGCCACGTGGCCGGGTCGGCCAGGCGCTGGCGGGCGCGGTCGCGGAGGCGGCGGCCGTCGATGGTGCGCTCGGCCCCGGCGATCGGCACGCCGAGCACGAGCGCGGCCCGCTCCCGCTCGAGGTTCGCCACGCCGCGCCAGGCGACCATCGTCACCGCGAGCATCGGCAGGCCGACGGCGATCACCGCGAGCCCCGCGCCGACCGAGATCGCGACGCTGAAGACGATGAGCCAGAAGAGGCCCAGCGGAAAGGCCGCCGTGACGTAGAGGAAGTCGCGGGCGGCCTGCTGCAGGCGCCCGCGTGGGGGGACGGCGGTCATCGCCAGCAAACCTACGGCGCGGCGGCGCCCGCGCAAAGCCCGCGACCCGGTGTCCGGCCGGTGGGGTTCACCCCACCCCGCCGGGGGTCAGACGTCGATGTTCGACCCCATCGTCACCGTGCGCTCGCTCGGCAGCGCGAAGTAGTCGACGGGGCTGGCGGCGTTGCGGGAGATCGCGATGAAGAGGCGCTTGCGCCACGGCCGCATGCCCGGGGCGTGCGTGCGGCGGATCGTGATGCGGGAGACGAAGTAGCTCGCGTCGTCCACGTCGATCGCCCCCTCCAGCCCCTGCGCGGCGGCCTGGCGCAGCGTGGCGGGGACGTCCGGCTCGTCCTGGAAGCCGAAGCGCGCGGTGACGTGGGTGATGCCGTCGTCGGCGTAGCCGAGGTCGTCGACGACGATCCGCTCGTCCTCCGGGACGTGGGGGACGCGCTCGAACTCGATCGAGAGGATGACGGTCTGCGCGTGCAGGGTGTGGTTGTGCTCGACGTTCGCGCGCAGCGCCAGCGGCGTCGTGTCGAGGTTCGCGTTGAGGAAGACCGCCGTCCCCGCGACGCGGTGCACCGGCGGGTCCGCGGCGTGGATCTCCTCGATGAACGGCCGCAGCGGCCCCTCCTCCTCGGTGCGGTTGGCGGTGACGATCGTCCGCCCGCGCTGCCAGGTGATGAGGACGGTGAAGACGACGACGGCGATCGCCAGGGGCAGCCAGCCGCCGTGGACGACCTTCGTGAGGTTCGCCGAGAAGAACGTCAGGTCCACGACGAGCATCGCCAGGGCGATCGGGACGACGACGCGCTTGGAGAGCTTCCACTTCTCCACCGCGATGACCGAGAACAGGAGCGTCGTCAGGATGAACGTCCCGGTGACGGCGATCCCGTAGGCCGACGCCAGGCGCGCGGAGGTCTCGAACCCGAGGACGATCGCCACGACCGCGACGTACAGCCCCCAGTTCAGCGCCGGGACGTAGACCTGCCCGACCTCGTGGTCGGAGGTGTGGCGGATCGTCAGGCGCGGCAGGAAGCCCAGCTGCACCGCCTGGCGGGTGACGGCGAACGCCCCGGAGATCATCGACTGCGAGGCGATGACGGTCGCGACGGTCGCCAGGAGGACCATCGGGATCCGCAGCCCGTGCGGGATGAGGAGGAAGAACGGGTTGTCGATCGCCGAGGGCGTGTCGAGGATCAGGGCGCCCTGGCCCATGTAGTTGAGGATCAGCGCGGGGAAGACGAGGCCGAGCCAGGCCCGGCGGATCGGCGGGCGCCCGAAGTGGCCCATGTCCGCGAACAGGGCCTCGGCACCCGTGACCGCCAGGACGATCGACCCGAGCGCGATGAACGCGACGGAGCCGTGGTCGAGGATGAACTGCGCCCCGTAGGTCGGCGAGACGACGCGCAGGATGCCGGGGTGCTCGACGATCTGCGCCAGGCCGGCGACGCCGAGGATGACGAACCAGACGAGCATGACCGGCCCGAAGGCGCGCCCGACCGCCCCGGTGCCGAAGCGCTGGATCGCGAACAGCGCCGTCAGGACGGCGAGCGTGATCGGGATGACGAGCGACTCGAGGCTCGGCGCGGCGACCTTCAGGCCTTCCACCGCGCTGAGCACCGAGATCGCCGGGGTGATCATGCCGTCGCCGTAGAAGAGCGCGGCGCCGAAGATGCCGAGGGCGACGAGGACCATCGTCCGCACGCGCCCGGGGAGCCTGAGCTCCTGCACCTGGGCGATGAGGGCCATGATCCCGCCCTCGCCCTGGTTGTCGGCGCGCATGACGAGCAGGACGTACTTCACCGTGACGATCAGGGTGATCGCCCAGACCATGAGCGACAGGACGCCGTAGACGTCGTCCGGCGTCGGCTTGACCGCGCCGCCGTCGGCGTGGAAGACCGTCTGGACCGCGTAGAGCGGGCTCGTGCCGATGTCGCCGAAGACGACGCCGAGGGCGCCGAGCGTCAGCGCGGCCATCCCGGCGCGGCCGGGTGTGGCGTGCTTCGTGCCGTCGCGGCGTCCGGGCGGGGCAGGGCTGGCGTGGTCGCTCATGGGGAGGGGGCCGACCCCCCAGCCGACGCCGCGGGAGGCTAGCGCGTCAGGCGGGCGACTGCGCGCAGCGAACGGTGCGCACGACGGTCAGCGTCCGCGTCCCCCGGTCGGTGCCCAGGCGCAGGCGCAGCGTGTGCCGTCCGGCGGTCAGGCCGTCGACCCGGACCGTGCGCAGGCCCTGGCCGCGCCGGACGAGCAGGCGCCGGCCGCCCTCGGTGACGACGACGGAGCGGATGCGCTCGCCGCGACGCGGGCGCAGGGCGAGCGTCAGCGCCCCCAGGCAGGTCGGCGGCTCGCCGGAGGCCCGGGGCGCCGGCTCGGGGCCGAGACCGACCTGCGGCGGGCTCGGCGTCCCCAGCGGCGTGACCCGCGTGCAGGTCGCCGGCCGGGCCTGCCGGGGCGCCAGCGCGTTGAGGACGAGCTGGGCGACGACGGGCGAGTAGGCGACCGCCAGGTGCTCGGAGTCGTCCGTCGGGCAGACGTCCTGCAGCACGATGTTCGTGACGTTCGGGGCGTCGAGCAGGCCGCTCGTGTACGGGATGACGAGCTCGTCGCGCTTCGTCGCGATCTCGGTGTAGGTGATCGACGGGATCGCCGGGCCGGCCGCGTTGACCTTGTTGAGGTAGTCCGATCCGCGGGCGAACTGCGGGCACGAGCCACAGCCCAGGCCGGCGAACGCCGTGTAGACGGACGGCTCCAGGCCGGCGGCGCGGCCGGCGGACAGCAGGTCGCCGATGCCGGCGAGGTTCGTCCCGTTCCACAGCGGCGTGAGCTGCACGTACTTGTCGACCTTGGCGGCGCCGCCGAGGAAGGAGAGGTACCAGCGCGGCATGACCGTGCCCTCGGAGTGCCCGAGGAGGTCGACCTGCTGCGCCCCGGTCGCGGCCAGGACCTTGTCGACGAACGCCGCGAGCTCGCGTGAGCTCTGCTCCATCGGCGCCAGGCCGCCGACGTACTTGAAGCCGGGTTGGCGGCCGTAGCTCAGGCCGAAGACGCAGACGCCGTTGTTCTTCAGCAGCGGCGACAGCGTCCCCCAGTTCGTCCCGAGCGTCGCGCTGAGCCCGTGGACGAGGACGACCGGGTTGGGGTGCGCGGCCGACGGCTTGCAGGTGAAGTCGTTGGCGCCGGGCGCGTGGTCGGGATCGAAGGAGCCGGCGAGGAAGCCCGGCAGCGTGTACGGGACCGGCAGCGGGGCGTCGGCGGCCTGTGCCGCCCCGGCCCCCGTCAGCCCGGCCGTCAACGCGACCGCGACGGTCGCCAGCGTGACCCTGCAGCGCCCCCAGCCCATGGGACGACTGTACCCCGGTCGTGCCGCTGCGTGCGCCGGATGGGTCAGCCGCCGGCCAGGACCGCGTCGAAGCCCTCCGCGGCCAGGACGGCCATGACCGTGTCACGGTGGTCGCCCTGCAGCTCGATCGTCCCGTCCTTCGCCGAGCCGCCGACGCCGCAGCGCTTCTTCAGGCGACCGGCGAGCGCGCGCAGCGCCTCGTCGTCCCCGGGGACGCCGGAGACCGTCGTGACGGTCTTGCCGCGGCGGCCGGCCGTCTCGCGCCGGACCTTCACGCGCCCGCCGGCGGCGGCGCCCGGCTTGGGGTCGCGCGCCTTGCGCAGGTCCCCGTCGCTCGTGGAGTAGACGACCCGGCTCGTGTCGCGCTTGGCCATGCGCCGGGACGCTACCGCTCCGTCGGGCGCGGACCGGGGTTGGAGGCTGACGACGGTACGCTCCCGGGGGTAACGCCGCCGGCCTTCCGCGCCGACAACCATCGGACATGCGCGCCCGCCGCACATCCACCCGCCCGACCCCCGCGCGCGCCGCCGTCGTCGTCCTGCTCGCCCTCACCGGGCCCCTCGTGGCCGGTGCCGCGCCGGCCGCCGCGGCGCCGAAGACCGACCCGGCCGCGCGCTCCAAGGGCGCGTGGACGCGCGACACCGGGACGGCGGCCCGCAAGCGACCCGGCCAGCAGGCGCTCGTCGCGCCGCGGCGCTACGCGGCCTTCCGCCTGGACCCCGTCGCGCTGGAGGACGTCCTGGACGACGCGCCGCGCGAACGCTCGAAGGCCGCGCGCACCGCGCCGCTCGTCGTCTCCGTCCCCACCCCGGACGGCACGTTCGCGCGCTTCGCCATCGCCGAGTCCCCCGTCCTCGCGCCGGCCCTGGCGGCCGCGCACCCGGAGATCCGGACCTACGCCGGGCAGGGCGTGGACGACCCGACGGCGACGATCCGGCTGGACCTCACGCCGCTCGGCTTCCACGGCGCGGTCCGCGACGCGACGGGCGCCTGGTACGTGGACCCGCGCTACCGCGACCAGACGCAGTACGTCGCCTACGCACGCGACGCGGTGAGCGCCGACCCGGCCGAGCAGTTCGTCGAGCGGGAGGGGACGGTCGGGTCGCTGCCGAGGGTCGACCCCGGCGCGCGCACGGGCGAGGCCCCGAACGCGTCCGTCGCGCTGCGCACCTACCGCCTCGCGCTCGTCTCGGACCCGACGTACGCGGCGGCCGTCGGCGGCCCGGCGAACGTCACCGCGGCCAAGGCCGTGCTGATGAACCGCGTCAACCAGCTCTACACGGCGGACTTCGCGATCCGCATGCAGCTCATCGCCGGCAACGACGCGCTGAACCTCGACACGGCCGCGCTGGCGACCGGGGCCAACGGCCCGTGCGGGGCGGACGCGTGCTTCACCCCCGCGCAGCTCAGCGCCTGCGACGTCCCGACGCTGGACCGCATGGACGTCGTCGCGGGGCTCCTCGCCGGCGCGCGGAACTTCGACATCGGCCACCTCGTCCTCGGGACGGACGGCGGCGGCATCGCGAACCTCGGCGTCGTCGGGGACGACAACAAGGCCGGTGGCTGCACCGGCATCCCCAACCCGGTCGGCGACGCCTTCGCCGTCGACTACGTCGCGCACGAGATGGGTCATCAGTTCGGCGGCGACCACACCTTCAACGGGACGCAGCTGAACTGCTCCGGCGGCAACCGCGCGGCGGCCCGCGCCGTCGAGCCGGGCAGCGGGACGACGGTCATGGCCTACGCCGGCATCTGCAGCTCGGACGACCTGCAGCGCCACAGCGACCCGTACTTCTCGCAGACGAGCATCGCCCAGATGTCGGCCTACGTCCTGAGCGCCGGGTCCCCGTCGCAGTCGATCCAGCGCGCGGCGCTCACCAGCCTGGACGTCGGGGACTCGTTCAAGCTCACCGTCGACGGCGTGCCGACGGCCACGACGATCGTCAGAGGGGTGAACTACACGGCGTCGGCCATCCGAGCGGCGCTGGAGGCGGCCGGCAGCCCGACGGTGACGGTGTCGAGCGTCACCGTCGGCGGATTCGTCGTGACGTTCTCCGCGGCAGGCGTGGCGCCGGTCATCGGGCTCACCGCGGCCAGCGGCGTGACCGGCTTCGTCAACGACGTGCAGGCCGGCGGCCCGACGCGCCGGGGCGGCGACGCCGCGACCGGGTCCAACCACGCTCCCGAGGTCACGACCGCCGCCACCTTCGCGATCCCCGCCCGCACGCCGTTCACGCTGACCGCATCGGGCGCCGACGTCGACGGTGACCCACTCACGTACCTCTGGGAGCAGGACGACCCTGGCGTGGGCGCCGGGACGGGTCTCGTCTCCAACACGAAGACGAACGGCCCGCTGTTCCGCGTCTTCGGCACCGCCGCGCGCTACGACGCCAGCGCCGCCCAGATGTCCCCGTCGCCCGGCGAGAATGCCGCCACCGGCGACCCGACGCGGACGTTCCCCGACCTCGCGCAGGTCGTCGCGGGGAACACGAATGCCGCAACCGGCACCTGCCCGACCGCCGCCTCGCCGACGCCCACCGACACCCAGGTCGACTGCTTCTCGGAGTTCCTGCCGACCGCCTCCTGGGTCGGGACGGGCGACCGCACGCTGCACCTCCGCGTCACCGCGCGCGACAACCGACTGCTCGACGGCGGCGGCGTGGCCTCCGCGGGTACGGCGCTGACCGTGGCGCCGGCGGCCGGCCCCTTCCGCGTGACCTCGCAGGCGGCGCCGGGGACCGTGTTCAACACAGTCCCGCTGACGGTGACCTGGGACGTCGCCGGGACGGACGCCGCCCCCGTGAGCGTCGGGAACGTCGAGATCGCGCTCTCCACGGACGGCGGGGTGACGTTCGACAAGGTCCTCGCGGCGTCGACCCCGAACGACGGGAGCCAAGCCGTCGACCTGCCGCCGCTGACCGTCACGACGCGCGCACGCCTGCGGGTCCGCGCGCTGGGCAACGTGTTCTTCGACGTCTCGCACGCGGACCTGACGATCAAGGCCGCCGACGGCCTGACGGCGGCCCCGACGACCTTCGGCGACGTGCAGCTCGGCAACGCCGGCACCCGCACGGTCGCGGTCCAGAACGGCGGCCCCGGGCCGCGGACGCTCCAGGCCGCGCAACTCGGCGGGGACGCCGCGTTCGCCGTCGCGTCCGGAGGCGACGGATGCGCGGACCGGACGCTCGCCGTCGGCGAGAACTGCTCCGTCGTGCTGACGTTCGCACCCACGCGCACCGGCGCCCACACCGGGACGCTGACAATCGCAAGCGACGATCCGGCCTCCCCGCTCGCCGTGGCGATCAGCGGCACCGGCGTCGCACCCCCGCCGCCTCCGCCGCCCCCGCCCACGACG
>CAZRLR010000053.1:0-16184 GCA_964600395.1 uncultured Conexibacter sp.
GACCAGGCACTTGCCCGCCTTCTTCGTGTAGCCCGTCTTGATGCCGAGCGTGCCGGGGTAGCCGGCCTTCAGCAGCGGGTTGTGGTTGTAGAGGTAGAGCTTGCCGCCCTTGATCGGGAAGGGCAGGACGGCCGAGCGCTTGGCGACGATCTTCGCCAGCTGCGGGCGGTCCAGGACCGCACGGGCCAGCGCCGCCAGGTCGTACGCGCAGGTGTGGTTGTCGGCGTCCACCAGGCCGCTGGGCGAGGCGTAGTGCGTGCACTGCAGGTGCATCGCCTCCGCCCGCCGGTTCATGAGGGCGACGAAGCGCTTCGTCGTCCCGCTCACCCGCTGCGCGAGGGCCACCGCCGCGTCGTTGCCCGACGGCAGCATCAGGCCGTAGAGCAGCGCGGACACGCCGACGCGCTTGCCCAGCGGCAGGACGCCGACCTTCGAGCCGCCCGTCTGCACGGCCTGTCTGGTGATCATGACCTTCGTGCCCGCCGGCAGGCGCTCGTCGACGAGCAGCGCGGTCATCATCTTCGTGACGCTCGCCATCGGCAGCACCCGGGTCGGGTTGCGCCGCCACAGGACCTCGCCCGTGTCCAGGTCGAAGACCAGGCCGGCCTTGGGCGGCTTCTTGAACGGCACCTTCAGCGGGTCGGTGCTCGTGAGGTCGACCGCGAGCGGGACCGGGACGTGGCCGGGCGCGAGCACCGGCCCGTTGGCGGCCTGGGCGGGGATCGGCAGGACGTCGCGCCCGTCGACAGTCCGCGTCGCGGCCTGGGCCTGTGGCTCCGACGCGCCGCCACCCGCCAGCGGCCCCGCCCCGGCGAGCGTCGCCCCGCCACCCGCCAGGCCGACGGCCAGCAGCGCTACGAGCGCGCGACGGCGGCGCAGGGCACGGCGGCGACGGGCGGCGCGGTCGACGGTCATTCCGGGGGCTGGCGCAGCGCGCCGACGACGCCGAAGCCGAACATCGCGAGGATCACGACGGAGATCACGGTCAGAGGATCCAGCCCGTTGCGGACGATCACCGAGATCGTCAGCCCGGCGAAGAGGACGATGAAGGCGAGGACGACGACGAGGATCGGGCGGGGGTTCTCCACGCGACCAGCCTTTCAGGCGAGCCGGACCGGCGGCGCACCACCGTCGCTGCGGCGCCGGGCGAAGAGCCGGATCGCCAGCAGGCCGAAGGCGAAGCCGCCCACGTGCGCCGCGTAGGCGACCCCGCCGCCCCCGCCGGTCGGGTTCGTCAGGTCCAGCGCGCCGAAGAGCGCCTGCTGGGCGAACCACACGCCGAGGAAGATCACCGCGGGCAGCTCGAGGATCGTGAAGAAGAGGACGACGAAGACGAGCGTCACGACCTTCGCCCGGGGATAGAGCAGGATGTAGCCGCCCAGGACGCCGGCGATCGCGCCGGACGCCCCGAGCGTCGGGACGACCTCGTCCGGGCCCAGCGCGACCTGCAGCGCGATCGCCGCCACGCCGCCCAGGACGTAGAAGAGGACGAAGCGCACGCGGCCCATGCTGTCCTCGACGTTGTTGCCGAAGATCCACAGGAAGAGCATGTTGCCGCCCAGGTGCAGCAGGCCGCTGTGGGTGAACATCGACGTCAGCAGCGACAGCGGCGTGCTGATGCCCCCGTCGGGGACCCCCGAGCCGCAGCGCACGGTGCTGCCGTCGGCGACCTCGCAGTGCTGGCCGAGGTGCGTGAGCTCGTAGGGGACGGCGCCGTAGTGGAAGAGCTCGCCCTGGTCCAGCGAGCCGCCGGAGAAGTCGATCCCGCTCTTGGGCTGCAGGAAGAGGTACGCGATGACGTTCAACGCGATGAAGAGGAACGTGACGACCGGGACGTCCCGGGTCGGCAGGTTGTCCTTCAGCGGAAACAGGGTCAGCCTCGCCTGCGGCTCGGCTGACCTTGCGGGTTCCTCGCCTGCGGCTCGTAACCCGCGCTACGCGACAACCCCGACCCCAGCCGCAAGGGGGCCCACGCCCGGCTCGTCCTGGGCGACGTGCTGGTCGGCGTGGTAGCTCGAGCGCACGAGCGGGCCCGCGGCGACGTGGTCGAAGCCGAGCGCCATCCCGGCGGCGGCGACGGCGTCGAACTCCTCCGGCTCCCAGTAGCGGACGACGGGCAGGTGGCGCTCGGTCGGGCGCAGGTACTGGCCGATCGTGATGATCTGCACCCCCTTCTCGCGCAGCTCGCCGAGCGCGTCCACGACCTCGTCGTGCGTCTCGCCGAAGCCGACCATCAGCCCCGACTTCGTCGCGACCGCGTCGCCGCCCATCGCCTTGGCGTTGGCCAGGACGCGCTTGGAGCGCTCCCAGGTCGAGCCGCGGCGGGCGATCGAGTAGAGCCGCGGGACGACCTCGACGTTGTGGTTGAAGACGTCCGGTTGCGCGGCGATGACCTTCGCCAGCGGCATCTCCTGCCCGCGGAAGTCCGGGGTGAGGACCTCGACCTTGGTCCTTGGCGCGGCCCGGCGCACGGCGCGGATCGTCTGCGCCCAGATGCCGGCGCCGTAGTCGGGCAGGTCGTCGCGGTCGACGGACGTGATGACCGCGTGGCGCAGCCCCATCCGGGCGATCGAGCGGGCGACGCGCCCGGGCTCCAGCGGGTCGTTCCACGTCGGCTTGCCGGTCTGGACGTTGCAGAACCCGCAGCGCCGCGTGCACGTCTCGCCGAGGATCATGAAGGTCGCGGTGCCGCGCTCCCAGCACTCGCCGACGTTCGGGCAGTTGGCCTCCTGGCAGACCGTGTTGAGGTTCTCGGCCTTGATGAGGCGGTCCAGCTCGCGGTAGCGCTCGCCGCCCGGGGCGGGGACCTTGAACCACGCCGGCTTGCGCTCGCGCCAGGGGCGCACGTCGCTGCCCAGGACGGTCAGGACGTCCATGCCCCCGGGGTTCGCTCGCGATCGCGTCTGGTGGACGCGCTCGACGTCGGCTCCGTCGGCTGCCGGCTCGGTGCTCACGCCGTCCAGGGTATCGGCCCGTCCCTGCGCCCCGCGATGGCGAGATAGGCTCGCCGCCATGCCCACTGAACCCGCGAAGCTCCTGTCCGCCACCCGCACCGTCATCGGCGTGTCGGCGTGGGCGGCCCCCGGTGTGACCGGCCGCCTGTTCGGCCTGGATCCGGCCGCCAACCCGCAGATGTCCTACATGGCCCGGCTCTTCGGCGTGCGCGACGTCGCGCTCGCGGTGGGGACGACCCAGACGACCGGCCCGTCGCGTCGCGTCTGGTGGCAGATCGGCATCGCCTGCGACCTGGCCGACGCGGTCGCGGCCTACCTCGGCAAGCGCAACGGCAGCCTCTCGACGGTCACCGCGCTGGCGGCCGGCGGCACCGCGCTCGTGGCCGCCGGGCTCGGCGTCGCGGCCATGCAGGCCGACGACGCGCACGTCGTCTAGACCGAGGCGCTCAGCAGCGCGCCGGCGTCCAGCGGCGCCGGCGTGAGGCCGTGCGCGGCGGCGAAGGCCGTCGCGACGCGGTCGGCGAAGGCGGCCAGGCGCCCGGGGCCGGCCTCGCCGCCGGTCTCCTTCAGCACCGAGGTCATCTGGACCTCCGGCAGCCCGCAGGGGACGACCCAGCCGAAGGGCTGCAGGTCGTTCGTGACGTTCACCGCGAAGCCGTGCGTCGTGACGCCCTTGGCGACGTGGACGCCGATCGACGCGATCTTGCGCTCGCCGACCCAGACGCCGGTGAAGTCACGTCCCTCGTCGTTGCGGGTCCGCGCGTCCAGCCCTTCTCCCGTCAGCGCCTCGACGAGCGCCGTCTCCATGCGCCGGACGAACTCCGCGACCCCGGTCGTGCGCATGATCGGGTAGCCCACGAGCTGCCCGGGGCCGTGGTAGGTCACGCGGCCGCCACGGTCGGCGTCGACGACGTCGATGCCGTGCCCGAGGTACCACGCCTCGCCCATCGGCAGCTCGCCGGGCCCGGTGCGCCGCCCGCGGGTGTAGACCGGCGGGTGCTCGAGGAGCAGCAGGGTGTCGGGGACGGCGTCGGCCTGCCGCTGGGCGCAGAGCTCCTGCTGCAGCGCGAAGGCCCGCCGGTACTCGACGGTGCCGAGGTGTGCGACGCGCAGGTCACCCGTGGCCATGCGCCCACTGTACGCCGCCGCGGCGCCCGCAGGACTACCCTGGACTGCGGCCATGGACCACCGCGACGAGGAGCACGGCACGGACGAGGGCCTGCGCGATCGCCTGCGTCGGCTGCGCTGGCGCCTGAGCGGCGCCTGGAGCCTGCCGACCTTCGCCCTGGCCACGCTCTTCGGGACGCTCGTCGTCGTCCTCCTCCCGCTCGCCGGGCAGGAGAGCAACGTCGTCGGCGCCTTCCTCCTGTGCGGCTTCCTCAACCTCTTCGTGCTCGCGGTCCTCGCCCCCGGCGCGGGCCTCCTCCTGCGGCGGCGGCGCCCGGAGCTGCCGCGCGCCGTGGCCAACGACCGGGCCGGGACGGCGCTCATGACCGCCGCGGTCGGCGTCCTGCTCGCCCTCGGGCTCGCGCACCACGGCGCGAAGGTCGCCTCCGACGACACCGACCGCCGGCAGCTGCAGGCCGTGCGGACCTACCTGCACAACCAGGCCGAGCCGCAGTACCTGGCGAACATCGGGCGCGAGAGCGTGTGGAAGCAGTCCGACGACCTGTACCGCACCTGCGTCCCGGGCCGGGACCCCCGCAAGAACCTGTGCCTCTACGTCGACATGTCCGGGCCCTACCCGTCGATCGCCAAGGATCCGGACCAACAGCCCAACTCCGTCGTCGCCGGCCCCGACAACCCCGGGCGACGCGGCCGGTAACGACCAGAACGCTTTTCGACCTACTCCGTCAAGGATCGGACCGGCGGTGCCGATGACGAGCAGAGCATGCGTGCCACCCGTGGCCTCATGGCGTCGATGGGCGCCGCGACCAGTCTCATCCTCGCCGGCACGATCGTGCTCTCGCTGCTCAGCGGCGCCATCGCCTTCCGCGGCTGGCCGGGTGCCCGCGTCCAGGGCGGCGGCGAGCAGCAGGCGCTGCTGACCCGGGCCCGCGCGGACGCCGCCTCGAGCCGGCGGCAGGTCGTCGCGCTCCGCGTCCCGGCGGCCCGTACGACGCTCGCGTCGGCCGCGTCCACCCGGTCGCGCCGGGCGGCCCGCCGCACCAAGGCGCCGGGCCCGGCGGCCGCCACCGCACCCCGCGGCGGCGCGAGCACCGGGGCGTCCCTGACCCGCCCCGTCGCCGGCACGACCTCCACGACGACGGCGACCGCCACGACGCCGACGCGGCCGTCCGCCAACACCCCCGCCGCGACCGCGGGCGGCGAGAGCGTCCGCCGCCTCGGCCAGAACCTCGGCGGGACGGTCGACAGCTCGGGCAAGGCGCTCGAGCAGACCCTCGAGCCTCTCGCGCCCGCCGTCGGGGGTGCGGTCCAGCAGACGACGCAGCAGGTCGGCGGCGTCGTGCAGGGCGTCACCGGCGCCGTCGGCCAGGTCGTCGACGGCCTCGGCGCGCCGCGTCAGCCCTAGCGAGCGGGGCGTTCAGCCGCGGCCGGGCAGCACGTCGCCGCGCTGGAGGAATCCCGCGACGTCGGCGAGGAAGCGCGCGGCGTCCGCGCCGTAGACGGCCCGGTGGTCGCAGACGAGCGTGAGCTCGAGCACGCGGCGGACGACGGGCGCGCCGTCCTGCGCGACGATGGCCTCGCGGACCTGGCCCACGCCGAGGATCGCGGCCTGGGGCGGCACGACGACCGGGACGATCGCGTCCACCCCCAGCATGCCGACGTTCGAGACCGTGAAGGTCGCGCCGCTCTGCTCGGGCTGCGTGATCTCGCCCGCCCGCACGCGGGCGGCCAGCGTCGCGAGCTCCTGCCCGATCGTCGCGCTGTCCTTGGCGTCCGCGTCGAAGATCGTCGGGACGACGAGCGTCCCCGGCGCGTCGACCATGACGCCGACGTTCACGCGGGAGTAGCGCTCCAGGTGCGCGTCGCGGTAGGCGCCGTTGAGCGCCGGGTGCTCCCGCAGCGCCAGGCCGCAGGCGCGGACGACCAGCGCGGTGACGGACGGGCGCTCGCCCGCGGGCAGGCTCGCGTCCATCACGACACCGGTGCGGACGGTGAAGTCGGGGACGATGGCCCGCGACTCGGCGGTCCGGCGGGCGATCGACGCCTGCGCCCGCGTGAGCTCCACCGTCGTCGTCGTGCCCTTGGCGGTCTGCCCCGGGGCGGAGGTGCTCGTGTCGGCCATCAGGCCGAGAGCCTATCTCTCGGTCTGCGGCACCTCGTCCTCGCGCAGCACGCGGCGCACGCGCGGCACCGGGGCGGGCTTGGGCGGGACGGGGGCGTCGGGGTCCGTCAGGCGCCAGCGCGAGCCCTTGCGCACGACGGGCCAGCCGGCGAGCTGAAGGGCGTACAGCGCCTGGGCGGGCATCGTCACGCCGGCGGTCCGCAGCGCCTCGACGGACGCGACGCCGTCCACCTGGAGGATCTCCAGCGCGATGCGTGCTTCGTTCGTGAGGGTCGTCCCGCGGTCGTCCACTGACGGTGACCCTAGCCTTTCCGGGGCGTCGGCCATCTGTCTGCACGCTGGCTGTCGTACCCCAGGCATGCTCCGACGCTCCGCCGACAGCACCGCGGCCACCGAGGCGGTCTGGGACCTCGTCGCGCGGCCGGCCAACTGGTCGCGGTGGGCGCCTCACGTGCGCGGCGCCTGGCGCCTGGCGGGGGACGACGGCCTCGTCCGCGAGGGCGCGCACGGCGCCGCCCGGCTGCTCGGCGCGGTCCCCGTCCCGGTCGTCATCACCGACGTGCAGCCCGGGCGCTCCTGGACCTGGCGCGTCGCCGGGGTGCTCGACATGGACCACCGCGTCGACCCCCGCCGGGCGGGCGGGTCGACGGTGACCGTCACGCTCGACGCGCCGGCGCCGCTGCGCGCGGCGCTCGCGGTGACCTACGCGCCGCTCGTCGGGCTGCTCGTCCAGCGCCTGGCCCGCGTCGCCGAGCGCTGAGGGAGGGCCCCGCCGCCGCCCGGTGACAGATTCGGGACCCTCAGGGTCCCGTTCCTGTCAGCGACTGAGGAAGCGCTCGATCCCGTTCGCGATCCCGCGAGCGGCCTTCAGGCGCCACCGCGAGGACCCGAACTGCGCCGCGTCGGTCGCGTTGCGCATGTTCCCGCACTCGATGAAGACGGACGGGACGTCGGCCAGGCGCAGGCCGCCGAGGTCGCTGCGGCGGTCGATGGCGTTGCGCCCGATGTAGTTCGCGTACGGCTGCTTCGTCGCGAAGCGGAACGACCCGCGCAGCGCGAGGGCCAGGCGGTGGGAGCTGTCGAAGATGTCGTCCGTCAGCCCGCGGATGAGCGACGGCTCGATGACGTGGAAGCCGCGGGCGTCCGCCGGGGCGCCGTCGGCGTGGATCGACACGGTCGCGTCGGCGTGCGCGCGGTTGGCGATCCGGGCGCGCTCGTCGATGCAGGGTCCGACGCCCTTGTTGCTGTCGCGGGTGAAGACGACGGTCGCGCCGCGGTGGCGCAGGATGCGGCGCGTGCGCAGGGCGACGTCCCAGTTGTAGGCCGCCTCGCTGTAGCCGCCGTTCGTCGCGGTCCCGGTCGTGTCGCAGGCCTTGCGCTGCCCCTGGCCGATCGGGACGGTGCGGTTGATCGTCGACGGCGCGCCGCCGTTGCCGCCGTTGTGCCCGGGGTTGATCGCGATGACCTTGCCCGTGAGCGAGCCGGCGCTCGCCGGGGTCGCGCCGCCGCTGGCGATCGCGATCAGGGCCATCGCGACGGTGCCGCCGACGCGCCTCACGTCACGCGCTCCCCGAGCAGCGCCGCGGCGTCCTCGAGCGCGTCGTCCCCGTGCAGCACGCGACCGTCGCCCGCGTCCTCGGGCGGGATCCAGAACGCCGGCGTGCGCTGCACGCCGCGCTCCCGGGCCGTGGCCGTCGCGGCCTCCAGCGCGCCGCGGACGCCGCGCGTGGTGATCGAGGAGAGCACCGCCCGGGGATGGATCTCGCAGGCGCTGGCGGCGATGATGAGGTGGTCGTCGTCGGAGAGGTCGCGGCCGCCCGCGTAGGCCTGACGCAGCGCGGCCTGCACGAAGCCGACGGCCTTGCCGATCGACTTGGCGTAGGTCGCGGTGAGGTTCGCGCGCTCGGCGTCGAAGGGCGGCGGCCAGCGCACGGGCTGCAGGTCGCGCGCGGCGGCGGTCGCGGCGAGCTGCGCGCGCGTCGCGTCGTCGGCCGCGGGCGGGGAGAGGTGGACGGGGATCCACTCCACGGCGACGGGCATCGTCGCGAGGATCCGCTCGGCGCTCAGCAGGCACTCGGGGCTGGCGATGTCGACGTAGAACGCGGGCATCGGCGGCTCGCCGTCGGCGGCACCGCCGCCGGCGCCCCGGACGACGACGGGCAGGACGTCGTCGTCCACCGCGCTACCCGTGGACGAGCCAGCCGTCCGCGGCCCGGGCGGCCTCCATGACGGCCTCGCTCATCGTCGGGTGCCCGTGGACCATGCGCGCGACCTCGGGGTAGCCGCCCTCCAGCGCCTTGGCGTTGACGAGCTCCTGGATGAGCTCGGTCGCCTTGGCGCCGACGATGTGGCCGCCGAGGATCTCCCCGTACTGCTTGTCGCCGACGAGCTTGACGAGGCCGGTGCGGTCACCGTAGACCGTGCCCGCGCCCACGGCGCCGTAGGGAACCTTGCCGACCACGACGTCGTAGCCCTGCTCGCGCGCCTGCTCCTCCGTGAGGCCGAACGACGCGACGTTCGGGGTGCAGAACGTCGCCCGCGGGATGTCGATGTACTCGATCGGGTGCGTGCTGTTGCCGGCGATGGCCTCGGCGGCGATGACGCCCTCGTCGGAGGCCTTGTGCGCGAGCGCCGGGCCATGCACGAGGTCGCCGATCGCGTAGACGTTCTCGACGCTCGTCTTCTGCGCGCCGTCGACCTCGATCACGCCGTTGTCGGCGAGCTTCACGCCCGCGCTGTCGAGGCCGAGGCCCTCGACGTCCGGCCCGCGGCCGGCGGCGATGACGAGCCAGTCAGCCTCGCCGGCCTCCTCGCCGAAGGTGAAGGTGACCTTGTCGTCGTGGGTCTGGACGTTCTCGACGAACGTCTTGGTGCGGACCTTGATGCCCTGCTTCTTGAAGCCGCGCTCGGCGAGCTTGGAGATGTCGGCGTCCTCGGACGGCAGAACGCGGTCCAGGCCCTCGAAGAGCTGCACCTCGACGCCGAGGCGGGCGTAGGCGGAGGCGATCTCGCTGCCGGACGCGCCGGCGCCGACGACGACCATCGAGGCCGGCAGCTCCTCCAGCGCCCACGCCTCCTCGGTGCCGATGACGCGGCCGCCGAACTGCGTGCCGGGGATCGGCCGCTTGACGCTGCCGGTCGCGAGGATGACGCCCTTGCTCGCCGTGATCGTCTCGCCGCCCACGACGACGTTCCCGTCGGCGGTGACCGACCCGACGCCCTCGATGACGTCGATGCCGTTCTTCTTCATCAGGCCGCTGACGCCGCCGGTGAGGGTCTTGACGACCTTCTGACGGCGCTCGCCGACCTTCCCGAAGTCAACGGTCGGCTCGCTCACGGTGATGCCGAAGTCGTCGGCCTCGCGGACCTCGGTGAGGATGTCCGCGACGCGGAGGACCGCCTTGGCCGGGATGCACGCGACGTTCAGGCAGCGCCCGCCGATGTCGCCCTTCTCCACGACCGCGGTCTTCAGCCCCAGCTGGGCGGACCTGATCGCCGCGACGTAGCCGCCGGGCCCCGAACCGATGACGACGACGTCGTACGTGCTTTCAGCCATGCGCTCGAGCCTATCCAACCCGCTCGCGTTCAGCCCTGGCGGCGCAGGACGAACGTGACGGCGAAGCGACACGTCGGGCCGCCCTTGAGGCCGACGACGGTCTGGGCGACGCGGAGGGACACGCGGTCGCGAGTGACGAAGCGCCCCGTGATGCGCTGGAACTGCTTCGTGCCGCGCGGGAAGCCGGGCTCCGGCGGGAGCTTCGGGTAGCGCTTGAAGTAGTCGATGCGCCCGTCGGCGGTGATCGTCGGGGCCTGGCGCGCGTAGACGGACGTCCCGGAGATCCGGTCGCCGTTCGAGCACTGCAGGCGGTCGCGGAACCGCAGCTGCGGCGTCTTGCCGTTCGAGGTCGTCCGGGCCGTGACTGCGAAGCCCTGCGACGTGCGGCCGCTGAAGCGCGCGCCCTTGGCCGGCGCGACAGCGAGCGCTGGGGCGGCGGCGGTCACGGCAGCGGCGGTGAGGCTCGACAGGACGGCGGCGGCGCGTCGCATGACGCGACGATATCCGGTGCGTCAGGCGCCCGGGCGCTCGGGCCGCTCGGGCATCTGCACGCGCGACAGCACGCGCACGAGCTTCCAGAAGAGCCAGCCGCCGAGGCCGACGATGACGACGCAGACCCCGACGGCCTGCAGGTTGGACGCCGTCGGCAGGAAGAGCGCGAAGATGATGACGATGAGCGCCAGCAGCGCCTGGAAGCCGAGGATCGCCCAGTAGCGCTTGGTCCACATCCCCCAGGACATGACGAACATGAGCCCGGCGAAGCCGACGACGCCGCTCGCGTTCGGGGCCCGGCCGTCGATCTCCACGCCGGCGAGGAAGAGGACGACGTTCGCCAGGCCGACGAGCCCGGTGAGCGCGACGGCGACGAGCAGCGCGGGCGGGCGCTCGTCCTCGCCGAGCGGCTTCAGCCCGGCGCGGACCGCCTCGTTGGCGGCCTCGCCGCGCAGCTTCTTGGGCTTGGGCGCGGCCGCGCCGGGGTCCGCGGCACCCTCCGGCGCGACGGCCTGCGGCGGGGGCGCGACGACGCTGAACTCGTCCAGCGGCCCGGCCGTGGGCTCGCGGGGGGCCGGGGTCGTGGGGCGCGGCGCCGCGGGACGCGGGGCCTGCGCGGGCGGCGCCCCGGCGGGCCGGCCGCGCTTGCGGCTACGCGATCCCAACGCCGGCCTCCTCGGAGGTGCTCGTCAGCGTCGCCCGCAGCCCGCGGGCGGCGGCAGCGGGGTCCTGGGCCTCGGTGATCGCGCGCACGACGGCGATACGGACGCCACCGGCTTCACGGACCGCGGCGGCGGTCCGGGCGTCCACCCCGCCGAGGGCGACGAACGGCAGCGTCGCGTGCGCGGCGGCGTGCGCGACGAGCTCCAGCCCCACCGCGGGGCGGCCCGGCTTCGTCGGCGTCGCGTGCACCGGCCCGACGCCGATGTAGTCCACGCCCCCGGCGGCGCGGTGGGCGGCGTCGACCTGCGCCGGCGAGTGCGTCGAGAGGCCGATCAGGACGTCCGGCCCCACGAGCGCGCGCACGTCGGCGACCGCCATGTCGTCCTGCCCGACGTGCACGCCGTCGGCCCCCGCGGCGGCCACGAGGTCGGGCCGGTCGTTGAGGACGAACAGGACGCCGGCGCGGGCGCAGACCTCGCGGACGACGGCGGCCTCGCGCAGCAGGGCCACGTCGTCGGCCGGGTCCTTGATCCGCAGCTGGACGAGGTCGACGCCGCCGTCGAGCGCCGCGGCCAGGCGTCCGGGCGCGATCGCCGGGGTGACGAGGTACAGGCGGGCGGCGTGCAGGCGGGTGCGGCGGTCCACGCCCTGCAGTCTCGCAGCGTCGGGCGGACGCCCGCCTCGAGCCCGGGACGGCGGCGCCCTCGGACGACCGGGACGGGTCGGGCTACGCTGGCAGCCGATCGCCGTGACCCCCGCCTCCGCCACACCCGCCGGCCCGACCCCGGACGTCCTCGTCGTCGGCGGCGGCATCGTCGGCCTGGCCATCGCCTGGCGCGCCCGCGCCCGTGGCCTGGCGGTCACGCTCTGCGAGCGCGGGGGCCTGCCGTCCTACGGCGCGGCCGCCCACGTCGCCGCCGGCATGCTCGCGCCCGTCGCCGAGGCCGACGCCCAGGAGCGCGCCCTGCTGGCGCTCGGGCTCGACAGCGCCGCCCGCTGGCCGTCCTTCGCACAGGAGCTCGAGGAGGCCGCCGGCGCCGACGTCCACTTCCGCGCCTGCGGCACCCTCGTCGTCGCCCGCGACCGCGACGAGGCCGAGCACGTCGACCGCGAGATCCGCCTGCGCGAGGAGCTCGGCGTCGACGTCGCGCGCCTGCTGCCGTCGGCGGCCCGCCGCCTGGAGCCGGCGCTCGCGCCGACGATCCGCGCCGCCTTCCATGCCCCCGCCGACCACGCCGTGGACCCGCGCGCGGTCTGCGAGGCGCTCGTCGTCGCCTGCGAGACGGCGGGCGTCGTCCTGCGCACCGGCGCCTGCGTGAAGGCGATCGAGCCCGGGGCCGTCACGCTCGCCGACGGCGAGCGCCTGGTCGCCGGGCAGGTCGTCCTCGCCGCGGGCGCGTGGTCCGCGCGGGTCGACGGGCTGCCCGGGCTCTGCGTCCGGCCGGTCAAGGGCCAGGTCCTGCGCCTGAACGCGCGCGCCGGCGAGGCGCCGCTCCTGGACCACGTCGTGCGCTGGGACGGCGGCTACCTCGTCCCGCGCAGCGACGGGCGCATCGTCCTGGGCGCGACGATGGAGGACCGCGGGTACGACACGTCCGTCACCGCCCTGGGCGTCTACGAGCTGCTGCGCGACGCGGGCGAGCTCGTCCCCGGCGTCCTGGAGCTCGACCTGGAGGCGGCGATCGCCGGCCTGCGCCCCGCGACGCCCGACAACGCCCCGCTGCTCGGCGCCTGGAACGGCGTCGTGCTGGCCTGCGGGCACCACCGCAACGGCGTGCTCCTGACGCCGGTCACCGCCGACCGCATCGCCGCGCTGCTCGCCGGGGAGGACGCCGGCCTGGACCCCGCCTTCGCGCCCGCCCGCTTCGCGAGGATCCCCGCATGACGATCACCGTGAACGGCCAGACGCGCAGCGACGTCCCCGACGGCGCGACGGTCGACGGCCTGCTCGACGTCCTGGACCTGCCCCACCGCGACCGCGGCGTGGCGGTCGCCATCGCGGCGGAGGTCGTCCCCCGTGCGGCCTGGGCGAGCACCGTGCTGCACGACGGCGACGAAGTCGAGGTCCTCGTCGCCGTCCAAGGAGGATGATCCGCCCGACATGGAGCCGCTGACGCAGACCGCCGACGACGTCCTGCGGATCGGCGGGCGCACGCTGCGCTCGCGGTTGCTGCTCGGGACGGGCGGCTTCCCCCGCCTGCAGACCCTCGAGGAGGCCGTGCGGGCCAGCAACACCGAGCTCGTCACCGTCGCCCTGCGGCGCGTGGACCCCGAGTCGCGCGGCTCGCTCGTCGCGACGCTGGACCGCTGCGGCGTGGAGATCCTGCCGAACACCGCCGGCTGCTACACCGCCCGTGACGCGGTGCTCACGGCCAAGCTCGCCCGCGAGGCGTTCGCGACCGACCTCGTGAAGCTCGAGGTCATCGGGGACGAGCGGACGCTGCTGCCGGACGCCGCCGAGCTGCTCGTCGCCGCCGAGGAGCTCGTCGCCGACGGCTTCACCGTCCTGCCCTACACGACCGACGACCCGGTGCTCGCCCGGCGCCTGCAGGACGTCGGCTGCGCCGCGGTCATGCCGCTGGGCTCGCCGATCGGCAGCGGGATGGGAATCCGCAACACGTACAACATCGCCCTCATCGTCGAGGCGGCGACCGTCCCGGTCGTGCTGGACGCCGGCGTGGGGACGACGAGCGACGCCGCGATCGCGATGGAGCTCGGGTGCGACGCCGTGCTCTGCGCGAGCGCGATCAGCCGGGCGCAGGATCCGGTCTCGATGGCGCTGGCGATCCGGGCCGGGGTGGAGGGCGGGCGCCTGGCGCGCCTGGCCGGGCGCATCCCCCGGCGGCTGTACGCCGAGGCGTCCTCGCCGCAGGACGGCCTGGCGGAGTTCGGCGGCGGCGCGCCGGCATGAGCCCGGCCGGCGGCGGCGTCGACGCGCCGGTCCCGGACGCCGTCGGGGCGCTGCTGGCGGCGTACGGCGCGCAGGACGAGGCGGCCGTCCGCGCGTGCTGCGCGGCGGACCTGCACTACGAGGATCCGCTGACCGCGCCGCGGGACGGCGTCGAGGCCTTCCTCGGCCACCTGCGCGCCGCGTGGACGGCCTTCCCGGACGGCCGGCTGGAGCCGACGGGCCCGGCCCCGGTGACCGGGGCGGTGGCGGCCGTCCCCTGCAAGCTCGTCGCGACGCAGCGCGGGCGCCTGGCGACCCTGCCGGCGACCGGGCGCTTCCTCATCGCGCACGCCGTCCTCTACGCCGAGCTGGACGACGCGCAGCGCGTCTGGCGACTGCGGGCGTTCTACGACGTCTACGGCGCCGCGATGCAGCTCGGCGTCCTGCCCAAGCCCGGGACGGCGGGCCAACGCGCGCTGCTCATGCTCCAGGGCTTCGGCGCGGCGCGGCGCTGATCAGACGGCCGCTGATCGGGCGCCGCTGATTAGCCGGCGCCCTCGCGGCGCGGCGCTGATCAGACGGCGCCCCCGCGGCGCGGTGAGCCACCCGCGACGTCGAGGGCCGATCCTGCGGGGTCCGAGGCCCACACGATCGGCCCTCGGCGGCGCCGAACGGGCGAGGGCCGATCCTGCGGGGTCCCGGGCCCACCAGATCGGCCCTCGGGTCCCTCGAGGCGGCGTCCGGCTACTGGACGGTGATCGTCCCCACCATGCCCGGGTGCAGGGTGCACTCGTACTCGATCGTGCCGGGCTTCTCCGGGGTGTACTCGAACGTCTCGCCCTCGTTGAGGATCTCGGACTTGAAGTCCGCGCCGCTGTCGGCGACGACGTTGTGCGGCACCGGCTCGTCCATCTTCCACGTGATCTTCGTGCCGGCCTTCACCGTCACCTCCTTCGGGTTGAAGGCGATGTTCTTCATCGAGATCGTCACGGGACCGGTCGCCGCGGGGGCGGCGGCGGGCGCGGCTTCGGTCGTCGCGGGGGCGGCTTCGGTCGTGGCGGGCGCGGCCTCGGTCGTCGTCTCGGCGGGCGTCGTGGCCGGGGCGGCGGCGGTCGTGGACACGGCGGTGTCGGTGGCGGCCGGGGTCGTCGCGACGCCCACGCCGTTGTCGTCGCCACAGCCGGCGAACGCGATGGCGCCGACGGCGGCGAGGGTGAGCAGGAAGGGCTTGGCGGTCATGTCGGGTCCTTGCTTTGAGGAGGTGCTGCTGCTGCGGTTACGGCGTGGCGCCGGCGATGGTGTCGGCTGTGCGCGCCAACGTCATGGCGACCGGCGCGTGATCTGACAGCGTCCCACGATCCAGGACGTCGAGCTCGCCGACCCGCCGCCAGCCCCGCGCCAGCACGAAGTCCACGTCGTGGCCGCCGAGGGACGTCAGGTCGCCGGCGCGCGGGCGGCGGGTGTTCGTGTCCCCGCCCAGGACGACCGCCGTCCCGGCGCCCGCCCAGCGGTCCAGCGCCGTGGCGGCCGTGGCCAGGTCCGCCTGCGCGTGGACCTCGGAGTGCACCTGGGCGTGCAGGTTGGCGATCCAGCGCCCGTCGGCCAGGCGCACGGCGTGCGCGACCCGCCGCTCGGGCCGGCGCCGCAGCTCGACGACGCGGTGCTCGGCGATCCCGATGCCGCGGACGAGGATCGCGTTGCTCCCCCCGCCATTGGACTTCACGACGTCGGGGAACTGCTGGGCGAGCAGCTTGCGCAGCGGCAGCAGCGCGTTGCGCGAGGTGAGCGCCCCGCGGGCGCTGGCGTGGCAGGCCCGGCCGAGCGGCGCCGGCCACCACGGCGGGACCTCCTGCAGCAGCGCCACGTCCCACGCCCAGCCGGCGAGCGCCGCGGCGAACGCGTCCTGCAGGTCGCGGCCGGAGGGCGGCAGCGACCGGCCGTGGAAGAGGTTCCAGGTGAGCACGCGCACGCCCGGTATCTTCCCGCGCCCCATGGCACGCTCCTTCTTGACCGGTACCGAGCTGACGCGCGACGAGCTGGACGCGCTCCTGGACCGCGCCCTCGAGCTCAAGGCGCAGCCGCTCGCCTCGCGGGCGCTGGCGGGCAAGACCGTCGCGCTCATCTTCGAGAAGCCGTCGACGCGCACACGGTTGTCGTTCGAGGCCGGGGTCGCCGAGCTCGGCGGCCATCCGATGATCCTGCGCCCGGGGGAGATGCAGCTCTCGCGCGGCGAGTCGGTGAAGGACACCGCCCGGATCCTCAGCCGCCACGTGCAGGCCGTGGGCGTGCGGACCGGGCCGGACGCGCTGCTGGAGGAGCTCGCGGCGGAGGGGACGATCCCCGTCTTCAACATGCTCACCGCCGGCCACCACCCCTGCC
>CAZRLR010000054.1:0-16038 GCA_964600395.1 uncultured Conexibacter sp.
GGCGCCGCCGGGCGACCGGGCGCCGGCGCGATGTCCGCCGGGATGCCCCGCCCGCGCGGGGCGGGTCGCCCGGTGCACGGTGCAGCTCGCCGAGCGCCGGGCCGGCGTCGGGCCGACGCACGGGCGGGGCGAGGAACAGGGACACGAGGCCCTGCCAGCGATCGCTCCTGGCCTGCCCACCGCCGACGGGGTCGGCCGGTCCTCGGTCGGCTCCGTCACCGCGCCGAACGCGGTCGTGGCCACCGCCGGCGCCGCCGCGGCCCCGGCCGGCGTCGACGGGCCGCCGGCCACGGGCCCGGCGTCGGCCCTCGCCTCGCTGTCCAGCGCCGCGCCCGCGCCGGGGAAGACGGTCGGCGGCGTCAGGCGGACGCGCACCTCGCGGCCGTGCACCGTGACGCGGACGCGGGCCCGGGCCCAGCCGGGGAGCGCCTCGCGGACGGCGTCGCCCGCGTCCTCCCCGTCGGCCAGTGCGATCGCCCCGTTCTCGGCCGCGTGCGCGGCCAGCTCACGCCCGACGCCGGCGGCCAGCAGCTGCGCGACGCCGAGCGCGACGACGACCAGCAGGGGCAGCAGCGCGACGAGCTCGACCGAGGACTGGCCGGCCTCGGCCGACCGGACGCCGCGACGACAGGACCGGCGCATCTCAGCCCTCCTGCGGGCGGAAGCGCGCCCGCGCGCTGACGGTGGCCACCCGGGGACCGCCCGCGACGACGCTCGGGATGTGGATCCAGACCCGCACCGCGCCGTCCTTCAGCGTCACCGCGCGCAGCCCGTGCCGGAGCGAGCGCGGCAGCGTCCCCGCCGCGGCCTGGCGGGGCTCGCCGCCGACCGCCGCGGCCCGGGCGGCGGCACGGGCAGCCGTCCCGGCGAGCCACACCGCCTGCCCGGCCACCGCCGCCTGCCACAGCAGCATCACGACCACCGCGATGAGCGGCAGGATCGCGGCCAGCTCGACGCTGGCCTGTCCGTCCTCGTCGTCGTGTCGCGCCATGCCTGGACCTTCGCCCGCGGCCCTGCGACGGCGCTACGGCACTTGTGTGACGCAAGTGCGTCGAGGCTGCGCAGCCCGTTGCGCAGGGTAGGATCGGCCCGTGCCCGACGTCGACGCCCGCTTCTCGCTGGCCAACGAGCGGACGTTCCTGGCGTGGGTCCGCACGGCGCTGGCCTCGGTCGCCGGCGGCGTGGCGGCCGCCAAGGCGCTGAGCTTCGACCACGAGCTGCTGCGGTGGCTCGTCGCCGCCCCGCCGATCCTCGCCGGCGCCCTCATGGCGGGCCTGGCCCCGCAGCGCTGGCGGGCCACCGAGGACGCGCTGCACGCCGGCCGCCCGATCCCGGTCGGCCGTGGCCTCACGTTGCTGGGCACCGGCCTGGCGCTCTACGCGCTCCTCGCGCTCGCTGCCGTCGCGCTGGACTGAGCGCGCGCGGGGACCGACCTAGATGTTGTACGCCTTGAAGTTCCGGTAGACCTGCACGAACGCGAAGATCGCGCCCCCGACGAGCGCGAACCAGAGCAGCACGCCGGGGCCGCCGCCGCTGAGCAGCTTGCCGCTGCCGGCCGCCGCCAGCACGATCCCGCCGACCGCGCCGTAGAGCATCCCCCGGTCGCGGTCCCCGAGGCTGTAGAGCGCGATCCGGTGCTCGCGGTACATCCGCCAGGCGGCGAACACGAGCGACGCGAGGATGAGTGTCGAGAAGAGGCCGCCGATGAACGCCGCGGAGGTCCGCCCGCCCGGCAGGGCGAAGACCCCGAGGGCGAGCAGGACGACGATCCCGGCGTTGCGCAGCGCGACCTTGTTCACGCTGCCCAGTCTACGACGCGTGCGTCAGACGGGGACGACGACCGGCGCGGGGCGCTCGTCCTCGTCCAGCCCGCCGGCGGCGGGGACGGTCGACGCCTCCAGGCCGTCCACCGGGCCTTCGACGATCTCCGGCGCGAAGCGGTAGCCCACCCCGAAGTGGGTGTGGATGTAGCGCCAGCCCGGGGACGCCTTCTCGAGCTTCTGCCGCAGCTTGCGGACGAAGACGTCGACCGAACGGTCACCGCGGGCCATGGCGTAGCCCCAGACCCGCTGGTAGATCTCCTCGCGTTCCAGGACCCGGCCCTCGGCCGAGGCCAGCAGCTCGATGAGCTCGAACTCGCGGCGCGTGAGGTCGACGGAGAGCCCGTCGACGAAGGCCTGGAAGCGGTCGGCGCGGATCTCGATCTCGCCGGCCGCGATCGGGCCGATCTCGTTGCGCGCCTCGGCGTGCCGCCGCCGGCGGACGACCGCCTCGATCCGGGCGATGAGCTCTTCGGGGTGGCACGGCTTCTGCAGCCAGTCGTCGGCCCCGAGGCGCAGGCCGCGGACGCGCTGGGCGACGGTGGACTGGCCGGTGCAGACGATGATCGGGAGCCCGGGCAGCTCGCCGGCGAGCTTCTCGAGGTAGTCCCAGGCCTGCGGCCCGAGGACGGACAGGTCGATGACCAGCGCGCCGAGGCGCATGGCCACGATGGTGTCGGTGGGGACGGCGCTCGCGAGGACGCGATGCTCCCAGCCGAGGCGTTCCAGGCGCTTGGACAGCACCTGCAGGAAGCCGGAGTCGGTGTCGACCACGGCGATCCTGAGCGGTGCAGCGCCGGGATGAGCGGCGGGACGCTCTTCGTCCGTGCCGGTGAAAACCCGTTGCGTCATGTATCTGGATGTTACGCGCGCCGGGGGTGGGCGTTGCCCGCCCACCGGCAAAGTCACGGAAAAATCACAACCCGGCAGCAGGTGCCTAACCGCACATGCCGACGGTTATGCCGCATCCTCCGCGGATTTTCTTCGCAAACGCCGGTGTTTCAGGGGTGTGAAGAGTCCGAGAACTCCCGGAAGAGGCCCGTCACGATGAAGGCCGTCTGCTCCCCCACGTCGACGGCGTTGTCGCCGATCCGCTCGAAGGCGCGGGCGACCATCACCATCGTCATCGTCCACTCGCGGATGTCGGCGTTCTCGCCGAGCTTCACCGCCAGGCCGAAGATCTCGCGGTTCAGGCCGTTGATCTCGCGGTCCTGACGCGCGAGATCACCCGCGAGCGCCACGTCGCGCTCGGTGAACGCGCGCTGCGAGAGCGCGACTTCGTCCCGGGCCGCACGGCCCATGCGCAGCACGCGCTCGAGGATCTCGGGCTGGATCGGCGGCTCATGCCCGCAGAGCGGGATGAGCTTGGCGATGTTCACGCACTGGTCGCCCATGCGCTCGATGTTCTTGATGACCTGCAGGAGCGCCGCGACGACCCGCAGGTCCCCCGCGACGGGCGCCTGGAGGGCGAGCAGCGACAGCACGCCCTGGTGCACCTCGAGGTAGCGGCCGTCGACGCGGTCGTCGTCCAGGACGACGAACTCGGCGAGCTCGACGTCCACGTGCTCGAGCGCCTCCAGCGTCCGGTCGACCTGACCGAGCACCATCTCCATGCCGCCCATGGCGGCCGCCTCGAGCTCGCGCAGCTGGTCTTGGAAGTGCGGCCGGCCGGCGCCGGGCATCTCAGCCGAACTTCCCGGTGACGTACTCCTCGGTGCGCGAGTCCTTCGGCGTCGAGAAGATCGCGTCCGTGTCGGCGTGCTCGACCATGTCGCCGAGGAGGAAGAAGGCGGTCGTGTCGGCCACACGCGCGGCCTGCTGCATGTTGTGGGTGACGATGACGATCGTGTACTGCTGCTTGAGCTCGTGGATGAGGTCCTCGACCTTGAGCGTCGCGATCGGGTCCAGCGCCGAGCACGGTTCGTCCATGAGGACGATCCGCGGCTGCACGGCGATCGTCCGCGCGATGCACAGGCGCTGCTGCTGACCGCCCGAGAGCCCGATGCCGGGGGCCGAGAGCCGGTCCTTGACCTCCTCCCACAGGCCGGCGCCTCGCAGCGACTGCTCGACCCGCTCCTGCAGGTCCACGCCCTTGATGCCGTTGAGCTTGAGCCCCGCGGCGACGTTGTCGAAGATCGACATCGTCGGGAACGGGTTGGGCTTCTGGAAGACCATGCCGATCGCGCGGCGCACGGAGACGACGTCGACGCCCTTGCCGTAGATGTCGGTGTCGTCGAGGAGGATCGTCCCGTCGGCGCGCGCCCCGGGGATCTCCTCGTGCATCCGGTTCAGGCAGCGCAGGAGCGTCGACTTGCCGCAGCCGGAGGGTCCGATCATCGCCGTGACCTGGTTGGCGCGGTACTCGATGCTGACGTTCTTGATCGCGTGCGTCTCGCCGTAGTACGCGTTGACGCCACGGACCGACATCGAGTGCCCGGGCGTCGCGGCCGCCGTGGCGCCCGCGGCGGGGGCGGCCGCCCCGGTGCCGGCCGGGTCACCTGGCGTGCGGGGACGGTCGGACGGCATCGAGGACATCGTGGGCTCCTGGTCCGGCTTTCGGGTGGCGGCGGGGTCTGGGGTCATGTGAAGCGGCTCCTGCGGGCCGCGATGCGGGCGACGAGGGTGATGAGGAGGATGATGACGACCAGCGTCAGGGCCGCCGCCCAGGCCCGGTTGACGATCGCGTCGTTGGGCTGGCTGATGTCCGAGAAGATCTGGACGGGCAGCGAGTTCATCCGGCCGCCGAGGTTGTAGCTCGTCCCGGCGACGTAGGCGGAGGTGAACAGCAGTGGTGCGGTCTCCCCCATCCCGCGGGCGACGGCGAGCAGCGAGCCGGTGATGAGCCCCGGCAGCGCGGTCGGCAGCACGATCTTCAGCGTCACCTTCCAGCGGGGGACACCGAGCGCGAGCGCCGCCTCCCGCAGCGACTCGGGCACGAGGCCGAGGACGACCTCGGCCGATCGCGTGACGACGGGGAGCATGAGCAGCGAGAGCGCGAGCGCCCCCTTCCACCCCGTGAACGACTCACCGCCGACCTTGGTCGTGACGAGCGTGATGTAGATGAACAGGCCGAAGACGATCGACGGCACGCCCGTCATGACGTCGATGAAGTAGCGGACAGCCTGCGCGAAGAGCGTCTTCTTGCCGAACTCGACGAGGTAGAGCGCCACCCCGATCCCGACCGGGATCGAGATGAGCGCCGCGAGCGCGACGATCTGCAGCGTGCCGACGATCGCGGACTTCACGCCGCCCGGGTCCCCGAGGAAGTTGCCGGTCGGATCCGTCGTCAGGAACGACCACGACATCCCCTTCAGCCCGCGGGAGAAGAGGTAGTAGACGACGAGGACGAGCGGGATGAGCGCGACGATCGTGCCGAGGGCGAGGATGGCGCGCATGACCCTGTCGGTCGTCCGCCGCCGGCCTGAGAGGGGCGCCAGCAGGAGGCGGGCGGAGGTGTCCGGGGTGCTCATGCGGTGGTGGCCTCCGGCTCGGCGAGGTCCGACGCCGCGACGGCGGCCGGCGGCAGGCGGGTGCCCTGCCGCCGCTCGGCGCGGATGACGAGGCCCCGGGCGACGCCGTTGATGGCGAGGGTCAGGATGAACAGCAGCAGGCCGGCGGCGATGAGCGCGCCGGAGTGCAGCTTGTCGTTGGCGGCCTCGCCGAACTCGTTGGCGATGACGGCGGCCAGCGAATAGCCCTGATCGAAGATCTGCTTGCCGACCACGGGCGAGTTCCCGATGACGAGGACGACGGCGATCGTCTCGCCGACCGCCCGGCCGAGGCCGAGCAGCGCCGCGCCGGTGATGCCGCTGCGCGAGTACGGCAGGACGGCGATCCGGATCATCTCCCAGCGCGTGGCGCCCAGGGCCAGCGCGGCCTCCTTGTGCTCGGCCGGGACGGTCGAGATGACCTCCCGCGAGATCGCGCTGACGATCGGCAGGATCATGATCGCCAGCAGCAGGCCGGCGATGAAGTAGTTCGGGCCCGCGACGTTACCGCCGACGAACGGCAGGAACGAAAGGCTGTCGGCGACGCTCGACTCGGTGCCCCGCAGCTTCGGGATGAGGACGAAGACGCCCCACAGGCCGTAGACGACGGACGGAACGGCCGCGAGCAGCTCGACGAGGATCGTCAGCGGCTGTCGCGCCCGGGCCGGTGCGAGCTCGGTGATGTAGAGCGCGGCCGCCACCGCCACGGGGACCCCGATGACCATCGCGGTCGCCGAGGTGATGAGCGTCCCGGCGAGCAGCGGCCAGGCGCCGAAGATCTCCTTCGACGGGTTCCAGTCGTTGGAGGTGACGAACGAGAAGATGCCCTGGTGGGCGAGCGCCGGCCGCGCCTTGGCGATGAGGAAGACGAAGAAGAAGGCCAGCAGGACCAGGACGAGGCCCGCGAGGACCATCAGGCCCCCGCGGAACAGCGGATCGGCGCGTCGCGCCGCCGCCGACCGCTCCCCGAAGGAGCGGTCGGCGGTGTCCAGCGGTGCGACGGTCGACGCCATCAGGCTCCGCCGAGCGCCTTGCCGTTGCAGGTGACGGCCTTCAGCGCGTCGGTGCCCTTCGTGGCGAGCTCGCTCGGCAGCGGGGCGTACGAGAGCTGCTTGATCGTGTCCTGGCCCTCGGTCCCGAGGAGGTACGTCGCGAAGGCGACCAGGCCCTTGGCCTTGGCCTCGTCCCCGCCGGCCTTGCACGGGTCGGTCGGGAAGTCGAGGAAGGTCTGCGAGACGATCGGGTACGCCTTCGGGTTCGGCGAGTCGATCGTGCTGATCCCCAGGTCCTCCGGGACCTCCAGGCCCTCGGCCGCCGCGGAGGTCGACTCGAGCGTCGGGGCCACGAACGTGCCGCCCTTGTTCTGGATGTCGGCGAACGTGAACTTGTTCTGCAGCGCGTAGGCCTGCTCGACGTAGCCGATGCTGCCCTCCGTCTGCTTCACGGCGGCGGCGACGCCGTCGTTGCCCTTGGCGCCGGTGCCGGTCGGCCACTTGATGTCCTTGTCGACACCGGGGCCGCTCTCCCACTCGGGCGAGTAGTTGGCGAGGAACTGCGTGAAGCCCTTCGTCGTGCCCGAGGAGTCCGAGCGGTGGACGACGGTGATGTCCTCGTCCGGCAGGTCGACGCCGTCGTTGAGCTTGGCGATGGCCGGATCGTTCCACTTCTTGATCTTGCCGAGGTAGACGTCGGCGAGCGTCGCCCCGTCGAACTTGATGCCCGAGTCCTGCCCGTCGAGCTTGTAGGAGACGGTGATCGCGCCGACGGCGATCGGGACCTGCACCGGCGGGACCTTCATCTTGCCCTTGTCCTCGTCCGTGAGCGCCGGGTCCGAGCCGGCGAAGTCGGCGGTGCCGGCCTGCAGCTGGGCGACGCCGTCACCGGAGCCGACGCCCTGGTAGTTGACGGTCAGGCCGCCTTCCTTGAGCTTGCCGCTCACCTGCTGGTAGATCGGGGCGGCGAAGGTCGATCCGGCGCCGTTGAGCGTCGCGTTGACCTGCGGCGCAGAACCGGAGCCCGAGCTGCTGGAGCTGCTCGTGCTGCTGTTGTCGTCGCTCCCGCAGGCCGCGACGCCGAGGGCGAGGGCCCCCGTGCCGAGCACGGCGATGAACTTGCTGGATTTCACTACGTCTCCTTCGGGATTGGACAGTCGACCTCAGGCTGCAGGCGACGCGCCTGGATCCTGTTGCGCCGATGTCGCATTGGTGTGAAAAGGGTGTGAAGGTTCCGGCATGAACCGGTAGCCGAACCCCACGTGGGTGTGGATGTGCGACCAGCCCGGCAGCGCTCCGTCGAGCTTCGAGCGCAGCTTGTGGACGTAGACGTCGATGGAGCGGTCGCCGTCCCGCAGCTCGCCGCCCCACACCGTGCGGTAGAGGTCGTGGCGGGCGACGATGCCCCCCTGCCGGCGCACGAGCGCGCACAGCAGCTGGAATTCGCGGACCGAGAGCGTCAGGGCGCGGCCGGCCGCCAGGACGAGCCCGTCGGCGGGTCGGATCTCGAGTTGCCCGGCGTAGAGCACTTCCTCGGGCTGGGATGCGGCCTCCATGGACCGCAGCCTCGCGGGCGGCCCGAAGTGGCTCGTTACCGGCCGGTGAAGCCACTGTGAAAGAGCTGTGAACTTGTGGCGACCGGCGGCGGACCGGGCTTAGGGTCAAGCGGATGCTCTTCCCCGGCCGCCGTGCCGACGACCGCGTCGTGCTCGAGCTCCTGGAGGAGTCCGGTCGCAACGTCCAGCGCGCCACCCTCGTCCTCCGGGACCTCATGAAGGACTACCCCGAGCGATCGGACCTCGCGCGGGAGATGCTCCTCTGCGAACACGAGGGCGACCGGATCACGCACGACATCATCCACGCGCTGCACAGCACGGGGCCACGGCGCCGGGGCTGCATGTCCACAGCCGACGGCCACGCGCTGGCCAGCGCGTTGGACGACGTGGTGGACTTCGCCGAGCAGACGTCGGACACGATGGCGACGTACGGCATCGAGGCCCCGATGGAGCAGGCCACGTCGCTCGCGGAGGTGCTCGTCCAGGCCGGCGTGCAGGTCGCCGACGCGCTGCGCTGCCTGCGCTCGGGCGCGGACATGGCGCCGCACCTCGTCGAGATCCACCGGCTGGAGAACGACGGCGATCGCGTCACGCGCGACGCGATCGGCTCGCTCTTCGTCGCCGGCATCGACCCGATGGTCGTCATCCGCTGGAAGGACGTCTTCGCGTCGCTCGAGGCGTCGGTGGACGCCTGTGAGACCGTCGCCAACGTCCTCGAGGGCATCAGCCTCACCCGCGGTAGCGCTCGCTGACAGGAACGGGGCGCCCAGGCGTCCGGAACCTGTCAGCGACCGCGTCACGCGGTCGGGATGAGGGAGCTCGGCGCCTGCAGCATGAGCGGCTGCCCGCACTTCCAGCAGTACGTCGCCCCGCGGCTGTGGACCGCGCCGCAGCTGCGGCACTGGCCGCTGACGCCCTGCTCGGCGGCGGCCAGCAGGCGCTCGACCTCGCCGAGCTCGGCGTCGGCCTCCTGCAGCGCCGCCGCGTGGCGGACGAGCACGTCGAGGCGGAAGTGGTCGCGGATCGCCATCTCGTAGGTCAGGCCGCCGAGGTCCCACGTCAGCTCCGCGACGCGCTCGGCGAGCGTCTCGCGCTGCTCGTGCAGGGCGCCCAGGCCGGCGTCGGCCTGGCCCGTCGTGGCCGCGGCGCGGCCCGGGCGCAGGCGCGTGAGGGCCCGGCCCAGCGGCGCCTTGGGTGTCGTGTCGTTCGTGCTCATGGCCTGCCTTTCGTGTCCCACGTTGCCCGCGAGAAACGGCAGGCCGACGCAGTCGGTCGGCTGTTTCTCGCCAGGTGATCGACGCAGTCGATCACCCGATGTCCTCGAAGTCTCCGCCGCCGGCGGGCGCCTTGTTGTCCTTCGGCGGCGCCTTGCCGCCGACGGCGATGTTCTTGCCGAGCTTGTCGATCTGCTTCTGGTACTCGGTCCCGGAGAGCTTGTCGAGGGACTTGAGCTTCGTCTTCGGGACGCTCTTGACCTTCACCGCCGCCTTGTCGGCCGACTTGGACGCCGTCTTCTTCTTGCTCGACGAGGAGTCCGAGCCGCTGTCGGCGGCGTCGTCCGTCGCGGTCGCGTCGGCCGCGGTCGTGTCCGTCGGCGCCGCGGCGGCCGCCGGCGCGGCGGCCACGCCGCCGACGCTCACGACGACGGGCTTCTGGTCGGCCGCCGAGGCGGAGCTGTTGTCGTCGCCCAGCCCCGATCCGACGAGCACGCCGATGAGCATCGCCAGCAGCAGGACGCCGACGCTCGCGATGAGCCCGGTGTTCGCGCGGGCGCGGTCGGCGATCCCCTCCGGCGGCGGGATCGCCCCCGCGGCGCCGTAGGCACCGGGTCCGGGGGCGCCGGCCGCGAGCACCGGGGCCGCGTGGCCCGTCGCGTCGTGGCGCAGGATGTCGAGGAACGGCAGGCGCGTGTCCGCACGCCGGGTGCCGCACGCCAGGCAGTAGCGCTGGTCGGCGGCCAGCGGCGAGCCGCAGGTGCCGCAGGGCTCGCCCTCGGCGGCGAAGAGGACGGGGGAGGTCATTTGGCGGGTCCCTCCTGCAGGACGGTCGGCGCGACGTGGACCTGGAGGGTCGCGCCCTTGGGGTTGCCGATGAAGAAGATCTTGTAGAAGACGGGCTTCTTGGTGGGGGCCGGCAGCAGCTTCTCGACGATGGCCCGGCCCGCGGCGACGACCTTGCCGCCCTTCAGGGCGACGGCGAAGATCGGCAGGTCGATCTGCGTGAGCTTCGACTCGTTCCTGATCTCGGCCGTCGCGTACGCGCCGCTCGTGTCGGACTTCAGCACGGGCTTGCCGAGGGTGATCTTCGGGACGTCCTTCGGTGCCTCGCCCTTGGCCTTGCCGACCTCGACGTCGACGGACTTGGGCGGGCTGCCGGCGAGCACCTGGTCGTTGACCCAGTACTCCTTGGCGCCCTTGGGCAGGTAGGCCATCGACTGCAGCGAGGGCTGCAGGCCGTCGATGTCGTTCTTGTACAGCGGCTTGCCCGCGGCGTCCTTGACGGTGATGACGAGGGGGACGTCCACCTCGTCGACCGGGCCGTTGTTCTGGAGCTCCAGGACGGCGGCCTTGCCGCCGTCGTCGTTGCTCAACACGGTCGTCGAGACGACCTTGACCGCGGTGTTCGCGGCGCCGGCCGACACCGTCGTGAGCTGGGCCTTGTTCTTGCCCGTCTTCTCCAGGCGCGCGCTCTTGGTCTGCGAGCTCTCGCACGCGCCGAGCGCCGTCGCCGCGAGGACGAGGCAGGCGATGAGGGCCGCCCGGGGCATCAGCCGAACGCGCCGCCGACGTAGTCGCGGGTGCGCTGGGCGCGCGGCGCGCCGAAGACCTGCTCGGCCGAGCCGTACTCGACGAGGTCGCCGAGGTACATGAAGGCGACGTGGTCGCCGACGCGGTAGGCCTGCTGCAGGTTGTGGGTGACGATGACGATCGCCAGGTCCTGGCGCAGCTCGCCGATGAGCGCCTCGATGACCTCGGTCGACTTGGGGTCCAGGGCCGAGCACGGCTCGTCCATGAGCAGGACCTCGGGCCGCGTGGCGATCGCGCGGGCGATGCACAGGCGCTGCTGCTGGCCGCCGGAGAGGCGCAGGGCGGGCCGGTCCAGGTCGTCCTTGACCTCCTCCCAGAGGCCGGCGCGGCGCAGCGCGTCCTCGACGTGCGGGGCGACGACGGCCTTGCCCGGGCGCTTCATCGCCTGCTCGCGCAGGGCGTAGGCGACGTTGTCGAAGATCGACATCGGGAACGGGTTGGGCTGCTGGAAGACCATCGCGATGCGGCGGCGCAGCGTCGTGACCTCGAGCTCGTCGATGTCCGTGTCGTTCAGCGAGATCCGGCCGGCCCGGCGGGCGGTCGGCGTGAGCTCGGTCAGGCGGTTGAGCGTCCGCAGGAGCGTCGTCTTCCCGCAGCCGGACGGCCCGATGAGCGCGAGCACCTCGCCCTTGCGGATCGACAGGTCGACGGACTTCACCGCCTCCTTCTCGTCGTAGAAGACGCTGAGGCGCTCCAGGCGCATCGTCTCCTCCCCCGGCTCGGCGGCGACGCGGGTGCCGCCCGTCCCGGCGACCGGCGCACCGTTGAGCGAGGTCGTCGCCGGGGCGGCCGCGGGCGGGCGCGCCACCGTCGGCGGCTGGTCCAGAAGGATCCGGCGGACCGGCGGCGGCAGGACCGGGCCGGTGGACGCGTCGGGGGTCGACGGATCCAGATCGGGGTCTGCGGGCATCGCGTCCTGGCCCTGCACCGAGGGCAGCTTGAGGGTGGGCATGTCGTCGTCCTGGGTCCTCATGCGCCGAGCCTTCCGGTCTCCAGGCCGGTCCGGGACCCGCGCCGCGCGATCACGTCGACCGCGAAGTTCAGGGCCACGACGATGAGCAGCAGCACGAAGGCGGCCGCGTAGGCCTTCTCCGGGGCGGCGCCCTCGCCGGCCGGCGAGTTGTTGTAGACGTAGCTGGTGAGCGTGCTGCCCGTCCCCTTCAGGACGTTGAAGCCGGGGATGCCGCCCTCGGACTCAAGGCGCAGCGTCGCGCCGAGCAGCACGATGACGATCGCGGTGTCGCCGCAGATCCGGCCCATCCCGAGGGCCATGCCGGTCGAGATGTTCGGGCGGACGCTCGGGATGAGGACGCGCCGGATCGTCGCGATCTTCGTCTTGCCCAGGCCGTAGGAGGCCTCGCGGATGATCGCGGGGACGGACTGCAGCCCCTCGCGCGTGGCGCTGAAGACCATCGGCAGCGCGATGAGCGACATCATCGCGCCGGCCGTCATGAAGGAGCGCCCGAAGACGGCGCCGCCCTCGGCGGTGAGCGACAGCGGCGAGAAGAGCTGCTGCTGGAAGAGCGCGAGGCCGAAGATCGCGATGACGATGTCGGGCGTGCCGGCGACGATCTCGATGCCGGACTCCACGAGGCGCGCGAGCCAGGCCGGGCGGCCGTACTCGACGATCCACACGGCGGTGGCCACGGCGATCGGCGTCGCGATGACGATGCCGATGATCGTCAGCAGGACGGTGCCGATGATCGGGTCCAGGAAGCCCCCGCTCTTGGACTGGTCCAGGCTCGCCTCCGGGTGCGTCGTCAGCAGCGTGAGGTTGAGGTACTGCACCCCGCGGTAGGCCATGTACAGCACGATCGCCCCCGCGATCGCGCAGAGCGTCAGCCCGCAGAACCAGCACAGGACGTAGGCGATGCGGTCGCCGTAGCGCCACGTCGAGAGCGACTCGCCCGAGCGCTTGCGGCGGCCGTCGGGGGCGCCGAACCCGCCGTGGGGCTCGAGCGGCGGGAGGGGCTCGGGTCGGAGCTGGGTGGCCATCAGACGCGGATCCCGTACTTCTTCATGGGCTGCTTGGCGAAGTAGCCGCCGAGGGACAGGGCGAAGCTCGACAGGAGCAGCAGGAGGGCGAAGGCGTAGACGCTCGAGCGCAGCGCGGGCGCGTTGAGCGACTCGACGTTGTCGACGATCGTCGCGGCGAGCGGCCGCAGCGGCTCGAACAGCATCGTCACGCCGTCGAGGGGGTTGGGCGAGAAGCCGCGCCCACCGGAGACCATCGCGAGCATGATGCCCTCGCCGAGGGCGCGGGCGGTCGAGAGGACGACGGCGGCGATGATGGCCGGGCGGGCGGCGCGGACGGAGACCGTCCACATCGCGCGCCAGCGGTTGACGCCGAGGGCGACCGCCCCTTCCTTCCAGCCCTTGGGGACGGAGTAGAGGGCGTCGGTGATGATCGCGATCATGATCGGCGTGATCATCACCGTGAGGATCACGCAGGCGACGAGCAGGCTCTGCCCGGACAGCTGCACGACGTACTCGACCGAGCGTTTGCGGGCGTCCGACACGACGTGGTCGTTGACGAACTTCGCCAGCACGAGGATGCCGATCAGGCCGTAGATGACCGACGGGACCGCGGCGAGCAGGCGGACGACCGGGACGATGATCTTCCGCAGGCGCGGCGGCGCGAACTCGACGATGAAGATGGCGCTGAAGAGCGCGAAGACGAGGCCGATGGCGACGGCGACGACGGTCGTGAGGATCGTCGCGTAGACGAGCGGGCCGGCGCTGATCTGGAACTCGTCCTTGCCGGGGGCGGCGGTGCCGTTGACCTGGTCGGCGAGCTGCTGGTCGATCTCGCCGTCGAAGCCCAGCCAGCCGAACACCTGGTTGTGGCGCAGGGTCGGCCACGCCTTGATCGCCACGAAGACGATCATCAGGACGATGACGACCAGGACGGAGCAGGCCAGCGCGCCGAGCACCCGCGCGGCGCGCCGGTCCGTCCAAGGGGCCCGGAATCGATGGAACATCTGTGTCGTGTCTCGCTTCCGGGCCGACTGCTACTTGAGGGGCACCCAGTGCGTCCCGATGATCCGCTGCGCGGCCGGGGCGTTCTGGACCCAGGAGATGAACTTCGCGGTGCCGCCGCGCGGCGCGCCGCGGGTGACCATGTAGAACGAGCGCACGCCGCCGTACTGGCCGGACTTCGCGTTCGCCAGGTTGCAGGCGACGCCCTCGTAGCCGGCGGTGTTGACGCCCTTGGTGAAGTCGGCCGACACGTAGCCGATCGCGTTCTTGTCGTTCTGGACCGCGGACTGCACGAGGCCGTTGGACGCCTTGGCGGAGACGTTCGAGGTGATCGCCGTGGACCCCATGAAGATCTTCTGGAACGCGTCCTGCGTGCCGGAGGCGGCCGTCCGGACGTTGAGGTTGATCGGGCCGGTGACCGACGCGCCCGTGACGTCCTCCCAGTTGCGGACCTTGCCCGAGAAGATCGAGACGATCTGCGCCTTCGTCAGGTTGGCGAGCTTGTTGTCCGGGTTCGTGATGAGGCAGATCGCGTCCTTGGCGATCTTGTTGAAGACGACGCCCTGGTCGGAGTCCTTGGGATCACGCGACGAGTTGCCGATCGTGACCCGGCCGGCGGCGACATCGGCGACACCGACGTCCGACCCACCCTGCGCCAGCTTGAACTTCAGCTTGCCCTTGAGCTTCTTGTCCTTCAGGTAGCCCTTGGCGAGCTGGGCCGCGAGCGGGGCGACCGAGGTCGAGCCGCTCATGGTGATGGTCGGGATGGCCGAGGCGGTGGCCGGCACGGCAGCGCCGAGGACGGCGACGGCGCAGGCGCCGGCGCCGAGGCGGCGGGCACGGTTCATGTCAGTGTTCTCCTTGTGGCTTGGACGGCGCCTGGCGGAGGGGTTGCCAGGACGCTGCGAGGCGAACGGGATCCTGCGGCTCGGCGGGGCAACACTTGTGAAGCGCTGGTCTTCACGTCGTGAAAAACCAGTGAAAGGACGAAAACCGAGGCGCCATGTCGGCAGCGGCCCGCGGTCGCGCCGGGCCCGGCCGCCGTATCTCGTCGGTGGTCCTCACCCCCGACACGCTGCTCGGGCGCACGCTGCTCGCCGTGGCGGTCGTGGTCGCGCTGACCCAGCTCATCACCCCCGTGCTCGAGCGGCTGGGTCAACCCGCCGTCCTCGCACAGGTCCTGGCCGGCATCCTGCTCGGCCCCGCGTTCCTCGGCGCCGTGCCGGGCGGGGCCGCCGACTGGCTCTTCCCGCCGGCGGTCCGCTCGGCCCTGGCGGCGCTCGGTGGTCTCGGCCTCGTCCTCTTCCTCTTCCTCATGGGCCTGCGCATCGACCTGTCGGCGGCGCGGTCGGGCGGGCGACGCGTGGCGGCGATCTCGGCCGGCAGCATCGGCCTGCCGTTCGCGCTGGGCGTCGGGGCGGCCGTCACCGTCCTGGCCGGGCGGGCGCCCGCCGGCGTGGGCGACGTGGCCTTCGTCGCCTTCGTCGGGACGGCGCTGAGCGTCTCGGCGCTGCCGGTGCTCGCGCGGCTGCTCGACGAGCGCCGCCTCACCGACAGCCCCGTCGGGCAGCTCGTGCTCGCCTCGGCCTCCGTGCAGGACGTCGTCACCTGGCTGCTGCTGGCGGTGAGCCTCGCGCTCGCCGGCGACGACCCGTCGCAGGTCGCCCTCGCCGTCGGGGGGCTCGCGGCGCTCGTGGTCCTGCTGGCGCTCGCGCGCCCGGTCCTCGCCGGCCCAGTCGCCCGCCGCCTCGCGCAGGACGAGCGCGACGGCACCGCCCTGGGGATCGTCGCCGCCGGCCTGCTCGGCGCCGCCGCCCTCACGCAGCTGACGGGCCTGCACGCGGCGCTCGGCGCTCTCGCGTTCGGCGTCGTCTTCCCGCGCGAGGCGCTGGCGACCGCCGGCCCGCGCGTCGAGCGCGCGGTGGGGCCGCTCGTCCGCGGCGTGCTGCTGCCCGTCTTCTTCCTCGTCCCGGGGCTGGGCTTCTCGCTCGACGACCTCGGCGGGTCCAGCCTGCCGACGATCGCGGCGCTGCTGCTCGCGGCGACGGGCGGCAAGCTCCTCGGCGCGGGCGTCCCGGCCCTGCTGACCGGGGTGCAGCCACGGGCGGCCGGCGCGGTCGCCGTCCTGCTGAACACCCGCGGCCTCGTCGAGCTCATCGTCCTCGGCGTGGCCCTCGAGAACGGGGTGATCGACGCGGCGCTCTACAGCGAGCTCGCCGTCGTCGCCCTCCTCACGACGTTCGCGACCGGCCCGGTGCTGCGCCGCATCGCCACCGATCGCGCCCTGAGCGCGCTGCCGCTCTCGGTCACCGGTGGTTCACATCCACCGGCCGTCCGCGGATCAGACTCCGGCCTCGCGCGCCGAGGGCAGGACGGTCTGGGCGCATGACCTCCTG
>CAZRLR010000055.1:0-16001 GCA_964600395.1 uncultured Conexibacter sp.
GTGGTCGATGAGCGCGGCGCGCTGGTGGCCAGTTCGGCCGGCGACGCGCTCTTTCCGCAGTTGGGCAACGGCGGCTACGACGCGGTGCACTACGACCTGCAGCTGAGCTACACCCCGCTGCTGCACACGCTCGCCGGGACGACAACGATGACGGCGACCGCCACGGCCCGCCTGCGCGAGTTCAGCCTCGACTTCGACGGCTTCACGATCTCGGCGATCAAGGTCGACGGCGCGGCCGCGACGTTCACCCGGGCGGAGACGAAGCTCGTCGTGACGCCGCCGAAGGTCCTCGAACAGGACGCCACCTTCACCGTCGCGGTCACCTACTCCGGGACCCCGCCGACCATCACCGATCCCGACGGCTCCCAGGAAGGCTTCCTCCAGACCGGCGACGGCGCCTTCGTCGTCGGCGAGCCGATGGGCTCGCAGGGCTGGTTCCCGAACGACAACCACCCCTCCGACAAGGCGACCTTCGACGTCACGATGAGCGTGCCGGCGGCGTTGACGGTCGTCGGCAACGGCGTCCTCGTGTCCGATCAGACGAGCGGGCTGACGCGCACGATGCACTGGCGCGAGACCCATCCGATGGCGACGTACCTGGCCACCGCCACGATCGGGTCGTTCTCCGTGACCTCGTCGGCCACGGTCGCGCCCCTGCCGGGGGACACCGCGATCCCGGTCTACGACGCCGTCGACTCCGTTCTCGCGGCGTCGCCGACCGCGGCCACGACGCTCGCGCGAGAGACGGAGGCGCTCCAGTACTTCAGCTCGCTCTGGGGCCGCTACCCGTTCTCGATCGTCGGGGGGATCATCGACAACTACCCCACCGGCGGGTACGCCCTGGAGACCCAGACCAAGCCGATCTATCCGAGTATCCCCGACGTCTCCACGGTGGCCCACGAGATCTCCCACCAGTGGTGGGGTGACAGCGTCTCGCTGACGCAGTGGCGGGACATCTGGCTCAACGAGGGCTTTGCCGACTACTCCGAGAAGCTCTTCGACGAGCGCAAGGACGGCGGGCCGACGCTCAAGGCGCAGTTCGACACGAACTACGCGAAGGGTCCGAACGACAGCCTCTGGACGATCCCCCCGGCGGCGCCCCCGACCGCCGGCGACCTCTTCGCCCCACAGGTCTACACGCGCGGCGGCATGACCCTCGAGGCCCTGCACGAGATCATCGGCGAGGCCAAGATGAACGAGCTGCTCGCGGCGTGGTACGCGCAGCATCGCGACGCGAACGCGACGACGGCACAGTTCGTCGCGCTCGCGCAGCAGATCAGCGGCAGGGACCTCGCCGCGTTCTTCCAGCAGTGGCTCTACACGGTCGGCAAGCCGACGCTGAATCCGAGCAACTGCTGCTGAGGCTCAGGCGCCGCGCTCGATGAGCTCGATGCGGTAGTCGTCGGGATCGCGGACGAAGCACAGGCGCGAGCCGCCGTCGCTGACGGTGTACGGCGGGCGCTCGGGCGTGATGCCCTGGGTCTCGAGCTGCGCGAGCGTCGCGTCCAGGTCGTCCGTCGTGACGGCGATGTGGCCGTAGCCCGTGCCGTTGTCGTAGGACTCGACGCCGGGGTTGTAGGTCAGCTCCAGGCGCGCGCCGTCGCCGGGCAGGCCCATGAAGACGTTCGTCGCGCCGTCGGGGAGGGACATGCGGCGCAGCTCCTCGAAGCCGAGGGCCTCGTAGAACTTCACGGAGCGGTCGATCTCGACGATCCGGTAACACGTGTGGATGAGTTCGGCAGGCATGCGCCTGAACGTAGCGCGCCCGCGTGACCCCGCGGGCGCCGGGGTACGATCGAGGGCGTGATCCTCGAACGCTCCATGAACGACGACTTCCTGTCGAACACCTACCTCGTCGCGTCGGACGAGCACCGCGCCGGGTTCTTCGTCGACGCCGGTGGCCCCGTCGGCCCGCTGCTCGACGCCGCCCGCGAACGCGCGATCGACGTGACGCACGTCCTCCTCACCCACCACCACTGGGACCACGTCAGCGAGCTGCCGCAGATCCTCGAGGCCTTCCCCGACGCGCAGGTCCTCATCCACCCGCTCGAGCGCCCGCTCGTCGCCGACGAGTTCGCCGGCCACATCACCGGGACGATGGAGGCGGGGGAGGAGGTCATCGTCGGCGGCCTCACGGTCAAGACGCTGCACACCCCCGGCCACACGCTCGGGATGCTGTCGCTGCTCGTCGACGGCAACGTCTTCACCGGCGACACCCTCTTCAAGAACTCCGTCGGCGGCGTGCGCGCGCCTGGCCACACGACCTTCGCCGACATCAAGCACTCGATCATGGACGTCCTGCTCGCCCTGCCGGGCGACACGACGATCCGCCCGGGGCACACCGACCCGACGACCGTCGCCGACGAGCTGGAGACGAACACCTTCGTCCGCATCTGGCGCGGTGTGGACCCCGAGGGCGACGAGCCGTGCACGGCGCTGGACGAGCCCGCGACGCTCGTCCACCTCGGCGACGACTACGACGGCGGCCACAAGGCCTGGGTGCGCTGGCCCGACGGCAGCGACGACATCGTCCCCGGCTCGAAGATCGTCCGCGGCTGACGCGGGCCCGCCGGCCTCAGGGCCAGAAGTCCGGCACGAGCTCGCCGTCGCCCTCCGGTGGCCGGGTCCCGCCGGCGACGACGAGCGTCAGGCCCTCCGGGCCGCCCTCGAAGGCGCGCCCGACCGTCGGGGCGACGCGCACGACGTCCCACTGCGCGAGCTCGACGATCTCGTCGTCGAGCTTCACCCGGCCGGAGCCCTCGACGACGACGTAGACCTCCTCCTGGGTCCGGTGCCGGTGCCCGAAGGGCGAGCGGACGCCCGGCTCCCAGCGGAAGCGCCCGACGCCGAGCTCGGTGGAGCCGAGCGCGTCGCGGACCATCCGGCCCTCCATCCCCTGGGCGCCGCGGGCGGCCATCCGGTCGGGGGCGTCGGCGAAGTTCGTCTTCGTGAAGTCGGCCATGGCCCAGCCTAGACCGGATCGGCGCCGGCGCGGACCTGTGACACTGGGTCGATGGCCAAGGACTCGATGCCCACGTCCCGCCTGCGTCGTTCCGCCACGGTCGGCAAGCTCGCCGCCGGGCAGGCCGTCCGCCAGTACGGCACCCGCGCGGCGAACCTCACGCGCTCGGAGGAGGAGGCCCGCGCCGCCACCGCCCGGCGCCAGCTCGAGACGGCCGAGCAGATCGTCACCGCGCTGGGGACGATGAAGGGCGCGGCGATGAAGCTCGGCCAGGTCCTGAGCTTCCTCGACGTCGGCCTCGTCCCCGAGGAGCACCGCGAGGAGTTCCAGGCCAAGCTTGCCGCCCTGCGCGACGCCGCGCCGAACGTCGCCTTCAAGGACATGAGGAAGGTCATCGAGGCCGACCTGGGGGAGAAGCTCAAGGACGTCTTCAGCGAGTTCGACGAGCAGGCGATCGCGGCCGCGTCGATCGGGCAGGTCTACCGGGCGCGGCTGCGGGAGGACGGGCGCGACGTCGCAGTGAAGGTCCAGTACCCCGGGGTCAACGCCGCCGTCCGGGCGGACATGCAGAACCTCGGGATCATCATGCGCCTCATCAAGCGGTTGGTCCCCGGGATCGACGTCGGCGAGCTGGCGGACGAGATCCGCGAGCGGGTGGCGGAGGAGCTCGACTACGAGCTGGAGGCCGCCAACCAGCGCCGCCTGGCGCGGATCTTCCGCGGCCACCCGTTCATCGTCATCCCGGAGGTCGTCACCGACCTGTGCCGCGAACGCGTCATCGTCAGCGAGTTCGTCGAGGGCGAGGGCTTCGAGCACGTCAACGAGCACGCGACGACGGCCGAGCGCGACCGCCTCGGCGAGATCGTCTTCCGCTTCTACTTCGGCTGCATGTACCGCCACCACCAGTTCAGCGGCGACCCGCACCCGGGCAACTTCCTCGTGATGCCCGACGGCCGCGTCTGCTTCCTGGACTTCGGCCTCTTCAAGGTCATCGACCCGCACATCGCGGAGGTCGAGCTGCAGATCCAGCGGCTGCTGCACGCCGGGGACGGGCAGGCGCTCATCGCGCTGCTCGCCCGCGAGGGCTTCATCAACGACGCCGAGCGGATGGACCCCGAGCGCCTGCTGGACTTCGCGATGGGGTCGACCTGGTGGTACGCGCAGGACGGGGAGGTGACGCTGACGCCGCAGATCGCCAGCGACCTCATCCTCGGCGTGTCGACGCCGATGGGCGAGCACTTCGCGCGGATGCGGCACGAGTCGTTCCCGAAGGAGTACCTCTTCGGGCGTCGCCTAGAGCACATGACCCTCGCGGTCCTCGGCCAGCTCGGCGCGACCGCCAACTGGCACCGGATCGCGCGCGAGTGGACCTACGGGGACGCGCCGGTCACCGGGCTCGGCGAGGCCGAGGCGGCGTTCTACACGCGCCGCACGGCGCGCTGACCCGGGCCGCATGGAGGACGACCTGCCGCTCGCCGCCGGCCGCGTCGGCCCGCGCGCCCGCATCGTCACGCTCGTGCTCTTCGTGGCGGCCTGCCTCGGGGCGCTGGCGCTCACCGGTTCGGTCTCCGTGGACCGCGTCCGGGACGCCGGCGACGGGCACGGCGTCCTGGGACCGCTGCTGTTCGTCCTGCTCTCGGCCGCGCTGACCGTCGCCTTCTTCCCCGGCCCGGTGCTCGCCGGCGCCTCGGGGCTCATCTTCGGGACGGCGCTCGGCTTCCCCGTGTCGCTGTGCTCGGCGGTCCTCGGCGCGTCGCTGGCGTTCGGGATCGCGCGCTGGTGGGCGCACGACGCCGTCGCCGCGGTCGCCGGCCCGCGCACGACGGCGCTGCGCGCGTTCGTCGGCCGGCGCGGCTTCCTGGCGATCTTCTACGCGCGCCTGGCCCCGGGCGTCCCGTACAACGCGGTGAACTACGCGGCCGGCCTGACGCCGGTGCGCCTGGGCGCCTTCGCCGGGGCGACCGCCGTCGGGGCCGCGCCGCGTGCCTTCGCCTACACGGCGCTCGGCGGCCAGATCGGCGACTTCGGCTCCTGGCAGACGGTCGTGGCGCTCGCCGTCCTGATCGGGATGGCGCTCGTCGGCCTCGTCGTCGCCGCCCGCGACCCGGAGATCGCCGCCGCGGTGAAGGGCCTGCGCGACGGGCGCCGCGACCGCCGGGCCGGCTCGTGAGCCGTCAGTCGGCCGCGGCGCGACGCCGCGCCGGCCACGCCTGCCCCGGCTCCGGGAGCTCCTGCACCTGCAGCAGCGACGTGGACCCCGGGCGCCCGCTCGGCAGCCCGGCGGTGATGCCGACGCGCTGCCCCGGCGTCCCCCAGCCGAGCTCGACGATGCGCGCCGCCGCGGCCGCGATGATCTCCTCCGTCACGTCGTAGCGCGCCATCGACGCGGCACGCACCCCCCACATCAGGCCGCAGCGCCGCACCGTCTCGCGGCCCGGCGACAGCGCGTAGATCGGGACGTTCGGGCGGTGCGCGCTGACGAGGCGCACCGACCGTCCCGAGAGCGTCGGGATGACGAGCGCGTCGAGCTCGAGGTCCCTCGCGGCCTGGCAGGCGGAGTGCGCGACGGTGTAGGACGGGTCGCGTCCGTCGCGCGTGACGCGCGTGCGGTTCCACTGCTCGTACGGCGCGTGGCGCTCGGTGTGCTCGGCGATCGCCGCCATCATCTCCACTGCGAGCACCGGGTGCGCGCCGACGGCCGTCTCCTGCGACAGCATGATCGCGTCGGTCCCGTCGAGGATCGCGTTGGCGACGTCGGCGACCTCGGCCCGCGTCGGCCGCGCGGAGGTGATCATCGAGTCGAGCATCTGCGTCGCGGTGATCGACGGGCGCGCGAGGGACCCGGCGAGCGCGAGCAGCTGCTTCTGGACCATCGGGACCTGCTCGATCGGCAGTTCGATGCCCAGGTCGCCGCGCGCGACCATGACGCAGTCGCTCACGCGCAGGATCGCCTCGGCGTTCTCCACCGCCTGCGGCTTCTCGATCTTCGCGATGAGCGGGACGCGCGTGTGCTCCCGGACGAAGGTCACGTCCTCGGGACGGCGGACGAACGACAGCGCGACCATGTCCACGCCGATCTGCAGCCCGGCGCGCAGGTGCGCGAGGTCCTCCTCGGGGACGGCGGGCAGCTCGTCCGCGGGGCCGGGGATGTTCAGGCCCTGGCGGCTGGCGACCGCGCCGCCGACCTCGACGACCGCGTCGATCTCGCCCTCCTCGACGCGGACGGCCGTCGCCCGGAGCCGCACGCGGCCGTCGGCGAGGTACATCGACTCGCCCACCGAGATCGCCCGCGGCAGCCCCGCCCAGTCCATGTACAGGCACGACTCGTCCCCGATGCGGCCCTCGACCGGCCCGCAGACGACGGTCAGCTCGCTGCGCGCCGGTAGGACGACCGTCCCGTCGCGGACGACCCCGATCCGCAGCTTCGGGCCAGGGAGGTCCTGCAGGATCGCGACCGGGCGCCCGGCCCGGTTGGCCGCCTCGCGGACGAGCTCGGCCGTCTCGCCGTGCTCCTCGTGGCTGCCGTGGCTGAAGTTCAGCCGGGCGACGTCCATCCCCGCCTCGATGAGCTGGACGAGGACGTCCGGCTCGCGGCAGGCGGGTCCGATCGTGGCGACGATCTTCGTGCGGCGCATGGCAGCAACCTAGCTGCCGTGCGCCGCACGTCCGGTGACCGACCGACTACCGGGTGAGGTTCACGCCGCGCGGCAGCGTGAAGGTCGGCGACGTCGCCTTGCTGCGGGCCGTGCGGCGGACGCGCGTGGCGAGGCGGTAGACCGCCGCGTCCTGGCCCTCGGGCGCCGCGACCGTGACGGAGAACGTCCCGTCGCTCTTGGGCTTGAAGCGCTTGACCGTCTCGCGCTTCTTGCACGAGACGACCCGCGTCAGCGTGATGGAGGACAGCGGCTTGGTCAGCGGGAGGATGACCCGGCCGGCGATCGTCACCTTGCCGTCCTTCGCCGTCAGGTAGCTCACGACCATGCGCCGGGCGAGCTTGAGGTCCAGCGACTTCTCCTTGCCGAGCGTCGCCTGATAGCGGGCGGCGTTCGTCGTCCGCACGGCCTTCGGGGGCAGGGGGGCGTAGGCGACGAAGCCGCCGTCGGCCTTGACCTTCGCGGTCGCGACGACCTTGCCGGTCGAGGCCAGGCGCAGGCTGACGGTCTGCCCGGCGAGCTTGCGGTCCGCCGCGCCCAGCAGCTTCACGCGGGAGCCCTGCGTCAGGACGTCGACGAGGACGAGGCGGCGCTTCGTGCACGCCAGCGCGAGGTCGTTGGCCGTGGTCGGCGGGGCCGGCGGGGCGGCCGCCGGGGTGCAGTCCACGCCGGTGGTCCCGACGGTCGCCTCGCCGAGGACGACGTCGGCGACCGACGTGCCCGCGACGCTGACCTCGATCCGCGGGCCGCGCTGCACGAGGCTCGCGCCGTTGGCGCCGAGCGTCTGGCTGCTCGGGGTGATCTTCACCCGGGCGAGCGTCGCGGGGATCTGGATCGTCGGCAGCGCCGCGACGAGCGGCTTGAGGACCGCCGTCTGGATCGTCGCCAGCAGCGGGTTCAGGACGTTCGCCAGCGCGGTGGACAGCCCGGCCGGCAGCGTGACCTTCGTCAGGTCGAGCTTGCTGAGGTCGATGTTCGCCGTGTCGATGAGGCTGAGGGACTGGTCGGCCGCGGTGTCGGTCGGCAGCGTCTGGCCGAGGACCTTGACGTCGGCGATCTGCGTCGCCCCGAAGGGCGTGGCCACCCCGTTCTTGCAGGACGCGCCCGCGTACGCGACGGCGGCCCCGACGTTCAGCAGGTCGAGGTTCGGCAGTTGGCCGTTGGGCAGCAGCGCGTCGATCGCCGGCTTGAGGTCGAAGGTGAGGCTGGAGGGCAGCCCGGGGACGGCCTGGATGAGCAGCCCGACCACCGGGAGGGACGTGAGGCTGCTGATCGGAACGGTCAGGCTCAGCAGGTTGGCCGGGATCGAGGCGGTCGGTAGCGTGATGGGGAGCGTCGGCAGCGCCTTGACGGTCAGGCCCGTCACGCCGCCCTGGGCCAGGGCGGCCTGCTTCTCGTTCGCGGTGCCCGCCGGCGTGACGCGCGTGGCGGCGCCGAGGATGTTCGCGTTCAGCGGCAGCGCTGCCAGGGCCTGGGCGGCGACGGCGCCCCCGGCGACCGTCGTGGCGCAGGCGGTGGCGCCGCGGTTGGCGGTGACCGGCTCCAGCGCGCCCTGCCCGAGGATCGTGCCGCGCAGCGCGCTGGCGTCGCACTGCAGGGGGGCGGCCGACGCCGTCTGGGCGGTGGCGAGCACGCTGCACACGGCGGCGGCGACGGCGACCTTCAGCTGGCGCGCCGCGCGCGCGTGGGAACGCGAGCGGCGGGGTGAGTCGAGCGACATGACGGGTGGCTTTCTGTCAGAACGCGGGTGTCTGCCCCCAAGACCCCTGTCTGGGCACCGGCGCGATCGGGGTGGTACGTCGGGACTGGCATCGGCATCTGACCACAGACCTTGAGCGCCTCGTCGGGGAGGTCCTGGCGCGCACCGTCAGCGGACGGCCAGCGACGACGGCGCAGGTGACCGCCGCAAGCCGTACCCTGCCGGGGGGGATGTCCGACAACGGGGAAACGCCGGAGGACGGCGCGGGGGCTCCGCTGGAGATCGCGCCGCGTCGCGTGGGCTTCCGCCAGTGGGTGCTCCGCGTGTTCGTCCTCACGCTGCTGCTCGCGGGGGCGGGCACGGTCGCGGCCGCCGCGGTCACCATCGTGCGCAGCACGGACGACGCCGCGACCACCCGCAGCGCCCAGTTCGGCGTCCTGATGCCCGACGCCACGCAGTACCAGGCGGTTGTCAAGGAGCTGCTGGCGCGCAAGCGCCCGCGGCAGCTGACGGGCCTGACGGTGGTCGGCGAGGACGGCAAGGTGACGGTGCTGCACGCCAAGCGGCGCAGCGCCAAGTCGTTCCCCTCGGACTACCTGAACCCCGTCGCGCTCGCGCTCATCGCCCGCTCCGTGGGCGCCCGCAGCGACACGACGATCACGGTCGACGAGCTGCGCCTGGAGAAGCTGCAGTCCACCGGCCGCCTGCGCTGGCGCCTGCACGGGACGCAGAGCGGCAAGGTCTGGCGCGCGACGATCGCGCCCAACGGCACGGGCTTCCGCCGCGTGCCCACCGCCAAGGCCTCCTGACCGCCCGCCGGCGGCGTCAGGCCGCCGGATCGGTCTCCCCGACGTAGACGAACCGCGGCCGGCGCACGCCGTCGGGCCACGTCACCTCCTCGAGGAAGACGGACTGGCGGCGGACGCTGATCGGCTGCCCGCCGGGTCGCGGGTAGAGGCGGACGTAGATCACGACGACGTCGTCGTCCTCGTCGAAGCGCCCGACGCCGAGGACGAGGTAGAGCTGCCCCTTGCTGTGCTGCCAGACCCCGGACCGGACCGCTGCGTCGCTCATGCCCGACACCCTGCCGGGCGCCCCGGACGACCGGCCCGGCGTCCTGCGCGCCGCGGTGAACTACGGATGCGTCACCCGCCGCCGCGGTAGGACGCTCACGCGCGCCCGACCCACGACCGTCAGGGAGCGCACACGATGCCCGACTCGCTCGAATCCGCCTCGCAAGCCTTCTACGCCGCGCTGAACGACCTGCTCGCCGGGGACCCGGCCCCGATGGAGGCGGTCTGGTCCCATGCGGACGACGTGACGTACATGAGCCCGTTCGGCGAGCTGCTCGTCGGCTGGGGCCCGATCCAGGCGTCGTGGCACGCGCAGGCCGCCCAGCGGCTCGGCGGTGGCGTCCGGCCCGAGGAGCTGCACCACTTCGCCTCGCCCTCGCTCGGCATCGTCGTCGGGTTCGAGCGGGGCGCCGTGCAGATCGGCGACGCGCCGGTCGCGGTCGACATCCGCGCGACGAGCACGTACCGCGTCGAGGACGGGCGCTGGGCCATGATCGGCCACCACACCGACCCGCTCGTCTGAGGCCGGCCCGGGCGGCCGGGCGTCGTCAGGTGAAGCGCCCGTCCTGCTGGATGACGACGCCGTCCGCCGTGATCGACCCGCCGCCGCGCAGGTCGCAGATCATGTCCCAGTGCACCGCCGACTCGTTCTTGCCGCCGGTCTCGGGGTAGGAGCGCCCGACCGCGACGTGGACCGTGCCGCCGATCTTCTCGTCGAAGAGGATCGCGCCGATCGGGCGGGTGATGCCGAAGTTCGTCCCGATGCCGACCTCGCCGACGCGTGAGGCGCCGGCGTCGGTCTTCAGCACCTGCTGCAGGTAATCGTCCCCCTCCTGCGCCTGCGCGGCGACGACGACGCCGTCCTTGAACTCGAGCTCGACGCCCTGGACGTTCACCCCCGACGGCGAGGACGGGATGGTGAAGCGGATGCGGCCGTTGGCGCTCGTCTCGTGCGGCCCGGTGAAGACCTCACCGGAGGGCATGTTGCGCCGGCCGTCGCTGTTGACCCACGTCCGCCGGCGGACGTCGAGGGTCAGGTCCGTGCCGTCGGCCTGGATGCGCAGCTGCCGCGCGCCCTCCAGACGCTCGATGAGCTGCCCCTGGAAGGCCGAGAGCTCCGTCCACGCCGCCACGGCGCCGGCCGGCCGGTCGAGGAAGAGCGCCCCGGCGACGAAGCGCTCGAAGGCCTCCAGCGGCATGCCGGCGTGCGCGGCACCCGCGGGCGTCGGCCACAGCGTCGAGCACCAGCGCTTCTTCATCGTGTGCTCGCGCAGCGGCCGCCGCGCGATCTGCGCCCGGGCCAGGCGCTTGGGGTCCACGCCGATGAGCGCGTGCACGTCGTCGGGCGCCTGGATGCCGAGCTGCAGCTCCGCCCGCTTGGCCTCGCTCAGCGCGAGGTCGGGGAAGTCGTCCAGCTGCCAGTCCTGCGCGTGCTCGTAGTAGCCGCGCGTCTGGCCGGGCAGCTCGACGCGCAGCAGCGGCCAGCCGCCGCGCTCGAGGATCGCCCGCTGCAGCTCGAGCAGCAACGGCGCCGCGAGCGTCGTGGAGCGGACGAGGACCTGCTGGCCGCGCTGCACGTCCAGGCAATAGCCCGCCAGCAGGTCGGCCATCGCCGCCGGATCCGGAACGGGCGGCAGCACGTCGTGCGGCATGTCGGCCTCGTCGATCACGCCGCCCACCCGGCCGCGAGGGCGTCCAGCGCCTCCCCGGGGTCCTGGCCCAGACGCGGGGCCAGGGCCCGCACCAGGCGTTCCTGCGGCTCGGGCCGGGCGCCCTCGCCCATGACCCCGATCCGCCACGCCTTGCCGGCCAGCGGGCCGAGGCCCCCGGAGATCTCGATGCCGTCCTCGGTGAGCAGCGGCCCGCGGACCGGGACGTCCTCCACGCCGTCGGGCAGCCGCACGGCCAGGAGCGAGTGCAGTTGCTCGCCGTCGGGCGCCAGGCGCTCGAGGCCGAGGACCGCCAGGGCGGAGCGCAGCGCCTCGTGTGCGCGCGCATGCCGCGCCCAGCGCGCCTCCAGGCCCTCCTCCTCGACGATCGCCAGGGCCTCGGCGAGCGCGTAGACGAGGTTGATCGGCGCGGTGTGGTGGTAGGCGCGCGGGGCCCCGCTCTCCTTGAGCCAGTAGCCCAGCACGAGCGACAGGTCGAAGTACCAGGACGGCACGCGGCCGTCCTGCACGCGCGCGAGCGCCCGCTCGCCGACGGTGAACGGCGCCAGGCCGGGCGGGGCGTTGAGGCACTTCTGCGTCCCGGAGAACGCAGCGTCCACGCCGGAGGCGTCGAGGTCAAGCGGATGGCCGGTCAGCGAGGTCACGCAGTCGACGAGCAGCAGCGCGTCGTGGGCGCGGCAGGCCTCGGCCAGGCCGTCGAGCGGCTGGGCGACCCCGGTCGAGGTCTCGGCGTGGACGACGAACATCGCCGCGAACGGCGCCTGCGCGGCGGCGATCAGGCGCTCGGGGGCGATCGCGCGCCCCCACTCGGCCTCGATCCGCACGACCTCCGCGCCGTGACGGCCGAGCTCGTCGGCCATGCGCTCGCCGAAGAGGCCGTGGACGCCGCAGATGACGCGGTCCCCGGGACGCACGAGGTTGGCGACCATCGCCTCCATCCCGGCGCTGCCGGTCCCGCTGACGGGGATCGCGACCGCGTTCTCCGTCCGGAAGGCACGCCGCAGACCAGCGGCGACGTCGTCCATCAGCGCGCCGAAGGCGGGGTCCAGGTGGCCGATCGTCGGCAGCGCCAGCGCGCGCAGGACGCGCTCGGGGACGGGGGACGGCCCGGACCCGAGCAGCAGGCGGTCGGGGACGGAGACGGTCAGGGGGGTGCTCATGTCAGGGGGCCTCGAGATCGGGGAAGTGCTCGGCCAGGTGGGTGCGCAGGGCGGTGCGGATCGCCGCGCGCTCGGCGCCGGTGGCCACGCGCAGGCGCTTGAGCAGCGGGGCCTGCCCGACGGTGACGACGCCGGCGACGTCCCACTCGACGACGAGGCGCTCGAAGAGGAACTCGACGGCGCGGTGCCAGGCGTCCTCGCGCATCGCGGCGGGCGAGGAGCGCTCGCCGCGCCGCACGGCGCCGTACTCCGTCCGCGTGCCGGCCGACATGACGGTCCGCACGGTCAGCACGCCCAGGTCGTCCGCCAGCGGCACCTGCGCGGTCGTCGCGGCGGCGGTGACGTCCGGGTCGGCCTGCAGGTCGAGGTCCAGCCCGAGGTCGGCGAACGACGACGGCCCGGAGCACGCCCCGCCGGCGCCGGGCCCGCCGCCGCCCTTCTCGCGCCGCCGGCCGCGCTTGCCCACCGGTCAGCCCGCGGCCGCGACGAGCTGCGAGCGCACGTCGCCGACGACCGGGTCCATGTGGCCCGGGTGCGCGACCCGTGGGCCGATGTCCGCGAGCTTGAGGATCGACCGGCGCGCCTGCTCGGTGTCGACGTTGAAGGCGGCGTGCGGGATCCGCGGCGGCCCCTTGATCGTCGTCTGCGGGTCGACGGTGTAGAAGCAGTCCGACGTCAGCGCCACCCCGTCGTGCTCGCGGTAGAGGCCGATGAGCCCGGGCGCGTGGCCCGGCAGGTGCACGACCTTGAAGCCGGCCACCTCGTCGCCCTCCTGCAGCGTCCCGGCGATCTGGACCGGCCCGCCGTCCCACTGCTTGAGCAGCACGGGGAAGAGCCGGCGCCCGAGCGGGTTGAGCTTGGAGAAGTCGAAGGACGACTCGCCGCCGTCGCCCGTGGCGAAGGGGACGTCGTCGGCGTGGCAGAAGACCGGGACGTCGAGGCCGGGCGCCGCCCCGCGGTGGTCCTGGTGGCCGTGGCCGAGGACGACGCGCGTGAGGCCGCCGAGCTGGGTCGCGGCCGCGCGGATGCCCGGCACCATCGCGTGGATGCCGGCGTCGAAGGCGAGGACGCCGTCCCCGTCGCGCACGAGGTAGACGTTCATCGACTTGACCGGGAAGCCGCCGCGGACGATCCAGACGCCGTCGGCGACCTGCTCGGGGGCGCCGGTCATGACGCGGCGCGTGGCCTTCGTCTTCGCGTTGAACGCCGACTGCAGGCTGCGGTCCGCGCGCGAGCCCTCGGGGGGCAGGACGCCGATCTGGCGTGCGAAGGCCATCGAGTCGCTGAAGGCGTTGTTCTCCTGGATGAGCCCGTCGCGGACCGTCAGCTCGTCGATGCCCTCCAGCTCCACGCGCGACCCGGTCGCCGCGAAGCCCGCGAACGGCTCGCCGACGAACGTCCCGGTCGCCGTCCAGCGGACGCACGCGCGCTCCTTGTTCGTCGTCGTGGAGACGACGCGCAGGTCGAAGTCCGGCATCGCCGCGAAGAGGCCGGTGAAGAAGTCGCGGACGCCGTCGGGGGCCGTCGTGTCGACCTGCCCGCGGATGAACTCGCGGCCGCCGGGCGCCCAGCACGCGACCATCGCCTCCACGTCCCGGGCCGCAAGCGCGGCGAAGTACTGCTTGGCGACGGCGGTCGGGGTAGCGGCCATGCGGCTGATCGTATCCGCCCCGGGTCGGCGCATAGACTCAGCGCCGATGTCGTCGATCACCCGAAAGCGCGAGGTCGGCAGGGGCGAGCGCGTGATGCCGGGGATCTGGCGCCTGCGCCTGCCGCTGCCCTGGCCGGGCGTGCCGCACTGCAACGCCTGGGCGGTCGCCGCCGGGGACGGGATCGTCCTCTTCGACACGGGCATGAACGAGCCCGGGTCGCTCGCGCACCTGGAGCGGGCGCTCGCCCAGGTCAACCTGAAGCTCGAGCACGTGCGCCTGCTCGTCTGCACCCACGCGCACTCCGACCACTACGGGCAGGCCGCCTCGATCGTCGAGCGCTCGGGCTGCGAGCTGTGGATGCACCCGGACCACGCCCACCAGACGCAGTACGGGGACGACCCGGCGGCCGCCCTCGAGCGCCGTATCGAGGTCGCCCGGCAGTCCGGCGTCCCCGCCGCCGCGCTGGCGGCCTACCGCGCCGCCGCCCAGGGCCGCAACACCGGGGTCAAGGCCGTGGTCCTCCCGGACCGCGAGCTGACGGACGGCGTGACGGTGGCGACCGACCTGGGGGACTGGCGCGTCTACGAGACGCCCGGCCACGCCCCGTCCCACGTGTGCCTGCACCAGCCCGAGCGGCGCCTGCTGATCAGCGGCGACCATCTGCTCGGCCGCGTGTCGATCTACTACGAGCACGGCTGGTCGCCGGACCCGGTCGGCGAGTTCCTGCGGTCGCTGGACACCGTCGAGGCGCTCGACGTGCGCCTGTGCCTGTCGGGGCACGGGCGGACGTTCACCGACGTGCAGGCCCACATCGAGGCCAACCGCAAGCTCGTCGCCCAGAGCGTCGAGCAGCACCTGGCCGCCCTGGCGGAGGGCGAGTGCACGGCCTTCGAGGCCGTCGCCCGCGCCCACGGCGAGGCGGTGACCGCGGCGAACGCGAACTGGTGGATCAGCGAGACGCTCTGCTACCTCGAGCACCTGGAGGCCACGGGCCGCGCGGTGCGCACGCCCGGCGGGGACGAGGCCGCCGACCGCTGGGCCCTCGCCGCCTGAGGCGGCCACGCGCCGTCCCGTCCCAACCTTGACACGATCGTGTTAGGGTTGCGCCGAGCATGCGCATCGACACCCTTCTCGCCGACTCCGACGAGCCGCTGTTCTCGTTCGAGTTCTTCCCGCCCAAGACGCCCGAGGGCGAGGTCAACCTCCAGCGCGCCCTGCGCGAGCTCGAGCCGCTGGCGCCGGACTACGTCTCGGTGACCTACGGCGCCGGCGGGACGACGCGCGAGACGACGATCGACATCGTCGCCACGCTCAAGGAGCAGTTCGGCATCGAGGCGATGGCGCACTTCACCTGCGTCAACGCCACGCGCGAGGACCTGCGCGCGACGCTGGACCGGATGCGCGACGCGGGCGTGGAGAACGTCCTGGCCCTCCGCGGCGACCCGCCGCAGGGGCAGGAGCGGTGGACGAAGACCGACGGCGGCCTGGAGTACTCGCGGGAGCTCGTCGAGCTCATCCGCGCGGAGTACCCCGAGTTCGTCGTCGGCGGCGCGGCCTTCCCCGAGACGCACATCCACGCGACCTCGCCGGAGGACGACATCCGCTACCTCAAGGCGAAGGTCGACGCCGGCATGCAGTTCCTCATCACGCAGCTGTTCTTCGACAACGCCCACTACTTCGACTTCGTCGAGCGGGCGCGGGCGGCCGGCGTCGACGTCCCGATCATCCCCGGGGTCATGCCGATCACGAGCTACGAGGGCGTCAAGCGCATGACGACGCTGTCGGCCGCCGAGCTGCCGGCGGGCCTGGAGCGGGAGCTGGACCTCCGCAAGGACGACCCCGAGGCGATCGCCGAGCTCGGCGTGAGCTACGCGACGCTCCAGTGCGCCGAGCTGCTGGCCGGCGGGGCGCCGGGCATCCACTTCATCACGCTCAACCGCTCGCCGGCGACCCGCGCGATCCTCAGCTCACTGCGGCTCTACGCCCCGTGGCGCGCCGCCGCCCGCTGACCCCGGCGCGGGCCCGGGCGTGACGACCGCGCTCGCGGCGCCGGCGGACCCACCAAGCTCCTCGCGCAGGCGCTGCAGGCGCTGCAGCAGACGCTCGGAGGCGGCCACCGCGCCCTCGGGCCG
>CAZRLR010000056.1:0-15914 GCA_964600395.1 uncultured Conexibacter sp.
ACGCCGGGGATCCCGAGCGCGATCGCGCCGACCAGTCCCAGAACCCAGCCCCAGCGGAGCATGGGGCCGAGCGTATCCAGGGGTCAGGACAGCGGCAAGACCGCCGTCCGTCCCGCCCCCGGGGCCGCGGGCTACCCGACCTTCAGGACCGTCATCGTCGGCTCGTTCGTCCCGCCGGTCAGGGGGACCGTCGTCTTCGCGGCGCCGTCGTGGCAGAAGATGTCGAGGGACTGCCCCGCAGCGAGCGTCAGCTTCTCGTTGATCGTGACGATGCCTTCCACCGGCGGGGTGCTGTTGGCCGGCGACACGAGCACGAGGCGGTGGATCGTGCCGACCGGGACCGTGTCGACCCGGAGCTGGCAGTCGGTCGTCGTCTTGAAGTCGACGCCGAGGTTCGGGTTCTGGAACACACCCACCGTGGCCGTGATGAGGTTCGTGCCGGCGTGGCTCGCCGGGACGGTCCACTGCAGGACGGACGCGTCGAGGGTCACCTCGGAGTACGGGCCGACCTGGGCGGCCTCCGGGACGCGGGTCAGCGGGCCGGCCCCACCGGAGGAGCCGGGCGCGCCCGGCGCACCGGCCGCACCGTCCTTGCCCGCGGCGCCGGAGGCACCAGGGGCACCCGGAGCACCGTCTTTGCCGGCCGGGCCCGGGTCACCCTTGGGTCCGGCCTTCCGGGCAGCGGCCGACAGGTCCTTCACGTCGACCGACCCGTCCTTGATGTCTTTCCCGGTGACCGTCCCGTCCTTGATCTGTGTGCCCGTGATGAGCTTCGTGGCGGCTTAGGCGCCGCCGGTGGACAGGGCGAGCAAAAGCGCCAGGGAGGCGATGACGTTCGCGTACGTGAGTCGGTGCATGGTCGGTGATCAAACGCGATGACCTGATCACCACACCAGGGGCAATTCGTCCAGATCCGACCTTTCTCCGGCGAGTTGGCGCGCGCCCGCCTCGCCGGGGCCCGGCGCGGCGGCTCAGTGCTCGAGGTAGGCGACCATGCGGTTCGTCAGCGACGTCAGCACGGGCGCGGGCTGCTCGAGCGCCAGCGGCCGGTCGTCGAGCTTCTGCTGCAGCTCCTCCCCCAGCGCGGCGTCCGCCCGGCCGGCGAGGCGGGCGGCGACCTGCGAGGCCCGCCGCGTCGCGAAGGGATCGACGGTCCATATCGCCTCGAAGCGACGGTTGAGGTCGTCGGGGCTCCCGGGCTCGGTGATGCCCGGCATCTCCCACGCCAGCAGGCACGCGCTGAAGCCGCGGGCGTCGACGATGACGGCCCACTCGTTGCCCAGCTTGTCCTCGTGCGCGATCGGGATCTCGATCGGGCCGCCCTCGGGGCGCTCGACGTGGTCGAAGTCGGCGAAGACGACGGCCGCCTCGCTGAAGCGCGAGATCGACTTGTAGCGGGCCTCGACCTCGCGGTAGAAGCGCTCCTGCTGGAAGGCGCCGAAGAGGATCGGCGAGACGGCCTTGGCGAGCGCCTCGTGCTCAATCGCGCGGCTCATCGCCACGAGCGTCGACTTGCGCAGCACCTGGGGCTGGGCACCGTGGTCGGTCGCGGCGACGGCGGCGTAGATCGACGGGTGGTCCGCCGGGCCGCCGCTCTCGTTCGCGCGCTCGATGGCCGCGGGGACCGACAGACCGCGGTGGCGATAGGCCACGACACGGCGCAGCGCCTCGACGTCGTCCTCGCTGTAGACCCTGTACCCACCGGACGTGCGGCCCGGATCGGGGAAGCCGTAGCGCTGCTCCCACATCCGGATCGTTCCGGCGGCCACCCCGGTCTGAGCCGCGACGTCCTTGATGCTGAGTCCAGTGGTCATGGAAGGCAAGTCTCGAGAACCGGGTGGTCAGGCCATTCAACAGGCTGTCGAACGATTCCTCCCCGGGATGCGAACGTTACGGACACGAAGGGACGGTGGCTCATCTGGGCCCGGATCGGGTACGTATCCGGTCACGTGAACGCTGTCGAGGCCCCGCCCACCCCGAAGACGATCCTCCTGACCGGGGCCACGGGCTACGTCGGCGGCTCCCTCGCGCCGGTGCTGCTGGAGCGCGGGCACACCGTGCGCTGCCTCGTCCGCAGCCCCGAGCGCGCGCGCCAGACGCTGCCGGCCGGCGTCGAGATCCTCAAGGGGGACGTCCTCAGCGGGGACGGCCTGGACGAGGCCCTGACCGGCGCCGACGTCGCCTACTACCTCGTGCACTCCATGGGCCGCGGCAGCCAGTCCACCGATTTCGCCGAGAGCGACCGGCAGGGCGCGCGGACGTTCGGGGACGCGGTCGCCCGCGCCGGCGTGCCGCGGACCGTCTACCTCGGGGGCCTGGACGGCGGCGGCGCGGAGGAGAACTCCGAGCACCTGCGCAGCCGCCACGAGGTCGCCGACCTGCTGCGCGAGCGGGTCCCCGCCCTGGCCTACGCGCGCGCGGCGATGATCGTCGGGGCCGGCAGCGCGTCGTTCGAGATCCTGCGCCACCTCGTCGTCCGCCTGCCGCTGATGCTCACGCCGCGCTGGGTCGACACGCGCTCGCAGCCGATCGCCATCCACGACGTCGTCGCGGCGCTGGCGGCGCTGGCCGAGCGCCCCGAGTTCCCCGAGGAGGTGCAGCTCGGCGGCGCGGACGTGCTGACCTACCGCGAGATGATGGGGCGCTTCGCCTCGGTCGCCGAGCGCCGGGCGCCGCTCATCCTGAAGGTGCCGGTCCTCACGCCGTCGCTGTCCTCCCACTGGGTGGCGCTGTTCACCCCCGTGGAGGCGAAGCTCGTGCGCCCGCTCGTGGACGGGCTGAGCGCGGAGACCGTCGTGCGGACGCCCCCGCCGGCCGGGTTCAACGACGAGCCGCTGGGCTTCGACGAGGCCGTCCGCGACGCCCTGTCAGGGGTCGGCGCGTCATGATGGGGGCCTCATGAGTCCTGCCGCGCTCCTCACGGCGCTCGTCGCGGCGGTGGCCGCCGTCGTCGCCCTCGTCCGCCGCCTGCGGCCGCACACGGCGGTCATCAAGGGGGCGGTGATCCACGACCCGACGGACGACACGAAGGTCGGCCCGCACGGGGCGGTCTCGTCCGTGCAGTCGGCGGACATCGACCTGCCGGTCGACGCCTTCGGCGAGCTCTGGGCGCCCTCGACGCTCGAGCGCCTGGCCCGCACGTACTGGGCGTTCCTGTCGAGCTGCACGCTCGGCCTCGTCCGCGTGCTCTACCGCGAGGACGGCCGCGACGTCGTCTTCCTGCGCCGGCCGTTCGTCCTCCTGAGCTTCAAGTGCCCGGAGTACGAGATGAACGCTGAGCGCGGCATCGTCCGCTGGCCGATCGACAAGGGCATCCTCGTCGCCGGTCAGGGGCGCGGCAAGGACGGCTACCTGGAGATCGACGTGCGCCGGCGCGGCGAGGTCGAGCCCGGCGTCGAGCGCGTGAACGTCGAGGTCGAGGTCGCGAACTTCTACCCCCAGGTCGCGCACTGGCTGAGCCGCTGGGTCTACACGAACACGCAGTCCCGGATCCACGTGCTCGTCTGCTACGGCTTCCTGCGGCGGCTCCTCAGCCGCGAGCTCGAGGAGTCCGTCACGGGCAAGTTCGCGATCGAGAACGACACGGTCGAGGACACGCCGGAGCCCGAGAAGGCGCGCGACAAAGCGGCCTGAGAGGCCTCAACGGCCTGGGTCGGCGTCTGGTGGCGCTGACGCGACTCAGGTGGTGCAGGGGCGGGGCGTTGGAACAGCCGTCATTGACGGCGGAGGACGGTCCTGCGGTCGCCGCCGGCCGCCGCTGAGGGACGTGGCTGCATCCGTGTTCGGAAAACGAACTTCAGTGCAGCCACGTGCCGTTTCCGGGGATGTCCCTCACGAAGGGCGCGCTACAGGAGCGCTTCGTGAGGCACGTCTCACCGGACGACCGCGCCGCGCGGTGCGGTGCGGACGCGGGACGTTGTGAGCCCCCTGGGCGAGCAACTCCCGGCGGCATCGTCACGGCGTCCGAGCCGCAGGCGAGGACCCGTGAGGATGCCGCTCAGCCGTACCGCTCGCCGTTGTACTCGCGCAGCTTGTCGCGGTTGTGCGTCGCCATGATCCGCCGCACCGTCCCCGAGCGTGACCGCATGACGAGCGACTCGGTCGTCGCCGCGCTCTTGCCCTGGTAGCGGACGCCCTGGAGCATGTCGCCGTCGGTGACGCCCGTCGCGCTGAAGAAGCAGTCGTTGCTCTTGACGAGGTCGTCCTGGGTGAGCTGCGCCTCCAGGTCGTAGCCGCCGTCGATCGCCGCCTGGCGCTCGGTCTCGTCGCGCGGGTACAGCCGCGTGACCAGCCCGCCGCCCAGGCACTTCAGCGCCGCGGCGCTGATGACGCCCTCGGGCGTGCCGCCGATACCCCACAGCAGGTCCACGGGCGAGCGCGGGCTGGCGGCCAGCAGCGCCGCCGAGACGTCGCCGTCGGCGATCAGGCGCACGCGGGCGCCGGCCTCGCGGATCTCGGTGATCTGGTCCTGGTGGCGCGGGCGGTCCAGGACGACGACGACGAGGTCGCGGATGTCGACGTTCTTGCGCTCGGCGACGAGCTTCAGCGTGTCCGGCAGCGGGCGGTCGAGGTCGAGCAGGTCGGCGATGTGGGCGCCGCCGGCGAGCTTCGTCATGTAGACGCACGGGCCGGGGTCGAACATCGTGCCCTTGGGCGACATCGCGATGACGCTCAGCGCGGACGGCATGCCCTTCGCGGTCAGCGTCGTCCCCTCGAGCGGGTCGACGGCGATGTCGACGGTCGGGCTGGACCCGTCGCCGATGTGCTCACCGTTGTAGAGCATGGGCGCCTCGTCCTTCTCGCCCTCCCCGATGACGACGACGCCGTCCATGCTCACCGTGTCCAGGACGACGCGCATCGCGTCGACGGCGGCCTGGTCGGCGGCGATCTTGTCGCCCATGCCGACGAGGCGGGCGGCGGCGAGGGCGGCGGCCTCGGTGGTCCGGACGAGCTCGAGCGCGAGGTTGCGATCAGGCCGGCCGAGCTGCGGGCTCTCGGTCATCGATGTGGTTCCTTCGGGTCGGAGCGGGACAAGGCTGTCGGGGATTGTCCCCGACAGGCCTAGATCGTGCCGGGCGGCTTGCGGCGCGTCTCGGTCTCGTTTTGGCGCATGACGCTCCCGACGAGCATGAGGATCGCCCCGAGGAAGGCGAGGTACCAGCCGATCTGCAGCGAGAGCTCGCTCGTGACCTCGCCGGGGATGTCGACGACGCCGTTGTAGAAGATGAGGCCGATGGCGGCGATCGCCACGACGGACGTCAGCTGCCCGCGCGGCCAGCTCAGCTGGTGGTCGCGCAGGATGATGTAGGCCAGGATGATCGGCGCGGCGGCCGCGGCCAGCAGCAGCCAGCGCATGATCGTGTGGACCTGCCAGGCCGAGTACGAGCCGATCCCCGCCGGGTTGTCCCCGATCGAGGCGTTGACGCTCGACGAGTGGTACCAGTTGAGGAAGATCGCCACCCCGAGCACGAGGCCGCCGACGACGGCGACCACTTCGCCCCTGCTGAGCTTGCTGAAGTGCACGAGGGCGACCCTATCCGAATGGTTCAGCGCGGCGCGACGGTCGCCTCGGCGCTCGTGAAGACCGGCGCGACGGTCGCTCCGGAAGGCGGACCGAGAAGGCCCGGCAGGACGGACGGACGGGCCGGCGCCGTCGCGGGCGGGCTCCAGCGGAAGCGGTAGCGCCCCGCCGCCGCCGCCAGGCCGGGGGCGGCGAACGTCCCGTCCGGCGCCACGGCGATCGGGCCGCCCACGTCCTGGAAGCCGTCGCTCCCGGCCGGGGCGAACTGGACCTGCACCGTCGTCGGGCCGGTCACCGCCCCGCCGGTGACCGGGCGCACGAGCCCCCACCCGTCGGCGGTGAGCGCCCCGGGCGCGGCGTCCACGACGAACGGCAGGCGGTAGGCGTCGTAGGCCGGCTTGGCCGTGCCGTCCGCGAGCCTGAGCCCCGTCTGGTAGGTCCCCCACTTGCGCACGAGCGTCTGCCCCGGCTCGTCGCGCGGCAGGTCGTCGACGAGGAGGAACTGCGTGAGCGCCGCGACGCGTGGGTCCGACCGGGTCTGGCGCTCGGCCTCGGCGATCCACTGGGCCTGCAGGCGCGGCTGCACCCCCCGGACGGGGTCCGGCGGCAGCGTCTGCCAGCCGTACTCCGTCCACCAGTAGGGCAGGCCGCGGGGCAGGCGGCCCAGCCGCGCGCCGGCGTCCAGCAGGCGCCCCAGGCGCGGGGCGTCGGCGAGCGTGATGTCCCGCACGTCCGGGTCCGGCGTCGCCGGCGAGGAGACGATGGAGTACGGGTGGTGGCCGTAGCCCGTGACGGCCAGGCGCCGCCGTGCCTGCGGGCGGTCGCAGCCCTGCTCGTCGGCCGCACGACCCCGCAGGGCCTGCAGGGTGTCGGCGTCCAGGCACAGGACCGCCGCGAGGAACGGGACGGGTCGCAGGCTGCCGGTGCTGGTGCGGCGGTTCACGCCGCGCGGGGCCGTCTCACCGAGGAGGATCGTGTCGTCGCCGTGCCCGGTGGACTGCAGCGCCGCGATCATGTTGCGGGCGAGGTTGCGGTAGATCCGCGGGGCGACCGGGACGAGGTGACCGTCGCCGTCGCGCTCCCACTGCGGCTGCAGCCCGGCGCCCTGGTTGGGCTCGTTCCAGATCGACCAGGCGTCGACCCGCGGCACCGTGAGGTTGCCCTGGTTCTCGTCGCGGTGGCGTCCGTCGTAGCGCGTACCGAGCATCCGCACGAACTGGCGGAACTGCTGCGGGTCGGGCTTGTACTGCAGGCTCGGGTGGCGGCCGCCGCGCGTGCCCGTGGCCCAGATCGGCGCCCCGCCGGTGACGTTGAAGAGCACCGTCATGCGCAGCTGCTTGGCGACGCGCAGGACGTGGTCGTGCAGGTCGAAGACGATCGGGTCGTACTGCGCGGGGTCGCTCGGGTCGGTGAAGGTCGCCGGACGCCGCTCCGCGCGGTGGTCGGGGGCGAACGCGCGCCACGGGACGGTCAGGCGCACGCGGTCCACGCCGAGCGCCTTGAGCTCGCGCAGCGTGCGGTCGCTCGTCTCGTCCCCGCGGAAGAGCAGCAGGTTGTCGTCCTGGAAGACGCTCTCCTGCGTCGCGCTCGCGGGTGCGCCCGCCGGCAGGCCGAGCAGCACGCAGGCCACCGCCAGCCCCGCCCGGACGCGTGCGCGCCGTCCCTGTCGCCCGTGGCGTCCCACCGCCAGGGAGGGTACGGACCGCCCGGCGACGCCGCGCCGGCCCCGCCCGGGGCCCAGCCGCGTTCAGGCCACCGAGCGCGCGATCCGCAGGACGTCCTCCAACGCCCACGGCCCCTGGGCGGTCAGGCGCAGGTGCAGGTCGCCGGCCCGCCAGCGGACCTCGACGACGGGTCGCAGCGACGGCTGGGCCTCGGGCAGCGGCGCCCGCAGGATCCGCAGACCGCCGCCCGTGTGGGTCGCCTCCGCATCAGCAGGCAGCTGCTCGTCGGCGGCCACCGGGCCGGCGTAGAGCGCCAGGCGCCCCGGGGTCCCCGGCCGCGAGTCGTCGAGGTTCCACTCGACCTCCGCCCCGGGCCCGGCCGTGCGGACCTGCACCCAGCGCGCGAGCGGCAGCGCGGCCGCCGGGAGCGGGAAGGGCACGCCGAGGTGGGCATCAGCGCCGGCGATTCCCCCTGCCTCGTCCATGGGCGGCCACGCTAACGGGTAGGTTCGCGCCGGTGAGCACCCCCTGGTCCGACGACGCGGCCGCCGAGGCCTGGCAGACGCCCGGCACCGCGGACCAGTGGTCTGACTCGTTCTACTTCGGCGGCGGGGACACGGCGCGGGGGACGGCGTTCTACACCCGGATCGGCCGGCGGCCCAACGAGGGCCGCGTCGAGGCGGCGATCGGGATCTGGCTCGCCGACGGACGCTCCGCGCTCGGCTTCGCGCGCGAGCGCACCGACCCGGCCCTGTCCGGTGCGGCGCTCGCCGCCCGGCCGATCGCCGCCGGCGGCCTGACCTACACGCCGCTCGTGCCCGGCCTGGTCTGGCGCCTGGACCTCGGCGGCAGCGCCCGGGTCTACGCCCGGGCGGAGGACGTCGGCGTCCGCGACGCGCCGTTCGAGCCGGTCGTGCTCGGCGGGTCGCTGACGTTCACCGGCTGGGTGGCGCCCTTCCACTTCGGCTCGGGCCTGAGCGAGCAGGTCGCCGCCAGCCACTACGAGCAGCCCGGCGGCCTCAGCGGCGTCATCACCGTCGGCGCCGAGCGCCACCCGCTGGCGGGCGCGGGCATGCGGGACCATTCCTGGGGCGTGCGCGACTGGCAGGGCGTCCCCTACTGGCGCTGGCTCGGGATGCTCGTGGACCCCGACACGTTCGTCCTGCTCAACACCGTCGGGACGGCGGACGGCGGCGAGACCGCCGGCGGCTGCCTCATGCAGGACGGCGTCCTGGCCCCGATCGTCGCCGCGCAGGTCGAGGGCGACCAGCGTTCCTTCACGGCGTCGGCGACCGACACCGCGGGCCGGGCGGTGCTGCTGCGCGGCACCGGCGTGTCGGTCGTCCCGCTGCGCCAGCGCCGCGACGGGCGCCTGACGCTCGTCAACGAGGGCCTCACCCGGCTGGAGTGGGACGGGCGCACGGGCCTGGCGCTCTCGGAGTGGCTCGTGCAGACCGAGGCCTGACGGCACGGGCCGTCCCGGCGCCGTCGACGGTCAGGCGTCGGGCAGCGCCGCGACCGCCGCGCGCATCGCTTCCGCCGTCGCCGCGTCGGCGGGGAGGAACGCCTCGACGGCGAGCTCGGCGAGCGTCACGTCCGTCGCGGTCCCGAACGTCGTGACGGTCGAGATGAACGCCAGCTCGCGCTCGCCGCCGGGCAGCGAGACACGCAGGCGCAGCGGCACGAAGAGGTCGGCGAGCTCCTCGTGGGCGTGGCCGTCGTGGCCGCCGGGGAGCGCCGCCAGCTCGGCGTGCAGCGCCGCGAGGGCCGGGTCACCCGTCTGGGTGGCCTGCCGCGCGAGGCGGTCCAGCACGTGCCCGCGCCACTGCGGCAGGTTGGCGATCCGCGGCGCCAGGCCGTGCGGGTGCAGGCTGAGGCGCAGGACGTTGACCGGCGGCGCGAGCAGCTCCGGTTTCAGCCCGGCGAGCAGGACGGACACGCCGCAGTTGGCCGCCACGAGGCCCCAGTGGCCGTCGACGGCCAGCGCGGGCGCCGGGTCGTAGCCCGCGAGCACCTGCTCGAGCGCCGCGCGCGCGGGCCCCATCGCCGCGTCGTCGAGGTCGCGCTGACCGTATACGGGCGCGAAGCCCGCGGCCAGCAGCAGCGCGTTGCGCTCCCGCAGCGGGACGTCGAGCTGCTCGGCGAGGTGCAGCACCATCGCGGCGCTCGGCCGGGCCCGCCCGGTCTCGACGAAGGAGACGTGCCGGGCCGAAATCCCGGCCTCCAGGGCGAGCTGCAGCTGGCTCAGGCGCCGGCGCACCCGCCAGTCGCGCAGCAGCTCTCCGACCCGGCGCGGGGCGGTCGCGGTCTCGTGCATCGGCCGACGGTACCGCCGGCTCGGAGGTCCGGCGCTTACCTGCGAGGTCATCGACGCGCTGACGTCACCCGGCCATCGTCCCCCTCGTCAACCACGCCCAACGGAGGCCCACCATGTCCGATGTGACCACCCTCGTCGACGACTACCTCGCCGCCTGGAACGAGACGGACGCGCAGGCGCGCCGCGCGCTCGTGCGCCGCGTCTTCACCGACGACGCCGCCTACGTCGACCCGCAGATGCAGGGCGCCGGCGCCGACGCGATCGACGCGCTCATCGCCGGCGTCCACGAGCGCTTCCCCGGCTTCCGCTTCACGCTCGCCGAGGGCCCGGACGCCCACCACGACCGGGTGCGCTTCTCCTGGCACCTGGGCCCGGAGGGCGGCGCGCCGATCGTCCTGGGCATCGACGTCGCGGCGCTCGCCGCGGACGGCCGGATGCGTGAGGTGACGGGTTTCCTGGAGCCCGTCGCCGCCTGAGGGCCGGTCCACGACGCCTGGCGCGCCGCCGCATCGGAGGATGTTCACCGAGCGGTGCGCGTCAGGTGTCTAGGATCGGAGCTTCGGGCACGACGACACCATCGGAGTCTCTTTGACGCAGCGCTACATCGGAGTGGACATCGGCGGGACGAAGGTCGCGACCGCGGTGCTCGACGGCGCTGAGCTCTCCCCCTCGAACCTGCGTCCCACCGAGCTGAGCTCGACGGACGCGCTCCTGCAGCAGCTGACGGACGCGATCCTCGAGGCCGCGGACGGCGACACCGACGCCATGGTCGGGATCGGTGCGCCCTCGGTCATCGACTTCGCCACGGGCATGGTCCGCTCGTCGGTCAACATCCCGCTGAAGGACGTGCACCTGCGCTCCGTCCTGGGCGAGCGCACCGGTCTGGAGGTCGTCGTCGACAACGACGCGACCGTCGCCGCGCTGGCCGAGGCGACCGACGAGAGCGGCGAGGTCGTCGTCGACACGCTGACGATGCTCACCGTCGGGACGGGCGTCGGCGGCGGCGTCATCATCGGCGGGCGCATCTTCCGCGGGGCCACCGGCGCCGCGCCGGAGATCGGCCACATGATCGTCGCGGCCGATCTGACGCACGGCGCCCCCACCGGCGAGGCGCACTTCCCCCAGCCCGCGTCGCTGGAGGCGAACGCCGCCGGCCGCGTCCTGGACCACCTCGGCCAGGCGCTCGGCTACGAGGACGGCCACGCGACGCTTGCCGCCGCGCAGGCCGGCCACGAGGACGCCATCGGCGCGATCGCCGTCCTGGGGAGCCGCCTGGGCGTGGGCATCGCGAGCCTCATCAACATCTTCGACCCGCAGGAGATGGTCATCGGCGGCGGCGTCTCGGCCGCCGGCGACCTGCTGCTGCAGCCCGCGATCGCGGCCGCGTGGCCGCTCGTCCTCCCCGGGGTCGGGACGGCGACGACGATCCGCCTGGCCCGCCACGGCAACCAGGCCGGCGTCATGGGCGCGGCGCTGCTGGCCCGGCAGGAGATCGGCGACAGGGCGCGCCCATGAGGATCGCCGTCGCCTTCGACCACGCCGGGGTCCCGCTGCGCGACGTCGTCCTGGACGCCGTCCGCGCGACGGGCCACGAGCCGACGGACCTCGGCACGTGGGACGACTACCCGCACTCGGCCACCGCCGCGGCCCTCGCCGTCCGGGACGCCACCCACGAGCGCGCGATCGTCGTCTGCGGCAGCGGCGCCGGCGTCGCGGTCGCGGCCTGCAAGATCGACGGCATCCGCGCGGCCTGTGCCCACGACACCTACACCGCCGCGCAGTGCGTCGCGCACGACGACTGCAACGTCCTGTGCCTCGGCGCCCGCGTCGTCGGCCCCGCCGTCGCCGACACCCTCGTACGCGCCTTCGCGTCGTCCGTCTTCAGCGGCGAGGAGCGGCACGTGCGCCGCCTCGCCCAGGTCGCCGCCCTCGAAGCGGCGACCGTCCCCCCTGCACCCCCACCACCAGGAGTCCACCCATGAGCCAGACCGACACCACCGTCAACGAGCGCCTCGCGGCCGTCACCGCCGCGGGCACGAGCGTCTGGCTGGACCAGATCAGCCGCGGGCTCATCCAGTCCGGCGAGCTCGCGTCCCTGGTCCGGGAGTACTCCCTGCGCGGGCTGACCTCCAACCCGGCGATCTTCGAGAAGGCGATCATCGGCGCCGAGGAGTACGACGAGCAGATGACGCAGCTCGTCAAGGAGGGCAAGGACGCGCGCGAGATGTACCAGGCCGTCGCGATCAAGGACGTGCAGGACGCCGCCGACATCCTGCGCTCCGTGTACGACGAGTCCGGCGGGACGGACGGCTTCGTCTCCTTCGAGGTCGACCCCGACCTCGCGCACGACTCGGAGAAGACGATCGCCCAGGCGCGCGAGTACTGGCAGCGGGTGGACCGGCCGAACCTCATGATCAAGATCCCCGGGACGGACGCCGGCCTGGGCCCGATCCAGACGGCGATCAGCGAGGGCATCAACGTCAACGTCACATTGCTGTTCTCCGTCGAGGCCTACGCGACGGTGGCCGAGGCCTTCATCAAGGGCCTGGAGGCGCGGCACGCCAAGGGCGAGTCGCTCGACGTGCAGTCCGTCGCGTCGTTCTTCGTCTCGCGCGTCGACACCGAGGTCGACAAGCGCCTGGACGAGATCGGCGGCCAGGACGAGCTCAAGGGCCAGGCCGGCCTCGCGAACGCCCGCGCGGCGTACGTGAAGTTCAAGGAGATCTTCCGCGGCGAGCGCTTCGCGACGCTCGCCGAGGCGGGCGCCCCCGTCCAGCGCCCCCTGTGGGCCTCGACCGGCACGAAGAACCCCGCCTACCCCGAGACGCTCTACGTCGACGGCCTCGTCGGCCCCGACACGGTCAACACGATGCCGATGGCGACGCTCAAGGCCGCCGCGCAGCAGACGGAGGTCGACCCGTCCCACCCGACGGTCGACATCGACCCGTCCGCGACGCTGAAGGAGCTCGCGGACGCCGGCATCGACATGGAGGACGTGACGAAGAAGCTGCTCGACGACGGCATCGCCGCCTTCGTCACGCCGATGGAGTCGCTGCTCGAGGGCATCGAGAAGAAGCGGGGCGAGCTGGCATGAGCGACCTCCCCGAGTCGCTGCAGGCCTCGCTGCCGCCCGCCCTCGCCGGCAGCGTGCAGGCGCGCCTGATCGCCGCCTCCGAGCAGGACATCGTCGCCCGCATCTGGGCCAAGGACCCGACGGTCTTCGGCGAGGAGGGGCAGCCGGAGATCGCCGACCGCCTCGGCTGGCTGGACATCGCCGACCGGCTGCTGGCCGAGGTCGACGACCTGCAGGCCTTCGCCGACGAGGTGCGCGAGGACGGCATCACCGACGTCGTCCTCCTCGGGATGGGCGGCAGCTCCCTGGCGCCGGAGGTCCTGCGCCGGTCGTTCGGGTCGGCGGCCGGCCGGCCGGCCCTGCACGTCCTGGACTCGACCGACGCGCAGGCCGTCCTGGACGTCGAGGGCAGGACCGACCCCGCCACGACGCTGTACGTCGTCGCGACGAAGTCCGGCGGGACGATCGAGACGCTCAGCGGCTTCCATCACTTCCACGCGCTGCAGGGAGACGGGCGGCACTTCGTCGCGATCACCGACCCGGGCTCTTCGCTCGTGGAGCTCGCGCAGGAGCACGGCTTCCGCCGCGTCTTCGAGAACGACCCGAACATCGGCGGGCGCTACTCGGCGCTGTCGTACTTCGGGCTCGTCCCGGCCGCGCTCATCGGCGTCGACGTCGCCGCGCTGCTGCGCGGCGCGCAGATCGCCGCCGCCGGCAACAAGCCGCTGGACACGCGCATGAGCACGACCGGGCTGTGGCTCGGCGTGACGCTCGGCGAGCTGGCGATGCACGGCCGCGACAAGCTCACGCTGCTCATCGACCCGCCGCTGGACTCCTTCGGCCTCTGGGCCGAGCAGCTCATCGCCGAGTCCACCGGCAAGACGAACCCCCACCCCGAGCACTCGGGCCGCGGGCTGGGCATCCTGCCCGTCGCCGACGAGCCGCTCGGCGAGGTCGCCGCCTACGGCGAGGACCGCGTCTTCGTCCACCTGCACGACACCGACAGCCCGCACGACGCGCACACCTCGCGCCTGGCCGAGCTCGCCGCCGCCGGGCACCCGACGATCAGCGCCGGCTTCTCCGGCGCCGACGCCGCGTCCGCCCTGGGCAACCTGTTCTTCACCGCCGAGTTCGCCACCGCCGTCGCCGGCTGGACGCTCGGCATCAACCCGTTCGACCAGCCCAACGTCCAGGAGGCCAAGGACAACACGAAGGCCGCGCTGGCCGACCGCACGCCGGCCCAGCCGGACGCCCACGACCACGAGCTCGAGCAGCTCCTGCGCGACGCGGGGCCGCCCTCGTACGTGGCGATCCTCGGCTACGTCGCGCCGAGCGACGCGTTCGACGCGGCGATCGCCGAGCTGCGGGCGCTCATCCGCGACCGCACGCAGGCCGCGACGACCTTCGGGTACGGGCCGCGCTACCTGCACTCCACGGGTCAGCTGCACAAGGGCGGCCCGGCGCACGGGCGCTTCCTCGAGCTGGTCCATCCCGCGCCGCAGGATGCCGACATCCCCGGGCAGGACTACGGCTTCGAGACGCTGAAGGCGGCCCAGGCCATCGGCGACCTGCAGACCCTGCGCGCCCACGGGCTGCCGGCGCAGCGCCTCACCCTCGGCGCGGACCCCGCCGCGGACGTCCGTCACCTCGTCGAGCGCCTCAAGGCCATCCTCCCCTAGCCGGCGTCCGCCCGGCCCTTCCCACCCACGCACCACCAAGGAGCAACCACCACATGGCACAGATCGGCTTCGTCGGACTCGGACGGATGGGCGGGAACATGGTCGCGCGCATCAAGCGCGACTCCGATCACGACGTCGTCGCCTTCGACCCCTCCAAGGAGGCCCGTGCGAAGGCCAAGGCCGTCGGGGCCCGCCCCGCGACGTCGCTGGCGGACCTCGTGAAGAAGCTCGACGCCCCGCGCACGGTCTGGCTCATGGTCCCCGCCGGCAAGATCACGCAGGACGCCGTCGACAAGCTCTCCACGCTCCTGGAGAAGGGCGACACGATCATCGACGGCGGCAACTCGCGCTGGACGGACGACAAGGCCCGTGCCGCCGCCCTCAAGCCGCTGGGCATCAACTACATGGACGCCGGGGTCAGCGGCGGCGTGTGGGGCCTGGAGGTCGGCTACTGCATGATGGTCGGCGGCCCGAACGCGGCGGTCAAGCGCGTCGCGCCGATCCTCGACGTCCTCGCCCCGCCGCCCACGAAGGAGCACGGCCCGGGCTGGAACCACTTCGGCCCCGTCGGCGCCGGGCACTACGTGAAGATGGTCCACAACGGCATCGAGTACGGGATGATGCAGGCGTACGCCGAGGGCTTCAGCCTCCTGGACGCCTCGGAGTACGAGATCGACAACAGCAAGGTCGCGCACGTGTGGATGCAGGGCTCGGTCGTCCGGTCGTGGCTCTGCGAGCTGGCCGCCAAGGCCTTCGACGAGGAGGGCAACGACCTGGCGGAGATCGCGCCGTTCGTCGAGGATTCCGGCGAGGGCCGCTGGACCGTGGAGGACGCGATCGACAAGCGCATCCCGATGCCCGTCATCACGACGTCGCTCTTCGAGCGCTTCTCCAGCCGCGGCCAGAACGCCTTCGCCGCGAAGGTCAACGCCGCGCTGCGCAACCAGTTCGGTGGCCACGCCATCACCAAGGCGAAGAAGCCGTGAGCGACGAGCCCGCCAACCCGCTGACCAAGGGCCTGGAGCGCCTGCCCGTCCACCCCACGACGCTCGTCATCTTCGGGGCGACGGGCGACCTGGCCAAGCGCAAGCTGCTGCCCGCGCTCTACAACCTCGCCCACGAGGGGTCGCTGCCCGAGCGTTTCCACCTCATCGGGGTCTCGCGCCGCGAGAAGGGGCACGACGACTTCGCGGCCGAGGTCGAGGAGGCGATCAAGGCGTTCAGCCGGCGCGAGCCGGACGAGAAGGTCCTCTCCGAGCTGCTGGCCGAGGTGAAGTACGTCCCCGGGACGTTCGACGACCCGACGGTCTACGAGGCGCTCAAGACGGAGCTCGACGCGTTCGACGAGGCCGCCGGCCAGCCGCTGAACCGGGCCTTCTACCTCTCCACGGCGCCCGAGTTCTTCCCCGTCATCGTCGAGGCCCTCGGCAACGCCGGGCTCACCGAGCACGTGGGCGACGCGGAGGTCCGCGTCATCATCGAGAAGCCGTTCGGGACGACGCTCGAGGAGGCCAAGGACCTCAACCAGCGTGTGCTGTCGGTGCTCGACGAGTCCCAGGTCTTCCGCATCGACCACTACCTGGGCAAGGAGACGGTCCAGAACATGCTGGCGTTCCGCTTCGCGAACTCCATGTTCGAGCCGCTCTTCAACCGCAACTAC
>CAZRLR010000057.1:0-15900 GCA_964600395.1 uncultured Conexibacter sp.
GCCGCCCGGCCCGGGGCCTGCTCGTTGAGCGCGTGCAACACGCCGGCGGCCGCGCCGGCGACGAGCAGCGCCCCGGCGGCCACCCCGGCGCCGCCCGCGAGCGCCGCCGAGAGCGCCGCCGCGAGCGCGTGTTCACCCGCCACCACCCGGCGGGGCACGCCGATCGCGCGCCGCACGCCGATCGCCGGCAGCGAGCGCTGGACCTCCGCCGCCGCCTGGGAGGCCAGCAGCACCGCCGCCGCCAGCAGCGCGACGAGCGAGAAGGTGACGAGCAGCGCGATGACGATGCCCGCGGCCTGGTCGACGAGGACGCGGACGCCGGCGCGGGTGACGAAGCGCAGGTTCTTGATGCCGAAGGCCGTCGCGCGCGCCTGCTGGAGCGTGATGTCGGTGCGCGCCGGGTCGCGGGTCCACACGAGGGCCTGGTTCGTCGTCGGGCGCCCCGGACCGAGCGCGCGCTCCACGAACGCCTGCGAGAGCTGCACCCGCGGCGCCGAGGCCAAGGGGAAGGCGACGTTGTCGGGCGCGACCGAGACGCCGACGATCCGGACGGGTCCCAGGCGGCCGATGCGCACCGCGTCCCCGGGCCGCAGGTCCCAGCGGTCGGCCAAGCCGCGCTCGACGACGACCTCGCGCGCGGCCCCGCGCAGGTCGCGCCCGGCGACGATCGCGTACCCGCGCCGGCCCGGCGGGACGATCTGCACGGCGCCCTCGCGCGCGGTCCGCCCGCCCGCCCGGAGGGGGACGCGGTTGACCTCGTAGCGCAGGGTGAAGGCCTCGACGTTCGGCAGCGCCGCCAGCAGCGCGCGGATCCGCGCGGGGTCCTCGTCGCCGAAGCGGGCGATGACGTCGGGCAGGTCCGCCGCGCGGGCGGAGCGGTCGAAGCCCGTGTGCAGCGCGTAGGAGACGTACGTCGCCGCGCCCGCCATCGCGCCCGCGGCGGCGAGGCCGAGCGCCGCCAGCCAGGCGCGGGCCCGCAGCGCGCGCAGCTGCGCCAGCGCCCCGCGGAGCACCGCCGTCACCTCATCCCTCGCGCAGCCGTCCGTCGTCGAGCGTCAGCACGCGGTCGGCGGCGGCGGTGACCGTCGCCTCGTGGGTCACGGTCAGGACGGTGCGGCCCTCGGCGGCCGCGGCCCGCAGCAGCTCCAGGACGAGCGCGCCGGACGCGGCGTCCAGGTTGCCCGTCGGCTCGTCGGCGAGCAGGACCGGCGGATCCATGACGAGCGCCCGGGCGACGGCCAGGCGTTGCTGCTCGCCGCCGCTGAGCTGGTGCGGGCGCCGCCGCGCGGCCTCCTCCAGGCCGAGGCGGGCGATGAGCGCGCGGCCGCGGGCGGCCGCGCCGCGGCCGGCACCGGGCAGCCGCGTGGGCAGCAGGACGTTCTCGGCCCCGGTGAGCTCGGGGATGAGGTGGAAGAACTGGAAGACGAAGCCGATGCTGCGCCGGCGCAGCGCGGTGAGCTCGCGCTCGGAGCGCCCGTCCACCCGTTCGCCGGCGATCTCGATGCGGCCGGCGTCGGCGCGCTCGAGGGCTCCCAGCAGGTGCAGGAGCGTCGACTTGCCCGTCCCCGACGGCCCGACGACCGCGACGAGCTCGCCGGCCCGGGCGTGCAGCGCGGCGCCGTCGAGCACCCGGCGCGCCGCCGGGCCGGAGCCGTGCACCTTCACGAGGCCTTCTGCCCGGATCACCGCGGCCACGCTAGCCCGCGCAGATGAACGCGCGGTTGCGCCGGGCGCACCGCCGTCACCGCCGGACGGCCAGCACGACGAGCGACGGGTAGCCGTGACGGCGGTACACCGCCCGCCGCACCGCGAAGCCGGCGCGGGCCAGGTCCGCCCGCGGGTCGTGCGTGCGCAGGCCGCCCAGCCGGGCGGGCAGCAGCGTCGCGGCGCCGTCCAGCAGCGCGCGCCCGAGCGCCGTGGGCGCCGCGCCGTCCGGCACGTACGGCGTGACGGTCACCAGGCGCCCGCCCGGGACGAGGACGCGGTGCAGCTCGGCCAGCGCAGTCGCCCGCGTCGGCGCGTCGAGCAGCTGCAGGACGTAGGTGCAGCAGGCCACGTCCGCGGCGCCGTCGGCGAGCGGCAGGGCGGCGACGTCGCCAGGGAGCGCCGTCCACCCCTCCGGCAGCGGCCCGATCTGGTCGAGCATCGCGGGCGACCGGTCGATCGCCACGAGCTGCGCGGGGCGCTGCGGGCGCACGCGCAGCATGTCGAGCAGCAGCCCGGTCCCCGTCCCGACGTCGACCGTGCGGTCCTCCGGGCGGGCGTCGGCCAGGGTGGCGGCCGCCCAGAGCGCGCGCAGCTGCCAGCGCGTCTGGCGGGCGTAGCGCGACGCGTTGGCGTCCCACGTGCGCACGGCGGCGGCTCGGGCGGTCGGGGACGGCATCCGCGCCAGCGTAGACGCCGATGCGGTGCGCGCACGCGCCGTCACGGCGGTGACGGGGTTGACGCCGCCCGCGGCGCGGAGCAGCATCCGCCGGGCGATGCCGTACGACGACTGGCGTGAGCCGGCACGGCTGCTGGCCGTGTCCTACGGGCCGCCTTCCGAGGCCCAGCTCGCGCTGGCCGAGGCCGCCGGGCTCGACCTGCCGCTCGACACGCCCCACACCATCGCGGCGGCCCTGCTCACCGACGCGCTGGCGCCGACCCTCGTGCAGGCGCCGCCCTCGCCGCCGACCCGCGCGCAGCTGCGCGTGCTGCGCGCGCTCGGGTACGACTGGCGGGGCGCGCCGTGGAAGGCGACCCGGCGCGTGGCCGCGGCGCTCGTCGTCGTGCTCGTCAGCCGCCGGCGCGCCCAGGCGCTGGACGAGCTGCGGCCGGTCGTCGGCGACCTCGTCGGCGTGACCCGGCCCCCGCACCACGAGGACGCGCCGCCCGACGCGCCGCTGGCGCGCCCGTACCCGCCGTCGCTCGTCGTCAGCTCGGTCTCGGCCAGCGGGCGCGTGAACTTCCGCGGCGGCTCGGGCTGGGCCGCGTGGCCCGAGCACGTGACGATGCTCGCGCGGACCGCCGACGTCTTCCCGGGCAGCGCACCGCGCCACCACCAGCCCACGCTGTTCGACGCTTGACACGGGAACGCCTGTTCTGACGGTGCGCGTTCGCCGCGCCCCCGGACGGGTAGGCCCTTGTTATGACTAAGGAAGAAACCACGGGCGGGATGCTCGGAAAGCTCGCCGGCAAGGCGAAGTCCGCGATCGGCGGCGTCCTCGGGGACGACGACCTGCAGCGCGAGGGCAACCTCCAGGAGGCGCAGGCCGGCCAGGAGCTCGAAGCGCGTGAACGCGAGGCGCAGGCCCGCCAGCGCCAGGAGGCCGCCGACCTGGAGGCGCAGAAGGCCGAGACCGAGCGCGAGCGCGCGCAGCTGCGCGAGGAGCTCACCGAGCAGGAGCGTGAGGCGCAGATCGAGCGCGAGCGCGAGGCCGCCGACGAGGCGGCTCAGCAGGAGGCCCAGCGCCGCCAGCAGGCCGCCGAGGCCGAGCGCGCCCAGGCCGCCGGGGCCGCCGCCCAACAGGAGGCCCGTGCCGACGCCGAACGCGCCGCCGACGCCCAGGACGCCGCAAAGCTCGAGCGCGACGCCGAGCGCGCCGAGCGCGTCGCCGACACCCTCGATCCCACGGAGGCCTAGACCATGAGCCCCCAGTCCCTCATCCGCACCGCCGTCGACACGTCCATCAAGGCGCTGCGGGTCCCCGCCGACACCGCCAACCGCGCCCTCGGGCGCCGCGGCCTGAAGCTCGACGCCGTCGAGGCCACCGTCCGCGAGACCGCCGGCAAGGTCCTGCGCGACGACGAGCTGCGCGCGGACGGCGTGCGCCGCCGCGCCGCCGTCCAGAAGCGCGCCGAGGCCGAGCGCCTGCGCGCCGCCGCCGACACCGTCGTCGACCAGGCCGACCGCGAGGCGCAGGAGCGCAAGGCGCAGGCCGAGGCCAAGCGCAAGCAGGCCGACGAGACCGCCCAGCAGCGCAAGCAGACCGCCGCCAAGCAGGCCGAGGCGCGCAAGCGTCAGGCCGCCGAGCGCGAGCGCAAGCGCAAGGCCGCGGCCGAGGAGGCCGCGCAGGAGCGCCGCGAGGCCGACGAGACGCAGGCCAAGCGCGAGCGCCTCAAGGCGCTGGACGAGGCCGACGCCGCGCTCGCCGAGCGCGAGCAGGCGCTGACCGCCGAGGACGAGGCCGAGCGCCTCAAGACGGCCGCCGGCAACGCGAAGGCCGCGCGCAAGGCGTAGGACCGCCCCGCGGTCAGGCTGCCGGCAGCACCGCCGGCAGCCCGTAGGCCTGCAGCACGGCCGGCAGGGCGATCGATCCGTCCTCCTGCTGGCCGTTCTCCAGCAGCGCGACGATCGTCCGCCCGACCGCGACGGCCGTGCCGTTGAGCGTGTGCAGCGTCACCGGCTTGCCGCCCCCGGCGGGCCGGAAGCGGATGTCCAGCCGCCGCGCCTGGAAGTCGGTCGTGTTCGACGTCGAGGTCAGCTCGCGGTACTTGCCCTGCTCGGGCAGCCACGCCTCGCAGTCGTACTTCTTCGCCGCGCTCGCGCCGAGGTCGTCCACCGCGATGTTCACGACGCGATACGGCAGCTCCAGCTCGGTGAGGATCTCCTCCTCGATGGCCAGCAGCCGCTCGTGCCACGCCGGCGAGTCGGCGGGCGGCACGAACGCGAACATCTCGACCTTGTCGAACTGGTGCACGCGGAAGATGCCGCGCGTGTCGCGGCCCGCCGTCCCCGCCTCGCGGCGGAAGCAGGGCGAGAGCCCTGCGTACTGCAGCGGCAGCTGCGCCTCGTCGAGGATCTCACCGGCGTGCAGGGAGGCGAGGGCGACCTCGCTCGTCCCCAGCAGGTACAGGTCGTCGGCGGGCAGATGGTAGATCTGCTGCTCGGTGTCGGGCAGGAAGCCCGTGCCGAACAACGCCTCCTCGCGCGCGAGGACGGGCGGGATGACGGGCTGGAAGCCGTGGCCGTGCAGCTTGTCCAGGCACCACCGCACGAGGCCGAGCTCGAGGAAGACGAGGTCCCCCTTGAGGTAGGCGAAGCGCGAGCCCGCCAGGCGGGCGCCACGCTCGAGGTCGATGCGGTCGCCCGCGAGGTCCTGGTGGTCGCGTGGCGCGAACGCGAACGACGGGACGGTGCCGACCTCGCGCAGGACGGTGTCCGCGTCGGCCGCCGTCGGGTCCGGGACGTTCGGCAGCGCCGCCAGGGCGGCCTGCAGCTGCGCCTCGACCGTCGCGAGCTCCTCGCCCAGCGCCTTGCCGCGGGCCTTGACCTCGGACATCGCCGCGAGGGCGGCGCTCGCGTCCTCCCCGGTCTGCTTGGCCTTGGCGATCGCCGCGCCCGCGACGTTCTGCTCGGCCTTCAGCGCCTCGGTCTGCGGGATGAGCTCGCGCCGGCGCGCGTCGAGCGCCAGGACGGCGTCGACCCCGTCCGCGACCCCCTCGCCCCGGCGGGCGAGCGCTTCACGCACGGCGTCGGTCTCGGTCCGCAGCACCTTCAGGTCGAGCATCCGGCGGACCCTAGCGCGCGCCCCGCCAACTCGGCCTATGCTCCGACGCTCCGGTTTCCGGGTCCGCCACGTCCGAGGGTCACCACATGCATCTGTCCGTCCGCGCCGCGGGGGTCGTCCTCCTCGCCGTCGCGTCCCTGTCGTCCCTGACGGCGAGCCCCGCCGGCGCCGCCGGCCGCTGCGGTGCGCACCCGTGGTGCGACACGACGCTCACGCCGGACGCGCGAGCCGCGCTCGTCCTCGCCGCCCTGACGCCGACCGAGAAGCTCGACCTGCTGTGGGGCGACGACCAGATCGGCGTGCTCAACCCGCCCGGCGGCAAGCTGCACACCGGGACGAACTACGCCGTCGCGCGGCTGGACATCCCGCCGCTGTACATGTCCGACGGGCCGGTCGGGCCGCGCCAGGGCGCCGGCGCGACGTCGATGCCCGCACCCCTGGGGCTGGCGGCGTCGTTCGACCCCGCCCTGGCGGCGCGGGCCGGCGCGCTCGTCGCCGACGAGGTCAAGGCCAAGGGCAACGACCTCGTGTTCGCGCCGACGGTCAACATCATGCGCACGCCGCGGGGCGGACGCACCTTCGAGGGCTACGGCGAGGACCCGTTCCTCAGCGGTCGCCAGGCCGTCGGCTGGATCAAGGGCGCCCAGGCTCAGGGCGTCATCGCCAACGTCAAGCACTTCGCCGCCAACAACCAGGAGACCGAGCGGATGACCGGCAACTCGGTCGTCGACGAGCGGACGCTGCGCGAGATCTACCTCCCGCAGTTCGAGGCCGCCGTGAAGGAGGCCGACAGCGGCTCGGTCATGTGCTCCTACAACAAGCTCAACGGGCAGTACGCGTGCGAGAACCGCCACCTGCTGACGGACATCCTCAAGGGCGAATGGGGGTACAAGGGCTTCGTGCTCGCCGACTACCCGGCAGCGCACGACACGGTCGCCTCGCTCGCCAACGGGCTGGACTTCGAGCCGTTCGGCACCGCCTACAACCCGGCCGCGACGCTGCTGGCCCTCGGCGGCGGCCGCGCGACGCAGGCGCAGGTCGACGAGCACGTCGGCCGGATCCTGCGGACGATGTTCGCCTTCGGCGTCTTCGACCGCCCGGCCTACGCCAACGACGACAGCCAGATCCCGGTCGCCGCGCACGCCAAGGCCGCCCAGGAGATCGAGGAGGGCGGCATCACCCTGCTGAAGAACCGCGACCGGGTGCTGCCGCTGGCCCCGGCGAAGGTCAGGACGCTCGCGCTGCTCGGCGCGGACGCCGACCGTTTCAAGAACGGCGGCGGCTCCTCGAACGTCACGCCGCTGGCGACCGTCACGCCGCGTCAGGGCATCGAGGCCCGGGCGGCCGCGGCCGGCGTCAAGGTGACCTACGAGCCCAGCGACGACCCCGCGACGGCGGCCGCCGCGGCCAAGGGCGCCGACGTCGCCGTCGTCGTCGTCGCCGACACGGCCTCCGAGGGCGCCGACCAGCCGTGCCTCGCGATCGACTGCACCGACGACACGACGGTCAACGGCTTCGGCACCTCCAGGACGACGACCCGCAACTCGGACGCGCTCGTCGCCGCCGTCGCCGCGGCCAACCCGCGCACCGTCGTCGTGCTGGAGACGAGCGGCCCGGTCCTGACCCCGTGGCGCGATGCCGCCGCGGGCATCGTCGAGGCCTGGTACCCCGGCGAGTCCGGCGGCGCGGCGATCGCGCGCGTCCTCTTCGGGGACGTGGACCCCGGCGGCCGCCTGCCCGCGACCTTCCCGCTGCGCGAGGAGGACCTGCCGACCGCCGGCGACCCGGAGAAGTTCCCCGGCGTGAACGGGACGGTGCGCTACAAGGAGGGCGTCTTCGTCGGCTACCGCTGGTACGACGAGCGCGGGCTCGGCACGGCCTTCCCGTTCGGCCACGGCCTGTCGTACACGACGTTCTCGCTCCGCGGCCTGAAGGCGACGTCCAGGCGCGGCACGGTGACGGTGAGCACGACGGTCCGCAACACCGGCAGGCGCCCGGGCTACGCCGTCCCGCAGCTCTACGTCGGGCTGCCGGACCCGGACGCCGCGGGCGGCGTGACCCAGCCCCCCGTCCAGCTCAAGGGCTTCCGCAAGCTCCTGCTCAGGCCGGGTGCCGCGCGCCGCGTGCGCTTCACGCTGGACCGCCGGGCGGTCTCCTACTGGAGCGTCACACGCAAGGCGTGGACCGTCGCGCCGGGGTGCTACCGGTTCGCGATCGGGACGTCCTCGCGGGACCTGGGGGCGCAGCGCACGCTGGCCCGCGGCCGCGGGCAGCGTTGCGGGCGGCGGCGCTGAGGCGCCGGCCCGTCGGGTCGCCTACTCGCCGGGGCAGACGAGCGGCTTGGCGCCGGCGGTCGTCTTGCGCTTCAGGCCGGAGTACTCCTGCAGGAACTTGGCGATGTCGTCGGCGTCCTTGCCCGTCACGAGGTTCTCGGGCATGATCGCGCCGGAGTAGCCGCCGTTGCGGATCGCGTAGAGCACGTTGTCGACGCACTCCTTGCGCACGTCGAAGTTCGGGCCGTCGACGCGCTCGCGGTCGCGGACCTTCGACGCCGAGCCCTCCGCGCCGACCTTCGACAGGGTGTGGCAGCCCGAGCACTTGGCGACGAACAGCTGCGAGCCGGACTTCACGTCGGCGGACGCGTTCGAGTCGACGACCTGGTTGTCCTGGGTGCCGCAGGCGCCCAGGGCGCTGGCGATCGCAAGGGTGGTCAGGACGGAAAGGGCTCCACGGCGCATGACCGCGGGGATGATACGGAACCGGCATCATGCGAGGGGGATGACCCGGTCTGCGCGCGTCACGATGGCCCTGCTGGGCGCAACCGCGGTGCTCGCGGCGGGCTGCGGCGGCGAGCCGTCGGCCGTCACCGACAAGGACGCCGTGCTGCGCCTGAAGCTCGACGAGTACACGATCGACCCGCAGGTCGTCCGGGTCGTCGCGACCGCCGACCCCATGCCGATCAAGATCGTCGCCACGAACGTCGGCCGCCTGACGCACAACGTCAAGGTCGAGCGCGAGGAGGACGACGCGGAGGAGCCCGACGACACCGCCGTCGTCGTGGACGAGAGCAAGCCGCTCGGCGGCACGCCGACCGCGCAGCCGGGCCAGGTCGTCCGCACGGAGGAGCCGATCCCGCTGGCGCCCGGCCGTTACCGCCTGACGGACTCGATCGGCAACCACGACAACCTTGGCCAGTACGGCACGCTCATCGTCGAGGCCGGGCCCGGCGCCGGCGGCGGCTGACGTCGGAAGGACCGCGGCGCGCGACGTCGAACTGAGCAGCATCCCGGCGCCGGCCCTAGAACCGGTCTCGCCCAGCAGTTCCGCGCGACCCTTCTCGACACGGCGGCAACCAGGTCGGCGCCGGGCTTCTTTCTTCATAGACTGCGCCGCGGATGCCCGCCCCCGTCGACGCCAGCGCCTTCCGCGACGCCATCGGCCGCTTCGCCACCGGGGTCGCGGTCGTCACCTGCGACGGGCCCGAGGGGCCGTCGGGCCTGACGACGAACGCCGTCAGCTCGCTCAGCCTCGACCCGCTCCTCCTGCTCGTCTGCTTCGACAACCGCTCGCGGACGCTGCCGGCGGTCCGGGCGGCCGGCCGCTTCGCCGTCAACCTCCTGAGCGCCGACCAGCAGGAGCTCGCCTCCGCCTTCGCGTCCAAGCGCGAGCAGCACGAGAAGTTCCAGGCGGCGACGCACCGCATCGCGCACGGCGTCCCCGTCCTCGACGGTGCCCTGGCGTGGCTGGCGTGCGACCTGCAGGAGCTGCTGCCCGGCGGCGACCACACGATCGGCGTGGGCGCCGTCACCCAGACGTGGACCACCGAGGACGCCGGCGCCGCCCCACTGCTCTTCTACGCGGGCGCCCTGCGCCGGACGGTGCCCTAGGTGGGCTTCCAGCTCGGGCCCGGCTTCCTGCGCCGCGCCCCGGGCGGCTGGATCCCGGCCCGTGCCTTCGCGCTCGAGCGGCGCACGCAGCGCGGGGACGAGGAGGGCGAGGTGGACACGTCGCTCACCGTCGAGGTCCGCTGGCGGGTCGAGCCCGACGGGGGCACCCCGTACGAGCTGCACGAACGCCGGCGGATGCCGACCTGGGTGGAGCCCGGGGCGGGCTTCGGCGCGGGCAGCCGCTGGTACAAGGTGCGCGTGCGCCCGGCCGGCGGGCTGCTGGCGGACGTCGGGGTCCCCGCGCGGGTGAACCCGAAGGACCCCGAGGACCTGTGGGTCGACTGGGACGGCGCCTACGCGCTGCACGAGCCGCGCTGGGCGCAGGACGCCCGGGTCCGGCGCGAGGTCCACCGACGAGCGGGGAAGGTCGACGAGGTGCTGGACCGGATCGGCTCGCCGCTGTCCGGGCGGATCCGCCCGGACGAGGTGGCGCTCGCCGACGCGGCCGTCGAGGCCGAGCGCGCGCGGATCGCCGAGCAGGAGGCGCGCTTGGCGGCGGCCGCGGAGCAGCAGCAGGCCGCGATGGGGTTCGGACCGGTGTCGCCGCAGGAGCGCGCGCGGTCGGACGCGCGCACGGCGCGGGAGGCGGAGCTCGGCCGTCGCGGCCGCCCGGCGCAGGCCACCGTCGTCGCACGGACCGAGACCGACCGGACGCTCGCGAACGTCCCGGTCGTCGAGCTCGTCCTGGACGTGGACGACGGCGGCTCGGTGCGGCGTGTCGTGTACGAGCACGTCTGGGGGCCTCGGCACGCCAAGCGCTACAAGCCCGGCCGGCGGATCGAGGTGAAGGTCGACCCGGACGACCCGGACGTCGTCGCGCTGGCGTCCTAGAGACGACGGCTAGACGGTGCCGTAGGCGCGCAGCAGCAGGAAGGCGCCCACGCCGCAGGCCGCGGCCATCACGCCGAGCTCGCGCCGGAGGATCGCGGTGACGACCGAGCGCTGGCCGGCGGGGTCGAGCTCCCCGACCGCCGCGGCGTTCTCGAGGCCGCGGGCGTCCAGGACGGTCTGCGCCGAGAGCACCCGCAGCTGCTCGGCGACGACGGAGACGGCGATCGGCAGCCCGACGTAGAGGCTGTAGAGGCCGTCGTCCGGGCGCAGCCCCGCGAGGTACAGGACGCCGGCGAGCACCGCGTAGGCGACGTAGAGCGCCTGCACGCCGCGGATGGCGCGCCAGACCGCGCGCGTGGCCTCGTGCACCTCCACGCGCCACCACAGCCAGCCGCCCCACGCCGCCACGAGGGCGGAGACGGCGGCGACGGCGAGCGCGGCGAGCTGGGCGGTCTGGGTCATCGACTACTTGACGAGCCGGGCGCGCGTGCGGTTCACCGCGCCCCACCACGAGACCGCGGCGAACAGGACGAGCGCGCCCGCGCGCAGGAGGTCGGTCGGGTCCAGGCCGCCGAAGGTGCAGTCGCGCACGAGCTCGACGCAGTGGTGCAGCGGGTTGAGCTCGGCGAGGATGCGGAAGCCCAGCGGCAGGTCCGTCAGCGGGAAGAACGTCCCCGCGACGAGGAAGAGCGGCGTGAAGAGCGCGGCGGTGACGTAGGAGAAGTCGTCGATGGAGCGGACGATCGCGCTGATGAGCGTCCCGATGGCGGCGAAGCCGAAGCCCGTGAGCATCGCGACGAGCGGGACGAGGAGCGTCGTCCACGCCGGGTCCAGGCCGAAGGCGATGCCGACGAGGATCGGGACGCAGCCGAAGAGGCCGCCACGGACGGCGAGCCAGAGGACCTCGGCGGTGACGAGCTCCTCCACGTCGACGGGCGTGGAGAGGATCGCGTCGTAGGTCCGCTGGAACTCGCGCTTGACGAACGAGCCGAACATCGCGTTGAACGCGGTGGAGAAGAGGACGGCCGTCGCGACGGTGCCGGTGGAGACGTAGTCGATGTAGTCGTGGCCGTCGACCTCGTCGACGAGCTGGCCGAAGCCGAACCCGAAGGCCAGCAGGTAGACGACCGGCTGCACCGTCGAGGCGAACGCCGCCTGCTTCCACGCGGCGAGGAAGTTGATGATCTCGCGCGCCATGACAGCGGTGATCGCGTCCCACTCCAGGCGGCGCAGGCGACGGGTCGGCGCCGCCGCGGGGGCAGGCGCCTCGGTCATCACGTCGGTCATGCCACCTCCTCCCCGGTGAGCTTCACGAAGACGTCCTCCAGGCGCGCGGCCCGGATCTCGCCGTCGGGCAGGCGGTCCCCCGCGTCCTCGGCGTTGAGGATCGCGACGCTCGTCCCGGTCCGACGCGTGCCGAAGCCCGCGGCGCGCGCGTCGGCCTCCACGGCGTTCAGGCGGTCCGGCGGGCCGTAGACCTCGCGGACCTCGCGGCCGGCGTGGCGGGTGACGAGCTCGGCCGGCGGGCCGCTGTCGACGGCCTTGCCCTCGGCGACGATCGTCACGGTGTCGGCCAGGCGCTCGGCCTCCTCGATGTAGTGCGTCGTCATGAGGATGGAGGTGCCCTCCGCGCGCAGGGCGTCGATCATCGCCCACAGCTCCTGGCGCACCTGCGGGTCCAGGCCGACGGTCGGCTCGTCGAGCAGCAGCAGCCGCGGCCGGTGCAGCAGGGCGCGCGCGATGAGCAGCCGCCGGCGCATGCCGCCCGACAGCGCGTCGGCCCGCGCGTCCCCCCGGTCCGACAGGCGCGCGATCGCCAGGCCCCGGTCGACCGCGGCGGCGCGGTCGGCCTTCGGGACGCGGTAGAGCTGCGCGAAGATCCGCAGGTTGTCGCGGGCGCTGAGCGTGACGTCGAGGTTGTCCAGCTGCGGGACGACGCCCATCTGCGCCCGGGCCTGCTTGGACTCGTCGGGCAGGCGGAAGCCGAGCGCCTCGATCGTCCCGCCGTCGGGGATCGTCTGCCCCGTGAGCATCCGCATCGTCGTGGACTTGCCCGCGCCGTTGGGGCCGAGCAGCCCGACGCACGTGCCCTCGGGGACGTCGAGGTCCAGGCCGTCGACCGCGAGGACGGCCCCGAAGGACTTGCGCAGGCCGACGACGGAGAGGGCGAGGGGCACCGCGCCAGGGTACGCGTGCGGGGTCCGTGGGCGGCGAGCGGCCGCCGTAGGATCGGCCGGTGTCCCGCCGCCTGCTGCTGCCGCTGCTCGTGACGCCGGTGCTCGCGGGGGCCGCCGACGCCCGCGCCGCCGACGTCTCGATCGCGCGCTACGCGTTCGCCCCCGCCACGGTCACCGTCCGCCAGGGCGAGCAGGTCACCTGGACGTTCGCCGGCCCCGACACGAACCACAGCGTCACGACGCAGGACGGTCAGCCGGAGGCGTTCGACTCGGACCCGGGGCGGACGCCGACGGCGCTCGACCACCTCGCGGGCACGACCTACGCGCGGACCTTCGCCGTGGCCGGGACGATCCGCTACGTCTGCAAGGTGCACCCGGACATGCGCGGCACGGTCGTCGTGCAGGGGCAGGACGACACGCCCGCGGACACGACGGCGCCCGTCCTCGGGCCCGTCCGCGTCGAGCGGTCCGGCCGGCGCACGCGCCTGCGGGTCGTGCTGTCGGAGGCCGCCCGGACCGTCGTCACGCTGCGCCGCGGGGCCACCCGGCTGCGCCTCGTGCGCGCCCTCCCCGCCGGCCCGTCGCGCGTCCTGCTGCCGCGCGGCCTGGCCCGCGGACGCTACGCCGTGACGGTCCAGGCGCAGGACGCCGCGGGCAACGCCGCCACCCCGCGCCGGGTCCCCCTCGTCGTCCGCCGTTGATGGCGCCCGGAGGCTCGCCGGACGGGGGTAGGGTCGCGCCATGACCGGACTTGGCAGGGGACGGGCGGGCGTCGCCGTGGCGGCGATCGTGGGGGCCACGGTGGCGTTCGCGGCCGACGGCGTGGCCGCGGAGGACGCCCCGGTCGCGGCGACCGCGAACGGCAACGCGTTCACGGGCGGGCTCTCCTTCGCGCCCGCGCAGATCACGGCGAAGGTCGGCCAGACCGTGCGCTGGACGAACACCGACGTCATCGCACCGCACACGATCACCGAGGACCACGGCCTCTTCGACCTCGTCGGCAACGACGTGAACGGGACGCCGGTCACCCCGTCGGGCTTCGGCCCCAAGTCGTTCGTCGACCTCACGCTGGTCGCGGGCCGCATCGCCTACTTCTGCCGGGTCCACCCGGACGACATGAGGGGGGTGCTCTCGGTGCCGGTGACGCTCGTGGCCGGGCCCGGCCCCAAGCCCGTCCGGCGCGCCAAGACCGCCGCGGGCCGCCGCCGGCAGGCCGCGCGCCGCCGCGCGTTCCGGCGCTCGGTGACGGTCACCTGGGCGACCCAGACCCCCGCCGAGGGTCAGGTCTTCGACGTCGAGCGGCGCCAGGGCAGCGGCCCGTGGACGCCCGTCCTCGGCGGTACGACGCGGACGAGCACCGTCGTCAAGGCCGGGCCCAGGGGCACGGTCACGACGCTGCGCGCGCGGCTGCGTCGCGCCGACGACGCCACGCGCGCCACGGGCTGGTCGCCCGACGCGACCGTCACCGGCTGAGCCGCCCGCGGCCCCGCGGACCCCGGACCGCGGGTCAGCGCGGCGACACCGAAGACGCCCGATCGGGCCCGTTCTGCGCCCGGCGCGTCAGGTGTCAAGCACCGGGTGCCACTTAGTAGCAGCGCGTCACAAGAAGGTGATAGAACGGATGAGCATGTTGCGCGGCTACTTCCCAGCGATCGTCTTCCTCGTCCTCGGCGGGGCGATCGGCGGCCTCTTCTCCGTCCTCAACACCCTCGTCGGGGTCAAGAGCAAGCGGATCCAGAGCAAGAACGACCCGTACGAGTGCGGGATCCCGTCCGAGATCCAGTCGCGCTTCCGCTTCGGCATCAGCTTCTACCTCATCGCGATGCTGTTCATCCTGTTCGACATCGAGGTGCTGTTCCTCTACCCGGTCGCGATGAACCTGCGCGCCTTCGGCTCCTTCGCCCTGATCGAGATCGTCGTCTTCGTCGTGCTCCTCTTCGTGGCCTTCATCTACGTCTGGCGAAGGGGGGCCCTCGAATGGAGGTAGTCCGTCACACACTCGGCCCGGCCGGCGACGCCGAGAAGTTCCGCATCCAGCAGCGCCGGTCGCAGGACCTGCTGCGCGGCAACCTGGACGACGACGAGCTCGAGGAGTACGTCAAGTCGCGCATCATCACGACGACGCTCGACAAGGCCGTCGCCTGGGCCCGCGGCAACGCGATGTTCCCCGCGACCTTCGGCCTGGCCTGCTGCGCCATCGAGATGATGTCGATCGTCGCCGCGCGCGTCGACGTCGCGCGCTTCGGCTTCGAGGCCTTCCGCGCCTCCCCGCGCCAGGCCGACCTGCTCATCCTCTCGGGCCGCATCTCGATCAAGATGGCGCCGGTCGTCCGCCGCATCTACGACCAGATGCTCGAGCCCAAGTGGGCCATCGCGATGGGCGCCTGCTCGTCCTCGATGGGCGTCTTCAACAACTACGCGATCGTCCCGGCCGACAAGTTCATGCCGGTCGACATCCACGTCCCCGGCTGCCCCCCGCGCCCGGAGGCCCTGATGCACGGCATCCTCAAGCTGCGCCAGGAGATCCAGCTGGACCCGGCGATGGGCTGGCGCGAGCGCTACGGCGCGGACCGGACGATCGAGCTGCTGCCCGGCGAGGGCGAGGAGCTCATGGCCGCCGCCGCCAAGGAGGACCCCGCGACGGTCATCCAGCCGCCCGTGGCGCCGAGCCCGGAGACCGCCGGTGCCTGACCAGACCGGCCTGGAGCTGCTGGCCCAGCGCGTCGGCGACGAGGCCCCCGACAGCGTCCTGGGGACGGTCCACTTCCGCGGTCAGGCGACGATCCTGTCGACCCCCGGCGCGATCCGCGAGGTCCTGCAGGCCCTGCGCGGCGCCGGGTACGAGCACCTCATGTCGGTGCACGGCGTGGACTACTACCCGGAGGAGCCGCGCCTCGGGGTCATCTACGAGCTGCTGGACCGCAACGCCCTGGACCGCGTGCGCGTCAAGGTCCGCGTGCCGGTGGGGGACGCCGTCGTCCCGTCCGTCACCCCGGACTGGCCGACCGCCAACTTCCACGAGCGCGAGGTCTACGACATGTTCGGCGTGGACTTCGAGGGCCACCCGGACCCCCGGCGCATCCTCATGCCCGAGGACTACCAGGGCTTCCCGCAGCGGCGGGACTTCCCGATCGGCGGCGAGCCGATCCTCTTCACGAAGGACACCGGCGACCGCGACTACACCGAGCAGGCCTGAGCCATGAGCACCGTCGACAAGACCTCCGCCGGCGCGCCGACGAAGAGCGCCTACCGGCAGATGGAGGAGAGCATCGACCTCACCGCCATGGAGCAGGCGCTGCACCCCGACGGCTCCTCGCAGGAGCTGCTCACGCTCAACATGGGGCCGCACCACCCCGCGACGCACGGCGTGCTGCGCCTGCTCGTGACGCTCGACGGCGAAGTCGTCCGCGACATCAAGCCGGTCATCGGCTACGTCCACACCGGCATCGAGAAGAC
>CAZRLR010000058.1:0-15864 GCA_964600395.1 uncultured Conexibacter sp.
TCCGCAGCCGGCACCCGCACCCGCGTCGCCGGACGGGCCACCGCGCCTCGCGCGACGCGCCGCCCCGCGACGCACGCCCGGCCGTTCTCCCACCACGCTGCCGCGCCCGCGGGCGCCGCCTCGCCCGTCACCGCGCCGGACCCGCACGGCCCCGCGCCGTCGCGCCCGACGACCACGACGCCGCCGACCACGACATCGTCGCCGGCTCCGACCACGACGCCCACCGCGGTGCCGGTCACGACGACGACCCCGGCGTCCACCCCCGCCACGACGGCCCCCGCCAACCGCACCTCGACGACCGCCCCGCTCGTCACCGCGGCGCTGGAGACCGCCCGCCGGCAGGTGGCCGCCGCCCAGGCGCAGGCCACGGCCCAGGTCACCACGGCGCAGGCCGTGGTCACCACGGCGCTGGCCGGCTCGCAGCGGACGATCTCGGCCGCGAACGCGCAGGTGACCGCCCTGCTTACGCAACTGCTCAAGCCGAAGAAGTAGTGGTAACGCGCCAGATCGGCAAGTCGTTCCTGACGTTCGGGGCGCCAGACGCTCTTTCGTCCATCGGGGCAACGGCCTCGGAACAAGGCAACCCCGTCGCGAGGCGGGCGCGCAAAGCCAGGGACCTGCCGCCGGCAGGCCGCCCAGTCGCCCGAAGGAGACCCCAATGACGTTCCGCCGCTTCACCACCGTCGCGCTCGCGACCGCCGCCGCCGCGCTGCCCGCCGCGCTCGGCGCCCCCGCCCCGGCGGTGGCCGCCACGCCGAACAGCGCCCCGAGCGCCGCCTCCGTCGCCACGCACCTGGCCGCCGCCGACAAGGCGACGCGCCGCGTCGCCAAGCAGGTGCACCGCGGCAACGCCCGCGCCGCCAAGCGCTACCTGCGCACGGCGCGCAAGGAGACCGTCACCGCGTCGCGCCAGGCGCGGACGCTCGCGCTGTCGGCCCCGTCCTCCGCGGCGGCCGGCGAGCAGGCCGTCGCGGCGCTCACCGCGGTCGCCGGCGCCTGCGGCGCCTCGCTCAGCGACCTGTCCAAGCTCGTGCCCGCCGCCCCGGCGGACCTGCAGGCGACGATCGCCGGCGTCCTGCCCGGCGTGGCCGCGTGCCGCGACTCGCTGCTGTCGACGCTGACGGGCCTGCTGCCGCAGCTGGACGCCGCGACGCAGCTGCTCGGCGTCCAGGGCCTGACGGCGCTGCAGTCCCTCGCCCCGGCGCAGGTCGGCCAGCTCGCGCAGGTCGCCGCGCCCGGGGACCTGCCGACGCTCGTGCAGTCGCTCGTCGACCAGGCGCTCGCCGCCGCGCTCGGCGCCGTCGACACCGGGATCGCCCAGGTCACCGCGCTGCTGCCGGGCCTGCCCGCCGACGCCCAGTCGCAGATCACCCAGGCCCTCTCGCTCGTGCAGAGCAGCCTCGCCTCGATCACCCCGATCCTCCAGCAGACGACGGCGCTCGTGTCCTCGACGCTGCAGCAGGTGCTCGGGCTCGTCGGCGGCCTGATCCCGGGGACGCCGGCCGCGACGACGCCGGGCAGCGGCAGCGGCACCGGCACCGGCCCCGCCGCGACGACGCTCGGCGGCGGGCTGCTCGGCCAGCTCCTCGGCGGCCTGACCGGGCTGCTGCCCGGCCTGGGTGGCGCAGGCGGCCTCGGCGGCCTGCTCCGCTGAGCGCCGGAGCACCTCGGGCATCGCGTGTGCGCTCAGCGCACACGGGATGCCGGGGGTCGACCGGGGCGGGTCGGTCAGGCCCGCGCCCCGTCCCGCGTAGAAACCCCGCACGATCTCGGCGCCGGACTGCCGATGTCGACGCCGCGGGCCTGGGGCACCCTCCGGGCCATGCGCTCGTCCCGCCACGGCGACCCTCCCACGCGGCCGACCCTCCGCCGAGCCTGCGTGCTCGCGCTCGTCCTCTGCGCCGCGTCGCTGGCCGGGCCGGCCGCGTCGCCGGCCTCGCGCGCGCCCTCGCGCAGCGAGGCCCGCGCGATCCGCGCCGGGGCGCTGCGGGCGCTCCACGGCACAGGGTGGGTCGTGAGCCACATCCGCATCTCCACGGTGTCGGGGCGCTACCGGTACGCCAAGGCGTCCGTCGACAACACGGGCACCGGCGTCGGCGGCGAGATGATCCTGCGGGGCGCCGGCGGCCGCTGGCGGTCGGTCTTCCTCGGGACGGACGGCTTCTGCTCCGCCGGCGTCCCGCGGCGCGTCCTGCGCGACCTGGGCTTCGGGTGCTGAGGCGATGACCCCGGCGTCAGGATCACGCCGCCTGGCCCCGCTCGGCCCGGCGCTTGCGCTGGGCGCCGTCCCCCTGGCCGTGCCGGCCCTCGCCGCCGGGCCCGCCGCCGCACCGGCCGCGAGCACGTGCCGCGTCTCCCTCGCCGTCAAGCCCGCCCGGGTCTCCCCGGGGGCCCGCGTGACCCTCACGGCGCGGGCGGTCGGTTGCGACCGGCTGAACGAGATCGTCTCCGACAAGCCGGTCGCCGGGACGACGCGCCATCCGTGCCGCGGCGGGTCCACCTGCACGGTCGTCGTCAGCTCGTCCCGGGCGGCGCTCGTGCGCTTCACCGCCAAGGCGACCGACGGCGGCCGGACGGTCTCCTCCCCGCCGGTCGCCGTCCGGTGGTCGGCGCCGTCCTCCGGCACCGGCGCGAAGCCCAAGACGTTCACGCTGACGATCAAGGACGCCGGCGGGCGCACCGCCTTCAAGGCCGTGCAGACCCTCGCGACCTACAAGACGGTCTTCACCGGCGCAGGCGAGGACGGCGACGCCCCCAACCAGGTGCGCCTGGCCGGTGGGTCGACGATCACGATCAGCGCCGCCTACGACGTCCCGCTCGCTGCCGGGTCGAGCGTCAACGTCACCGAGAGCATCTGGCACCCCGAGACGAGCGCGAGCGACTACCGGACCCGCTGCCAGACCTCGAGCGCCGGCAAGACCGGCTGCAGCGTGAAGCTGACGCTCGGGCACGCGGCGCCGCTGAGCTGCTGCCAGAGCTTCGAGGGGCACGGCTCGATCACGCGCGGTCCGGGGTCCGACGGGCCGCCGGCGTGGATCACCGCCCAGGTCGTCCTCGTCGAGCCCAAGTCCTGAGCCGCGACGGCGCCGGCTGCCTCAGACCGCCGCGAGCACCTCGCCGAGCACGCGGATCGAGCGCTCGGTGATCGGGTTGACGACGAGGATGACCTCGTCCGCGCCGGCCTCGCCGAGCTCGCGCAGCCGGGCGGCGATCGCCGCCGGCGGCCCCTCGATCGGCGGCGCGGCGTCGGTGATCGGCCGCTCCCCGGCGTCACGGTCCAGGACGACGTAGGCGCAGGCGCTGCGGCGCAGCGTGGCCGGGTCGCGCCCGACGTCGCGGCAGGCCGCGGTGATCGTCGCGTTCAGCGCCGCGAAGCCGTCGGCGGTGTTGCCGAAGTCGTCGTACCACGTGTTCCACGCCTGCACCCACGGCAGCGTGATCGAGAGCATGCGCGGCCCGTTCGACCCCACCATCAGCTCGCACGGATGCTGCGCCGGCGGCAGGAGGACGAGCTCGTCGGCCCGGTGGTAGGTGCCGTCGACGGTGACGTGCTCGCCGGCCAGCAGCCGCCGCACGATCTCGAAGCCCTCCTCGAAGCGCGACACCCGGTGGTCGTAGGGGAAGCCGAAGGCGCGGAACTCGGTCGCGTTCCACCCCGACCCGAGCCCCAGGACGAAGCGCCCGCCGCTGACCTCCGCCAGCGTCGCGGCCTTCTTGGCGAGCATCCCCGCGTTGTGGAAGCCCGCGCAGGCGACGAGCGGGCCGAGGCGGACGCGCTCGGTCACCGCCGCCAGCGCGCTGAGCAGCGTCCACGCCTCCCAGGGCCCCTGCTCGCCGGGATGGTCCTGGCCGGCGCCGTAGTGCTCCTGCCCCGGGCGATAGAGGAGGTGGTCGCCGACCCAGATCGAGTCGAAGCCGACCTCCTCGGCCGCGCGCGCCATCGCCGCGTACTCCGGCCAGCGGACCTCGCGCTCGACCTCCGGCAGCTGGATCCCGATCGTCGGCGTCGTCGCGGTGCGCGTCACCAGCCGACCGTAGCGCGCGTGCCCGCGCCGCCGCCGCCGCTCACCCGGTCACGTGCAGCCGCCGGACGTGCCCGCCGCGCTCCTCGACGAGCTGCAGGCGACGGCGGCCGGCGTCCAGCGGGCCGTAGTCAAGGCGCGCGACCGTCCCGCGCGGCAGCCGCAGGGCGTCGCGACGGAAGGTCGTCGTCCCCCGCCGCCCGAGACGGTCGACCCGCACGTCGTAGGCGCCCACGCGCAGGTCGAAGCGGGTGGCGACCGAGACGTGACGCGTGTCGATGTCCAGCTGCCGGCGCCCCCGGTCCAGGCCGACGCCGAGCGTCGAGCCGCCCGGCAACCGCCGGGCCCTGACGCTGACGTCCCAGCTGGCCGGGTGGCCCTCCAGCCCGATGCGCAGCAGCGGGGTCTCGTCGTGCCGCGGGTCGATCGTCAGGGCCACGCCGGTGCCGTCGCCGCGGACGTGGACCGCGACCTGCTCGCCGCGACGCAGACGGATCCCGGCGACCCGCACGTCGTGCCCGGCGCCGATGATGTCCAGCTGCTCGGTGACCGGGCCGCGCAGGGCCGCGCCGTCGACGGTGACGGTGAAGGACGTCCCGGCCGGGAGGCTGTAGACCGGCTCGCTGTCGGCCGGCCGGTCGCCGCCGTTGAGGCGATCGAGGACGTCCGCGCCCGGGATCTCGTTGACCCGGCGCCCGCCGGCGTGGCCGGTGCGCCGGCCCCGGGCGTCGGTGAGGAGCAGGTGCGCGTGGTTGCGCGGGTCGCCCTCCAGCGCGATCTCCGTCCGCGCCGGACCCGCGTGGCGCGCGGCGGCGTCAGTGGTCGCGCAGAACGGGCAGGGCAGGGGGCCGGCGGGCCGGTCGGCGGGAAAGAGCGCGAGGTTGCTCCGGCGGGCGGTCCCGCTGTACAGCTGGTCGGGGTCCTGCGGGTTCGAGCGCGCGAGGAACTTCCACGCGTTCGCACGCCGGTCGAAGGAGACCGCCCGCGTCACGCCGGGGAAGTTGTTGTCGTAGACGAGGACGGCGAAGCGCCCGTCGCCGCGGTCCTCGACCGCGTACGGGGTGACCGCGTGCCCGCCGCCGCCCCGGCGGTAGAGGCCCAGGACGTAGCGTGCGGCGCCGGGGCGCAGGGAGGCGATCAGCCGGTCCAGCAGGGCGTTCGGCGTGCCCCCGACGGCGCGGCGCCGGACGGCGCCGACCTCCTGCAGCGCGGTGAGCTGCGCGAGCGTCCGCTGCAGCGGCGCGTTGCCCGGCAGCCGCAGCTGCGCCGGGACGGGCCGGCCGAAGGTCGCCGGGTGCAGCGCCCCGGCGTGCAGCTGCGCGGCCGCGGTCGCCATCCCGAAGCAGTGCCCGGCGGCCATCGCGTCGTTCTCCTCGTCCATCCACGCGCGGGCGGGCGGGATGAGGACGCAGCGCGCGCCGTGCCCGCGGACGCAGACCTCGGGGCCGAAGAGCTCCTCGACGGCGGCGGGGGTGAGGTTCGTCACCGCGCGCTCGTCCCCGTAGTTGCCGAAGCCGAAGCCGTCGCGCCCGGGGCGCAGGCCGGTGTCGGCGATCAGGCGCCCGGTCGGCACGTAGTCGGGCACGGCGTGGCCCGGGCGAACCTGGCCGGTGAGCAGCTCGACGTCAGCCGCCGGCCGCGCCGGGGTGCCCGCGCCGCAGCCGGCGAGCAGGAGGGTGCCGACGGCGGCGATCAGGGCCGTGAGGGCGCGCGTTCGCAGGGGGCGAGGGTACCCCGCGCCCCGCCTCCACTGATCGAACATCCGTTGAAATTCGACGGATGTCGTCAAGGTGCCCGACGCCCGCGGCATAGGTTCGGCCGACGGCCCGGGGACCCCCGGCGCCACCCGGCACGGCGAACAAGGAGCGACTGCACCATGCGCACCCGATCGGCTCTCCTCGGCCTCATCGCAGCGCTGGCCCTCGGCACCTTCGCGGGCTGCGGCAGCGACGACAAGGACGCCAAGAGCTCGAGCTCGACCGTCCCGTCCGCGCGCCTGGCGGCCAGCGCGGCCCCGCCGAAGCTCGGCTTCTACGGCGGCGTCTCCTGCTCGGGCACCGACGCCTTCTGCGACGGCATCGTCACCGCGGCGCAGACGAAGATCACCGCCTTCTGCGCGACGCCGACCGGCGTCCCGAACCCGGACATGGAGCCGAGCTTCAGCAGCGGCGGCAAGGAGTACCCGTACGTGTGCTTCCGGCTGAAGGCCGCGAACTCGCTCGAGGACTTCTTCGTCGGGGACACGAAGATCGTCACGAGCGTCCACGTCAGCTCCGACCGCTTCCCGCTGACCTGTGACAACGGCTACTGCATCGAAGGCGAGTGGTTCAGCACCCGCAAGGTCAGCGGCCGCTACCGCAACCCGAACAACGTCTACGCCCCCTGGCGGGCCGTCTGGCTCAGGTCCTGAGCGAGGAGGCGTGGCTCAGGCGCGGGCGCCGGTGTCCGCGCCCGCGCCGGCGCCGGCGTCGTGCGCCTGCCGCCAGGCGACCGCGAGCAGCCCGATCACGCAGGCGATCATGCCCGTCCCGCGCTCGTCCGGCCCGAGGATCGACGAGGCGAGCTCGACGATGAGAAAGCCGACGGCGCTGATGCCAGCCGCCAGGGCGCACGCACGCACGAGCGGATCCGCGTGGCGTCGCCAGACGCCCAGGCCCGCGAAGAGCACGGAGCCGAGGACGGCGAGGTAGGCCAGCCCGCCGAGGACGCCCGCCTTCATCCACCACCACAGGATCCCGATGTGGACGTAGGAGTGCAGGTTCTCCTGCTCGAAGGGCAAGGGGTAGCGCCCGGGCCAGTCCACCCCGACGCCGAGCCCGGTCAGCGGCTCGCGGCTGAGGGCCTCCATGACGTTCTTGCGCTCGGCGATGCGGTAGCGATCCTGGGTGTTGCGGGTGACCTTGGCGGGGTTGATCGACTCCGCGCGGGTGACGACCTCGCCGCCGGCCTCGCCGAGCAGGCCGCCGGAGATGACGAGGTAGCCCGCGCCGATGATGAGCGCGGCGACGAAGGGCAGCAGCCGCCGGAACTCGCGCCCGGAGCCGAGGACGAGGATGAGCAGGACGCAGGCGACCGTCGCCAGCCAGAACGTCCGCCGGTAGGAGAGCGTGAGGCAGACGATCGCGACGGGGACGGTCCAGGCCGCGAGCCGGCTCGTCGGGACCTTCGCCAGGCGCGCGGCGAGCATCGCCAGGAGGAACGTCATGAGCAGGTAGTTCGAGCCCGGCTGGTAGTAGGTGAGGATGCCGATCCCCTCCGACACGCGCCCCAGGCCGGAGAAGACGATGAACAAGCCGAGGATCGCCTTCAGCAGCGCCAGCGCGGCGATCCACCCGAGGATCCGGCGCAGCTGCTCCGGGGTGCGCACCGTGTTGACGATAAGGAACGGCATGACGAACAACGGCGCGCTGGTCTGGATGTTCGAGATGACCGAGAAGCGCTGCGCCTGCCCGCCGAGCTCGCCGTAGACGATCCCGAAGACGAGCGCGAGCGCCGTCAGGCCGAGCGCCGGGCCGAAGGGCCGCAGGCTGCGTGCCTTGACCCCGGGTCGCGCGAGGTTCAGGACGACCGCCGCGACCGCCAGCAGCCCGAGCAGCTGGAACGGCTCGAGCTTCACCGGGGTCTGTTCGTAGAACCGCGTCATGAGCGGGATGCCCCAGCCCGGCTCGCTCTCGGCGATGACGAGCACGCCGATCGTCAGGCCGACCGCCCACTCGGCGTGCTCGAGGAGGAACACGACGCCGATCAGGCCGACGAGGATCGCGACCGCCGCGACCGCGCCCGCCTTGTAGGCCACCGCGGCGGCCAACAGGGCAGCGCTGGAGATCGCCAGCCCGAGCCCCGCCCGGCTCACGCCGTAGCTCTGGCGCAGGCCAGAGGTGGTGACGGTGCTCACGGGGCCGGATGGTACCGCCGGGCGCCGCGCCGGGCCCCCGGTCGGGGGCGTAGCCTGGGCCGGTGACCCCGCGCATCCTCGCCCGCCGTCCCTCGCCGCAGTTGGCCGACGGGGAGCTGACGCACCTGAATCGGGTGCCCGTCGACGCCGACCTCGCCCAGGCCCAGTGGGAGGGCTACGTCGACGCCTTCCGCGCCCGCGGCTGGGACGTCGTCGAGGTCCCGCCGGCCGACGACCACGCCGACGGCGTCTTCGTCGAGGACGCGGTCGTCGTGTTCGGCGACCTCGCCGTCCTGACCTCGCCGGGGGCCGCCTCGCGCCGCGGCGAGCTGACGAGCGTCGCCCCGGTCGTCGAGGCGCAGGGGCTCGACGTCCGCCGCATCGTGCCGCCCGGGACCCTCGACGGCGGCGACGTCCTGAAAGCGGGGCGGACGGTCTACGTCGGGCGCAGCCTGCGGACGAACGAGGACGGGATCGAGCAGCTGCGGGCGATCGTCGAGCCGGCGGGGTGGACGGTCGTCGCCGTCCCCGTGACGAAGGTCCTGCACCTCAAGTCGGGCGTCACGGCGCTGCCGGACGGGACCGTCATCGGGTGCCCGCAGAACGTCGACGACCTCGACGTCTTCCCGGCCTTCCTCGAGGTGCCCGAGGAGCACGGCACCGCCGTCGTGGATCTCGGGGACGGCGCGGTGCTCATGTCCGCCGACGCCCCGCGCACCGCGGCGCTCTTCCGCGAGCGCGGCCTGGAGGTCGTCACCGTCCCGATCACCGAGTTCGAGAAGCTCGAGGGCTGCGTCACGTGCCTGTCGGTGCGGATCCGCTGAGCGCGGCCGACGAACCGGTCTGACCCCGGACGGCTTGCGGCGCGTAGGACACTGTGACGAGCGCCGACGCGCCCTTCCGTCCCCTTCCTGCCCGCCTTCGTGTTCGAGACCTTCAGCCTCTCCGCCTGCCGCGCGGTGACCCTCGCGGTCGCCGAGGCGGAGCGTGCGCGCTCGCCGCAGGTCCGCAGCGCGCACCTGCTGTACGGCGCGCTGCGCGTCTGCCGGACGACGGCCGACCCGGCCGAGCTCGCGATCCTCGCCGACCACCGGGCCGACGCCGAGGCCCTGCGCCAGCACGCGGCGGTCCACTTCAGCGGCCACGGCCCGCTGGCGGCCCGGCCGTCCTTCTCGCCGGCGGCGCGGGCGATGCTGGCGACGGCCCCCGCCATGGCCCGGCACGTCGGCGCCACGCGCGTCGAACCCGTCCACCTCCTCATCCGTGCCGCGGGTGCCAAGCGCACGTCCGCCCGGCAATCGGGGGACGCGCTGCGCCTCAAGGGCGAGGCGCTGGCCGAGCGCCTGCGGTCCCTGCACTTCGACCGCAGCGTGCAGGCGGCCAAGGCCCCGTCCTCGGCCGGCGTCACGACGCTCGGCGGGCCCGAGGTCCAGAGCGCGACCGCGACGCTGTCGGACTTCGGCGTCGACCTCGTCGCGCAGGCGCTGGCCGGGCGGATCGACCCGGTCATCGGCCGCGAGCAGGAGCTGACCGAGGTCATCGAGTGCCTCAGCCGGCGCGGCAAGAACGCGCCGATCCTCGTCGGCGACCCCGGCGTCGGCAAGACGGCGATCGTCGAGGGCCTCGCGCTCGCCATCGCGCAGGGCCGTGTGCCCGAGGCGCTCGTCGACGCGCGGATCTGGTCGCTGGACCTCGGCGGCCTCGTCGCCGGCACGCGCCACCGCGGCGAGTTCGAGACGCGCCTGCAGGAGATCATGGGCTTCGCCCGCGCGGACGAGCGCGTCATCCTCTTCATCGACGAGACGCACACGCTCATGGGCGTCGGTGCCGCCGAGGGCGCCCTGGACGCCGCGACGATCCTCAAGCCGGCCCTGGCGCGGGGCGAGCTGCGCGTCATCGGCGCCACGACGGACGCCGAGTACCAGCGCGTCTTCCGCAACGACCCGGCCTTCAGCCGCCGCTTCGCCGTCGTCCGCGTCGAGGAGCCCTCCGACGACGAGACGCTGCAGATCCTCCGGGCGCTCGCGCCCGCCTACGAGCGCCACCACGCCGTCGGCGTCGACGCGGGGGCGCTGGAGGCGATCGTGACGCTCGCCGCGCGCCACCAGGCCGACCGCACCTTCCCCGACAAGGCGATCGACCTGCTCGACGCCGCCTGCGCTCGCTCCGTGCTTGTCGGGCAGCAGGTGCCGCGCATCGCCGACCTGGACGAGACCCTGCGCGTCGCCCGTGAACGGGTGCAGCCGCTGGCGGACGGGGACGAGGCCGACGACGCGGCGCTGCTGGGTCAGCTGGCGGCCGTCAGCGCCGTGCGGGCGCTGGAGGCCGAGCGGGTGCAGGCGCTGCGCGCCGTCCTGCACGGGCCCGACGGCCCGCGCCTGCGCGTCGGCGCGGAGGACGTCACCCGGCTCGTCGCCGAGCAGACCGGCATCCCCGTCGGGGCGCTGGCCGCCGACGAGCGCGCCGCCTACCGCGACCTGGACGCCGTCCTGGGCGAGCAGGTCATCGGACAGGGCCGCGCGGTCAGCGCCGTGTCGCGCGCCCTGCGCCGCTCGCGGCTGGGCGTCGGCGACCCCGGCCGGCCCGTCGGCTCGCTGCTCTTCTGCGGCCCGACCGGCGTCGGCAAGACCGAGCTCGCCCGCGCGCTGGCCCGCCGGCTGTTCGGCTCGGTCGAGGCGATGGTCCGGATCGACATGAGCGAGCTGGGGGAGGCCCACAGCGTCGCCCGCCTCATCGGCGCGCCGCCCGGCTACGTCGGCTTCGAGCGCGGCGGCCTGCTCACCGAGGCCGTCCGCCGCCGCCCGTACTGCGTCGTCCTCCTCGACGAGATCGAGAAGGCCCACCCGGACATCGCCAACCTGCTGCTGCAGGTCTTCGAGGACGGCCGCCTGACCGACGCCTTCGGGCAGACCGTCTCCTTCCGCCACGCGATCGTCATCCTCACCTCCAACCTCGGGGCGCAGGACCTCGCCGACCGCATCGTCCCCCTGGAGGGCGAGCAGGACGACGTCACCCGCGCGGTCGAGGCGGCCTGGCGGGCGGACGCTGTGCAGGCCGCGCTCAAGGGGCACTTCCGCCCCGAGTTGCTCAACCGCCTGGACGAGGTCGTCGTCTTCGACCCGCTCGAGCGCGACGGCCTGCGCCGCATCCTCGACGCGATGCTTGAGCGCTTCAACGACCGCCTGGACGAGGCGCACGGCGTCCGCGTCGAGCTCGACGACGGCGCCTGCGAGCTCGTGCTGGACGCCGGGACCGACCGCCTGCTCGGCGCCCGCCCGCTGCGCCGTGCGCTGCAGCGCCTCGTCGAGGACCCCGTCGCCGACTGGCTCCTGGAGCAGGACGACGAGCGGGGGGCCGGTGCCGTGCTGCGCGTCCGTCGGGACGGCGACGGCCTGGCGCTCGCGCGCGCCTGACGCCTGACCGCGCGCTGACGGCACCCGTCGACCGATCCGCCGATCCTGCCGATGACCCGGGCAGTGCTCGCTCGACGTGTTCTGCCCCTCGCCGCCCTGACGGCCCTGGCCGCCGCGGCCCCCAGCCCCGCCGACGCCGCGAGCGTCAGCTCCGACGGGACGACCGTCACCGTGCAGGCGGCCCCCGGCGAGGCCAACCGCCTGACCCTCCTGAAGGACGCGACCGGCGTCGTCGTCGCCGACCCCGGCGCCGCGCTGACGGCGTCGACCGGCTGCCGCCTGTCCGCGCTGAAGGTCATCTGCGGCCCCGGCCCGGCGAAGGTCGTGCTCGCGCTCGGCGACCGCGACGACACGCTGACGGTCACCGGCGCGCTGCCGGTCACCGTCGACGACGGCGCGGGCGCGGACACCGTCGTCGGGGGCACCGGCGCCGACGTCTTCCTCGCCGCCCCGGGCGCCGACGTCCTGACCGGCGGCGGCGGGACGGACACGCTCGACTTCTCCGCCGCCGCCGGCCCCGTCGACGTCGACCTGGACGGCCGCGTGGCGACCCTCGCCGGCGAGCAGGACACGCTCGGGGACGGGATCGAGAACGTCGTGGGCACCGCCGCGGGCGACACCCTGGCGGGCGACAACGCGGCCAACCGCCTGACCGGCGGCGACGGCGACGACACGCTGGACGGGCGCGGCGGCGCGGACGCCCTGATCGGAGGCGGCGGCACCGACACGGTGAGCTACGCCGCGCGCACCGGCGGCGTCTCGGTCTCGCTCAACGGGGCGGCCGACGACGGCGAGGGCGGCGAGCGCGACGCGGTGGGCGCGGACGTCGAGCGCGTGCTCGGCGGCGACGGCAACGACGCGCTGGACGGCTCGGCGGCCCCCGGCCCGGTGACCCTCGACGGCGCCGACGGCGACGACCGCCTGACCGGGGGCGCCTTCGCCGACGCCCTGGACGGCGGCAGCGGCAACGACACGCTGCGCGGCAACGCGGGTGCCGACCAGCTCGCCGGCCAGGACGGCGCCGACCGCCTGGACGGCGGCGCCGACGACGACGCGCTGACCGGCGCGACCGGCGACGACACCCTCGCCGGCGGCGACGGGCAGGACGCGCTCAGCGGCGGCGAGGACCAGGACCAGCTCGACGGCAACGCGGGCAACGACGTCCTGGCCGGGGACGGCGGCGGGGACCGCCTGTCGGGCTCGGGCGGCACCGACCTCCTTGACGGCGGCGTCGGCGACGACACGCTCGGCGGCGGCGACGACGCCGACGTCCTGCACGGCGGGGACGGCACCGACCAGCTCGGCGGCGACGGCGGCGACGACACCCTCACGGGCGACCCCGGCACCGACGAGCTGTGGGGCGGGGACGGCGACGACACGCTCGGCGGCGGCGCCGACGCCGACGTCCTGCACGGCGACGGCGGGGCCGACCGCCTGACCGGCGACCTCGGCGACGATCGCCTGAGCGGCGGGTCCGGCGACGACGTCCTGCTCGCCGGCCTGGACGCCGGCGCCGACGACCTGGCCGGCGACGACGGCTGGGACACCGCGGACTTCTCGGCCCGGCGCCTCCCGGTGGCCGTGACGCTCGACGACCAGCCCGGCGACGGCGCCGCGAACGAGCGCGACAACGTCCGCGGCTCGGTCGACGTCCTCATCGGCGGCGGCGGCGCGGACCGCCTGAGCGGGCACGACGGCCCGAATGTCCTGGACGGCGGCGCGGGCGCGGACCGCCTGGACGGCCGCGGCGGCGACGACCGCCTGCTCGGCCAGGCCGGCGACGACCTGATCGTCGGCGGCGACGGCCTGGACGCGATCTTCGGCGGGGACGGCGACGACCACGTCTCGGCCCGCGACGGCGTCGCCGAGCGCCTCTCGTGCGGCGCCGGCCGGGACTTCGCGACGCTCGGCACCGGCGACACCGCCACGGGCTGCGAGCGGCGCTCGGACCCGCCGCCGGTCTCCGCGGTCCCCACGCCGGACTTCGACCTGCCGCGCAACCCCAAGGCGATCCCGACCGCGCCGCGCCTCAGCGGCCCGACCGTCCCGGGCACCCGCGCCGTCATGCTCGCCGACGGCACCGCGGCGGCGCCCGCCGCCGCGCCGTTCGTCGTGAAGAAGATGATCTGGACGGCCAACCGCCTCGTGCGCCTGCGCTACGTCTGGGGCGGGGGGCACGGCTCGTTCTCGGACTCGGGCTACGACTGCTCGGGCGCCGTCTCCTACGTCCTGCACGCCGGCGGGCTGCTGTCGTACCCGATGGTCTCCGGCGACCTGGCGCGCTACGCGCGGCCGGGCGTCGGGCGCTGGGTCACGTGGTACGGCAACGCGACGCACGTCTTCATGCGCGTCGCCGGGCTGCGGCTGGACACGAGCCCGGTCAACGACCCGTCCGGGCGGAGCGGCCCGCGCTGGCGCCCGCTGGACCGCCCGACGGCACGCTTTCGCATCCGCCACCCCGCGGGGCTGTAGCGTCGGCGCCGCCGTGCGCCTCGTCACCTACATCGATCCCGCCGGACGTGAGGCCGTCGGGCGCCTGGACGGCGACCTCGTCGTCCCGCTGCGGGCGCCGTCGATGCTCGACTGGCTGCGCGGCGAGGGCCGGGAAGACGACGGCGACGCTGCGCCGGTCGCGCTGGGCGACGTCCGCCTGCTCGCCCCCGTCCCCGAGCCGCCGAGCTTCCGCGACTTCTACGCCTTCGAGGGGCACGTGGCGACGGGGTGGCGACGCCGCGGGGGCGAGGTGCCGCCCGCCTGGTACGCGGCGCCCGCGTTCTACTTCTCCAACCCGGCGTGTTTCGTCGGGCCGGGCGAGGCGGTCGCGCGGCCGTCCGTCACGCGGCAGCTGGACTTCGAGCTCGAGCTCGCCGCGGTCCTCGACGGCGACGGCGCGATCGCCGGCTTCACCCTGCTGAACGACCTCAGCGCGCGCGACGTGCAGCGCCAGGAGGTGACGGTCGGCCTCGGCCCGGCGAAGGGCAAGGACTTCGCGACGGCGCTCGGGCCGTGGCTCGTCACGCCGGACGAGCTGCCGCTGCGCGACGGGCGGCTGCAGCTCACCGCGAGCGTCCTCGTCAACGGACGGGAGATCACGCGCTCGGACGCGGGGGAGCAGCACTTCCCGTGGGACGCGCTCGTCGCCCACGCCGGGCGCGACACGCGCCTGCGGGAGGGGGACGTCCTGGGCAGCGGGACGCTCAACCGCGGCTGCCTGCTCGAGCTCGGGCCGCTGGACGGCGAGGGTGGGGACCGCTGGCTGGAGCCCGGGGACACCGTGACGCTGCGCGCCGAGGGCCTGGGCGAGCTCACGACACCGATCGTCTGACCCGGCGGTGCCGATCCCGCGTCACGCCCCGGTCACCGGGTGACCGCCCCGTGACCGGCGATCGGTCCGCGGCCCGCCCGGGCGGGCTACCCTCGACGGCGTGCCGCCGGACCCCTCCGCGACGCGCCTGATCAGCGCCAGCGACCTCAAGCGCCAGCGTGGCTGGACGGAGGGGCTGATCGGCGCCCTGCTCGGGGCGCCCGACGCGCTGGCCCCCAACCCGCACGGCTTCCGCGCGCCGATGCGCTACTTCGCGCAGGACCGGGCGCTGGCCGCCGAGGCCGAGCCCGCCTTCGTCCGCTGGACGCAGACGCTCGACGCCCGCCGCGCGTGGCGCCGTGCCCAGCCGACGCGCACGATCGCCGCCGCCGAGGTCGAGCACCTGGAGTGGCTGGACGACCCCTGGCGCCTGGCGCTCTTCCTCGCGCCGCGCATCCCGCGCCGCCGCCGGCCTCGCAAGCCGCCCCCCGCGCCGCCCAAGCCGGTCGCCCCCGGGCTGCGCTTCGAGGTCCTGCGCCTCTTCGAGATCTGAGCGCCGCCGCTCAGGCGACCGGTCGCTCGAAGAGCGTCGACAGGACGATCTGCGTCTGCGTGCGCGTGATCCCCTCCGCGTCGCGCAGGCGCTCGAGCGCCTCCTCCAGGTGCTCGGTGTCGCGCGCGTGCAGGTGCAGGATCGCGCTGGCCTCACCCGCGACCGTGTACGCCGCCGAGACCTCGGGGTGGCGCCCGCAGGTCGCGAGGATCTCGCTGCCGGACATCCGCCCCTCGCAGAAGAGGGACACGACGGCGTGCGTCGTCCACCCCAGCGCGACGTGGTCGAGCGTCGCCGCGTACCCCCGGATGACCCCCGCCGCCTCCAGGCGGTCGACCCGCCGCTTGACCGCCGGCGCGCTCAGCGCGACCCGCGAGCCGATGTCCTGGAAGGACCGCCGCGCGTTCTCGCGCAGCAACGCAACGATCTGCTGGTCCACCGTGTCCAACGCCATGCCTCGACCCCCTCAGACGCAACGATTCGCGATTGCGACCCCAGCTTAGACGGAGAAGCATTAACCCTCACCCCGTTTCACCGAGGAGAGAGGCTTCAGATGACCCCCAGCCCCGCGACGGCCACCCGTCCGGCGACCGACCCCGCCCGCGCCGTCGACCCGATGCCGCTGCACGGCATCGACCACGTCGAGCTCTACGTCGGCAACGCCGCCCAGGCCGCCT
>CAZRLR010000059.1:0-15728 GCA_964600395.1 uncultured Conexibacter sp.
GTTGAAGCCAGCGCGCAGAGTGTGTAAGGTTATGGAACAAGTTGTTGAAGGTTGTCCATCATCCTCACAAAGGCCTCACCGTGAACCTCAGCGATCCCACCACGTTCGGCCGCGTCTACGACGAGCATCACCGTGGCGTCTACGGCGCCGCGTACCGCATCCTCAACAACGCCGCCCAGGCGCAGGACGTGGCGCAGGACGTCTTCCTGCGCGTCTGGCGCAACCCGGCCAAGTTCGACGCCCGCCGCGGTGAGCTAGGCAGCTACCTGCGCCTCATGGCGCGCTCCCGGGCGCTGGACCTGTGGCGCGAGGGCCAGGCGGCCGGCCGCGCGAGCGATCGCCTGAAGCTCGTCGTCTCCCAGCAGGAGGCGCGCGTCGAGGAGCGCCCGGCGGTCATGGCCGAGCGCGAGAGCGACCGCGACATGATCCGCGAGGCGCTGCGCCACCTGCCCGACAGCCAGCGCGAGGCCGTCGTCCTCGCCTACTGGGGCGGCCTCACCGCCGACCAGATCGCCAAGCGCGCCGGCGTCCCGCTCGGCACCGCCAAGAGCCGCATCCGCCTCGGCCTCACGAAGCTCCGCGAGGAGATCTCCGAGACCGCGCTGCCGACGTCGTCCACGCCGCTGGCGGCCTGAGCCACTAGGACAGACGTCCGCTCCGGTTTCAGACCGGGGCGGGCCCGGGCAGACCATCCCGCAGCGACCGGGCCAACCCCGCCCCGGTCAACCAAGGGAGAGACATGCTCTACACGATCGTCCTGATCCTCGCCGCCATCGCCCTGATCATGTTCATCATGGGGCGCCGCCGCGTGTAGCGCCTCTCCGGCCCGTCGGGTCGGAGACGGGCCACACCCCAGCCGTGCCGAAGGGCCCCGCCGACGCGGGGCCCTTCGTCATTCCCGGGGGCGCTCAGAGCGAGCGGACCTCGGCGCCGCGCGCGACGCGCGAGTGCCGGCGGCCGTAGACCCGGTAGATCACGAGGCCGGCGGCCATCCAGATCCCGAAGCGCAGCCACGTGACCCCGGACTGGCGGCTCATGAGGTAGACGCACAGCGCGGCCCCGATGAGCGGGAACACCGGCACGAAGGGGACCCGGAAGGGCCGTTCGAGGTCCTTCTGCGTGCGCCGCAGCACGATGACGCCGAGGTTGACGATGAGGAACGCGAAGAGCGTCCCGATGTTCACGAGCTTCGCGATCTCCGCCAGCGGCAGGAAGGCGGCCAGGCCGGCCGCCAGGGCGCCGAAGACGATCGTGCCCCACAGCGGCGTGCCGCGGGAGGTCAGCGCCCCGAGGAAGCGCGGCAGCAGCCCGTCCCGCGCCATCGAGTACGTGATCCGCGTCTGGCCGTAGAGGACGGTCAACACGACGCTCGTGATCGCGATGAGCGCGCCCAAGGAGAGCAGGTCGCCGGCCCAGGACCCGACGCCGGCGGCGCGGATCGCGGTCGTCAGCGGCGCGTCGGAGCCCTTCAGCTGCCCCTCGGAGGCCAGGCCGACGGCGACGATCGCGACGAGGATGTAGATCGCGGTGGCGATGAGGAGCGAGCCGACGATCGCGCGGGGGAGGTCCCGCCCCGGGTTCTTCGCCTCCTCGCCGCTGGTGGAGACCGCGTCGAAGCCGATGTAGGCGAAGAAGATGAGCGCCGCGGCGTCGACGGTGCCGCTCGTCCCGTGCGGGGCGAACGGCGCGTAGTTCGAGCTCTTGATCGAGAAGACGCCGACGACGACGAAGAACAGCAGGATCGACAGCTTCGTGATGACCATGACGGTGTTCGTCCGGGCGCTCTCCTTGATGCCGAGGACGAGCAGGGCGCAGACGCCGGCGATGAGCGCGACCGCGGGCAGGTTGGCCGTGCCGCCGTCGCCGGGCGGGCCGGCGACCGAGTCCGGCAGGTCGATCGAGAAGAGCGAGGCCAGCAGGTCCTGGAGGTAGCCGCCCCAGCCGACGGCGACCGCCGCGACCGACACGCCGTACTCGAGCAGCAGATCCCAGCCGATGATCCAGGCGACGAGCTCGCCGAGCGTCGCGTAGCCGTAGGTGTAGGCGCTGCCGGAGACCGGGATCGTCGAGGCGAGCTCGGCGTAGGAGAGCGCCGAGAACAGGCAGGTCACCCCGGCCAGTACTAAGCTCAGGATGATCGCCGGGCCCGAGAGCCCGATCGCCTCGCCGATGATGACGAAGATGCCGGTGCCGATGATCGCCCCGATGCCCAGGGCCGTCATGTCCAGGGCGCCGACGGCGCGCTTGAGGCCGTCGTCGGAGGACGTGTCCTCGATGAGCTGCGCGGTGCTCTTGCGGGCGAACGGTCCGCGCTGCTGACCGGTCACCTGGTCGTCCGTCGTCGTCGAGGCCATGTGTCGCTCCTGGTCGGGTGGCGGCGCTCTACCCGCGGCGACGCCCGCCGACGCACGCGCGCCGGCGGGGAGGCGCTGCGCCTGGGCCGGTGGGCCCACTAGCCTGGCCCGGATGCCCGTCAAGGCCCTGGCCCAAGCCGTCGCGATGGCCCCGTTCCTGCGCGCCGGGACGGCCGACGTCGTGTGGCGCGACGCTCATCTGCACATCGGGCACAACGACCCGGACGGCATGACGGCGTCGCTCGCGGAGATCCTCGACGGGCTCGACGCCGCCGGTCACGCCGGCGGCCTCGTCTACCCGATGCACGAGCCGGACGGCTACCCGCCGGCGAACGACATGATCGCCGCACAGGTCGCCGCGTCCGGCGGGCGGCTGGAGTGGCTGTGCCGCGTGGACCCGAACGCGGACGGCGCCGTCGCCGAGGCGTGCCGGTGCCTGGATCTCGGCGCGGCGGGGATCAAGCTGCATCCGCGTAGCGACGCCTTCGGCCTGCCGCACCCGGTCGTCGGCGAGCTGGCGGCGCTGGCGGCCTCCCGGCGGGCGCCGGTCCTCTTCCACGCCGGGCGCGGCATCCCGAACCTCGGCCCGGCGACCGCCGAGCTCGCGCGGGCGCACCCCGACGCGCGCTTCGTCCTGGCCCACGCGGGCATCAGCGACCTCGGGCTGCTCGGGCCGGCGGCCGCCGAGCTGCCCAACCTGCTGTTCGACACCTCGTGGTGGAACGTCGCCGACGTCCTGGCGCTCGTGACCTCCGTCCCGCCGGGGCAGGTCCTCTACGCGAGCGACATGCCGTACGGGACGGGGCTCTACGCGGCCTTCCTCCTCACGCGCGCGCTGCACGAGGCCGGGCTCGGGCCGGGGGCGTGCGAGGCGATCGCCGGCGGCCAGCTCGCGCGGGTGCTCGCCGGTGAGGCCCTGGAGGACCTCGGGCCGGCCGTCGGCCTCGGGGGCCTGTCGCCGCGCGATCCCGCCCTGGAGCGGGTGACGACGCACACCGCGTCGGTGCTGCAGCTCACGTACGCGGGCGCGGAGGCCGGGGAGGCGCTCGCGCTGGCGCGCCTGGGGTGCCAGCACACCGGTGCCACCCCGCACGCCGAGCTGCTGGACGCCGCCGACCGGCTCCTCGAGCTCGCGCTCGCCGCCCGGGACACGACGGGCGATCCGTTCGCGCTGCTCCCGGGCGTCCTGGCGGCGCACGCGCTCTGCGGGACGCCGACGGGGGGCGTCCCGGACGCCGTCCTCTGACGCCGGGGGCCGGGAGCCGCCCGGATCGCTGTGTGACACAGCCCACACGGGCCAGGGAATGGGCCGCTAGAGTCGAACCTCTGTTCGATCGCCGAGTCGTCCCCCGTCAACGTGGGGGCGAGCGGGGGACCCACCGCCGGAGCCTGCCTGATGCGGGAGCCGGATGGGGCGAATCGCCGGCTGCTGCCGGCGTAGCGCCCGGACCCACGTCGCGCAAGGTGCGTGACGGGGCCGGCCGCGAGCCCGACAGCTAACCCCGTAGGCGGCATGTCACAGAAGGAGGTCGACCTCCATGAGGCCGATGACCAAGACCCGTGCCCGCCTGGCGGGTGCGACCGCTGTCTGCGCGACGCTCGCCGTGGTGCCCGCCACCGGCATGTCGTCCGCGACCGCCGCCACCGCCCCGGCCACCACGGCCGACGCCGCTGCAGTCACGCCCAAGGCCGCCGGCGTCCGAAAGCGGATGTCCACGTCCCTCACGGTGTCCCATGTGCGCCGTAACGTCCTCGCCGGGCGCTCGGCCACGGTCAAGGGCAGGATCCGTCCCGGCATGAAGGGCCAGCCCGTCCGCCTGCAGGTGCGTCAGGACTGGGGCTACAAGACCGTCGCCCGCACGCTGACCGGCAAGGGCGGTAGCTACCGCTTCACCCTCAAGCCCCGGCGGCCCGGGACGCTCACGCTGCGCGTGCTCTTCCCCGGCAACAAGGTCGCCAAGCGCTCCTCGCGCGCGGCCGGCCGCCTGAACGTCTTCCGCCAGGCCTTCGCGTCCTGGTACGACGACTACGGCAGCCCGCTGGCCTGCGGCGGCACCCTGGGCTACAACGAGCTCGGCGTCGCCCACAAGACGCTGCCGTGCGGCACGAAGCTCACGCTGCGCTACCGCGGGCGCTCGGTCCGCGTGCGCGTCATCGACCGCGGCCCGTTCGTCGGTGGTCGCGAGTTCGACCTGACCGGCGCGACGAAGCGCGCGCTGGGCTTCGGCGATCTTGGCACGGTGCTCGCCACCCGCTGATCGCCGTCCCGCGCTCGTGCCCCGGCCGATCCGGTCGGGGCACGAACGTGTGTTCGTCCTTGCCGTCCTGCGCGGCACGTAGCCTCTGCGCGCACGTGCCCGCGGTCATCGCCCACCTGGACATCGACGCCTTCTACGCGTCGGTCGAGCTGCTGCGCCGGCCCGAGCTGCGGGGCGTCCCCGTCATCGTCTCGGGCTCGGGGCCACGGGCGGTCGTGACGACCGCCAGCTACGAGGCGCGCCGCTTCGGCGTGGGGTCGGCGATGCCGACCTCCCGGGCGCTGCGCCTGTGCCCGGACGCGGTGCTCATCCCGCCCGACTTCCCCGCCTACCGCGCGGCCTCGCAGATCGTCATGGGCCTCGTGCGCGGGGCGGTCGACGACGTGGAGGTCATGGGGCTGGACGAGGCGTACCTGGACCTGTCGGGCATGCTCTCGCCCAAGGCCGCGATGCGGCGCCTCATCGCGCAGATCCGCTCGGCGACGGGGCTGACGGCCTCGGTCGGGATCGGGCCCAACAAGCTCGTGGCGAAGGTGGCGTCCGACGCCGAGAAGCCCGCGGGCTTCGTCGTGCTGACGCGTGAGCAGGCGTGCCTGCGCTTCGCCGGGGCGCCGCCGAGCCTCGTGCCGGGGATCGGCGCGAAGACCGCCGAGCGCCTGCAGGCGCTCGGGATCACGACGCTCGCGGCGCTCGCGCAGGCCGACGAGGAGCTGCTGGCCGCCCACTTCGGCCCGCGCCAGGGGCCGTGGCTCGTCGCGCGGGCGCGCTTTCGCGGGTCCGAGCGCGTGCAGAACGTGCGCGAGGCGGTCTCCGAGTCGCGGGAGACGACGTTCGACGAGGACATCGCGGACCTCGCCGTGCTGGAGGGGCACCTGCAGCGCCTGGCCGAGCAGCTGTGCCGCGGCCTGCAGAAGCACGAGCGGGCGGGGCGGACGATCGCCATCAAGGTGCGGCTGGACGACTGGACGACGGTGACGCGCGCCCGGACGATCGGCTTCGCCACGAACGACGTGGCGCACGTCGGCCAGGTCGCCCTGGAGCTGCTGCGCGAATACGCGCCGCCGCGGCCCGTCCGCCTCGTCGGGGTGCGCGTCGCCTCCTTCGGCGGGAAGGAGGCGCCGCCCGTCGAGGTCGCGCAGCTCGCGCTGGAGTTCTGAGCCGGGCCCGGCGCTAGGGTCGGCGGCCATGGACCTGCACCACGTCGTCGCCGGCACCGGCGAGCCCCTGCTGCTCATCCAAGGGATGAGCGGGACCCACCTCTCCTGGGGCGAGCCGTTCACCGCCGCGCTGCAGGACGAGTTCCAGACCGTCGCCTACGACCACCGCGGCATCGGCTCCTCGACGCCCGCGGACGCGCCCTTCACGATCGGCGACCTGGCCGAGGACGCCGCGGGCCTGCTCGACCGCCTGGGCTGGGAGAGCGCCCACGTCCTCGGCATCTCGATGGGGGGCATGGTCGCCCAGGAGCTCGCGCTGCGCCATCCGGCGCGGCTGCGGACGCTGACGCTCGGGTGCACCTACCCCGGTGGCCCGGGGTCGGCCTCCGCTCCGGCGGCGACCATGCAGAAGCTCGGGGCCGCGATGACCTCGGGCGACCGCGAGCTCGCGATCCGCGCCGGCTACGAGTGCAACACCTCCGAGGCCTTCCGGGAGGATCCGGCCAACTACGAGGCGTTCCGGGCGATGGCGCTCGCCGCCCCCGCGCGGCTGCCGACGATCATGCTGCAGATGCAGGCGATCGCGGCCTTCGACGTCCAGAGCCGCCTCGGGCAGGTCGCCGCGCCGACGCTCGTGATCCACGGGACCGAGGACCAGATGCTGCCGGCGTCCAACGGCGAGCTCATCGCGGAGCGGATCCCCGGCGCCGAGCTGCAGCTGTGGGAGGGCGTCGGCCACGTCTTCTGGTGGGAGCAGCCCGAGCGCGCCGCCGCGGCGCTGAAGGCCCACGCCCTGGCCTGACGCCGGCGGTTACGCTTGCCGCATCGCGCCGGCACGGAACGCCGGCGCCGGAGAAGGAGCCGCCGTGGCGACCGCACCGCACGCAAGGACGAGGACCCCATGGCCGACGTGATCGGCGCGCTGCTGCCGCTGGCCGCGGCCACCGCGCTGAGCCCCTTCCCGGTGATCGCGATGGTCTTCGTGCTCGGCGCGCCGGGCGCCCGGGCCAACGGCCTGGCCCTAGCGGCCGGGTGGGTGCTCGGGCTGGTCCTCAGCGGGGCCGTCGTCCTGCTGCTCGCGCAGGGCAGCGACACGCCCGCGGGGGAGGACCCGCCGACGGTCGACAGCGTGCTCCGCGTGCTCGTCGGGGTCGCGCTCGTCGCGGTCGCCGTCGCGAAGGGCCGGGCGGCGCTGGCGGCCGACGCCGAGCCGAAGCTGCCCGGCTGGATCCGCGTCCTCGACGACCTGCACCCGGCCAAGGCGACCGTCGTGGGTGTCGCGCTCTCGACGCTCAACCCGAAGAACCTGGGCCTGACGATCGCCGCGGGCCTCGCCGTCGCCGAGGCCGGCCTGCGCCCCGGGAGCCGGGCGGGGGCGCTGGCGGTCTTCGTCGTGCTCGGGAGCGCCGGCACCGCGGCGCCTCTGGCGCTCTTCCTCGTCCTCGGGGACGCCGCCGCCGGCCGGCTCGAGGCCTTCAAAACGTGGCTCGAGGCCAACGCGGCGATCGTGGGCGCGGTCGTCATGCTCCTCATCGGCCTGGCGCTCGCGGGCAAGGGGCTCGGCGCGCTGGTGTGACGCGGCGGCGGGCGCGCCGCCTCGGGCGCCACGGTAGGGGATCATGGCCTCATGGCCGACGAGCAGACCCCGCCGCCTGACCCGAGCACCGCCAAGGGCTGGTGCGTCTGCGGGGAGAAGGTCATCATCGCCGACGCCGAACCGGTGACGCTGACGAACGGCAAGCCGGGGTGGCAGGGCTACTGCCCGGAGTGCGGCTCGCCGCTCTTCGCGATCCGGCGGCCCGCCAAGGCCTGACCCCGGGGCGCCGAGCCCCGATCGGTCCCAGACCGGGTGGGAGGATTCGGGTCTCGGCGGTCGGAGCGGCGGGAGGCCGTCAGCCCTCGGCCTGCTCGGAGGCCTCCAGCCAGTCGCTCTCGAGCTGCGCGCGCTGGTCGGCGAGCTCGGTGAGCTGGGCGTTCAGCGCCCGCAGGCGCCCGTGGTCGGCCGCCGCGGCCGCCATGTCCTCGTGCAGCTGCGCCTCGCGGTCGTCGAGCTTGGCCAGGGCGCGCTCCAGGCGCGTGACCTCCTTGCGGGCCGCCCGGACGAGCGCCTGCGCCGGGCTGCCGCCCTTGCCCCCGCCACCGGCCTTGCCGCCGTTGCGCGTCGCCGGGACCGCCGCCGCGCCGCCCGCGCCCGACGCCGAGCCCGCGTGGCGCAGCTCGAGGTACTGCTCGATGCCCCCGGGCAGGTGCCGGATGGCGCCGTCGCCCATCAGGGCGTAGACGTTGTCGCACACGCGCTCGACGAAGTAGCGGTCGTGGCTGACGACGACGAGCGTCCCGGGCCACGCGTCCAGCAGGTCCTCCAGCGCGCGCAGCGTGTCGATGTCCAGGTCGTTCGTCGGCTCGTCGAGGATCAGGACGTTCGGCTCCTCCATGAGCAGCCGCATGAGCTGCAGCCGCCGGCGCTCGCCGCCGGAGAGGTCCTTGACGAGCGTGCGCGCCTTCGCGCCGCGGAAGCCGAAGCGGTCGCACAGCACGCCGGCGGTGAGCTGCTCGCCGCTGCTCGTCGTCGCCACGCCGCGGACCTCCTCCAGCGCCTCGAGCACGCGCAGGTGGGCCGGGATCTCGGCGGTGTCCTGCGACAGGTGCGCCAGGCGCACGGTGGTGCCGCGCTCCACCGTGCCGGTCGACGGCGCGACCTCGCCGCTGAGGACGGAGATGAGCGTCGTCTTGCCCGAGCCGTTGACCCCGACGACGCCGACGCGGTCGCCCGGCCCCAGCCGCCACGTCGCGTGCCGCAGCAGCACCTTGTCCCCGTAGGCCAGGGAGACGTCCTCGGCGTCGAGCACCTTGCCGCCCAGGCGCGCGGTCGCGAAGCGCAGCAGCTCCACGCCGTCGCGGACCTCCGGCTCGTCGGCGATCAGCGCGTTGGCGGCCTCGATGCGGAACTTCGGCTTGGACGTGCGCGCCGGCGGCCCGCGGCGCAGCCACGCGAGCTCCTTGCGCATGAGCTGCTGGCGCCGGTCCTCCCGCGCGGCGGCCTGCCGGTCGCGCTCGGCGCGCGCCAGAACGTAGGCGGCGTACCCGCCGTCGTACTGGTGCACCTCGCCGTCGCTGACCTCCCACGTCGTCGTGCACGCGGCGTCCAGGAACCAGCGGTCGTGGGTGATGACGACCATCGTGCCGCGGCGGGCGGCCAGGTGCTCGGCCAGCCAGGCGACGCCCTCGACGTCCAGGTGGTTCGTCGGCTCGTCCAGCAGCAGCAGGTCGGGGCTGTCGAGCAGCAGCTGGGCGAGCGCGATGCGCCGGCGCTCGCCGCCCGACAGCGGCCCGATGACGGTGTCCAGCCCCTGCGGGAAGCGCGCCATCGACACCCCGCCGAGGAGGCCGTCCAGCACGGAGCGGAAGCGGCTGTCGCCCGCCCACTCGTGGTCGGCGCGGCCGCCGACGAGCTCGTCCCGGATCGTCTTGGACGAGTCCAGGTCGTCGCCCTGGGCGATGATCGCCATGTCGAGGTCGCCGTCGCGGGTGACGGCGCCGCGGTCGGGGGTCTCCAGGCCGGCGATGAGGCGCAGCAGCGTCGACTTGCCGTCGCCGTTGCGTCCGACGATGCCGATCCGGTCGCCGGCCTGGACGCCGAGCGTCACGTCCTCCAGGACGGTCCGGCTGCCGAAGCCCTTGCCGACGGACTTCAGGTTGACGAGGTTGCGCGGGGCCACTTAGTAGAGCGCGGCGGCCAGCTTGCGGCGCGCGTCCCGGGCCAGCGGGTGGTCCACGCCGAGCTCGTCCAGGACGCCGACGACGATCGCGCGCAGGTCGTCGCGCTGGGCCGGGAAGGCCTTGACGCGGTCGATCAGGAGCTCGAGCGCCGCCTCGGTGCGGCGCTCGTCCAGGGCGCTGAGCGCCTCGCCGAGGTCCAGCTCGGCGTCGTCCTGCAGGCGCAGGCGCGCGGCCAGGCCGTCGGCGCGGAAGGAGCCGCGGACCTTCTCCAGCAGCGCGAGGGCCTCGACCACCTCGCCGCGCTCGTGCAGCAGCGTCGCGAGGGCGAGCGACGCGTCGGCGCGGCCGGGCTCTAGCTCGAGCGCCTGGCGCAGCGCGGCCTCGTCCCCGGAGGCGACGAGCCCGTCGGCCTCGGAGGGGATGAGCTTCGCGAAGAAGCGCTGGACGACGGCCGGGCTCTGCGCCCCGACGAACTCGTCGACGACCTTGCCGCCGACGAACGCCTTGACGTTCGGGATGCCCTGCACGCCGTAGGTCTGCGACAGGGTCTGGTTCTCGTCCGTGTTGACCTTGGCCAGGACGACCATGCCCTCCGCGTCGCCCGCGAGCTGCTCGAGCAGCGGCGTCAGCTGCTTGCACGGCCCGCACCACGGCGCCCAGAAGTCCACGATCACCGGGGTCGTGTGGGAGCGGTCGATCACCTCGCGCTGGAAGTCGGCCTCGGTCGCGTCGATGACGGTCATGGGCTCTAGGGTACGCGGGCGTGACCCACCCCGACCTGCACGTCGTGGACGCCGGCTCCGGGCCGCCGGTCGTCCTGCTCCACGGCCTGACCGCCACGCATCGCTACGTCGTGATGGGCTCGCGATCGCTCGAGCGCTCCGGCCACCGCGTCCTGGCCTACGACGCCCGCGGGCACGGCCACAGCGCCCCGGGGGAGCGCTACGGCTACGACGTGCTGGCCGACGACCTGCGGCGGGTCCTGGACGACGCGGGCATCGACCGCGCCGTCCTCGCCGGCGCCTCGATGGGCGCCCACACCGCGCTGCGCCTGGCGCTGTCGGACCCCGGCCGCGTCGCCGGCCTCGTCGTCATCACGCCCGCCTTCCACCCCAAGTCCCCGCCCGGCCTGGCCCGCTGGGACGCGCTGGCCGCCGGGCTGCGCCGCGACGGGGTGGAGGGCTTCGTCGAGGCCTACGGGGATCCGGGGGCCTCCGAGCAGTTCAACGCGACGATCCTGAAGGTCGTCCGCCAGCGCCTGAGCCAGCACGACCACCCCGAGGCCGTCGCCGACGCGCTGGAGCAGGTGCCGCGCTCGGCGCCGTTCGCCGACCCCGAGGACCTTGCGGGGCTGCCGGCCGTGCCGACCGTCGTGGTCGCCGACCGCGACGAGCCCGACCCCGGCCACCCGCTGTGGGTGGGGGAGGCCTACGCGCAGATCATCCCCGGCGCCCGGCTCGTCGTGGAGGACGAGGGCGCCTCCCCGATCGCGTGGCAGGGCGGGCAGCTGTCGAAGGTCATCGCCGGCGTCGCGGCCGAGGCGACGTGGTGAGCCTCGTCCAGGAGCAGGTCTGCGCGATCGACGCGACGTGGTCGGGCCTGAAGCTCGTCGTGCGCAAGGAGCTGCGGTGACCGCCCCCGGTCCGGAGACCACCCCGGACGCGCCGCTCTTCCGGCGCTCGGGGCCGCTCTTCGTCCCGACGGCGCACACGCGCGGCCCGTGGGACCCGGCCGCGATGCACGGCGGGGCCCCGACGGCGCTGCTGGCGCAGCACCTGCAGGCGCTCGCCGAGGGCCGGCGCCTGGCCCGGCTGACGTTCGAGTTCCTCGGCCAGGTGCCGATCGCGCCGGTGCAGGTGAGCACCGCGGTCACCAAGCCCGGGCGCAACTTCCAGCTGCTGGAGGCGACGCTCGCGGACGCCGTCGGGCGTCCGCTCATGCTCGCCCGGGCCGTCGCGCTCGCCGCCGGATCGGTGGACGACCTGCCCGCCGGCGCGGCGCCGGCGCCCCTGGACCCGCCGCCCGCGCCCCCGCAGGACGGCGTCCTGTCGCCGTTCCCCGCCCGGCCCGGCAACGCGGGGGAGGGGATGCACCGCACCGGCACGGAGATCCGCTACCTGCGGGGCTCGGTGAACGAGAACGGTCCGGCCCTCGTCTGGCTGACCCTCGTGCGCGACCTCGTCGACGACGAGCCACCGTGTCCGGTGGCCCGGGTGTGCACGGCGGCGGACTTCGGCAACGGCGTGAGCCACGTCGTCGGCTTCGACACGCACGTGTTCGTCAACACCGACCTGACCGTCACGCTCCTGCGCGAGCCCGTCGGCCCGTGGACGCTGCTGGACGCCCGCACCCACATCGACCCGTCGGGCGTCGGCTGGGCGGTGTCGGGCCTCCACGACGAGCAGGGCCCGATCGGCCAGGCGCAGCAGACCCTCTTCGTGCGCTCGCGCTGAGGGCGGTCGGCTGGGCGGCCGGGGTAGGCTTGCGGCGATGACCGGCGGAGCCCAAGGAGCCCTGCGCCGCGCGGCCGGGCGCCTGCGCGACCGCCAGCAGGCCGGCGCGTTCCGGCGCGCCGTCGTGACCGAGCATCACGACGGCCTCACCGTCGTCGGCGACCTGGCGAGCACCGGCTTCGTCGTCCCCGGCGGCCAGGTCGGGCCCGCCAGCGCCGTCTACGTCGCCGGCGTCGGGCCCGACGGCGGGATCGCCCCGGCGCTCGTGGCGCGCTTCGGCTGCACCGTGCACCTCTACGACGCCGACCCGCGGGCGGCCGAGATCGTCGCGCGCGTCGCCGCACACGAGCCGCGCGTGGAGTACCTGCCGGTGGCCCTGTCGGACCGCGAGGGCCGGGTCACCGTCCACGCCCCGCGGCTGGGCGGCTACCAGGCCCATCAGCCGTCGGACCGGCCCGAGTCCCACGAGTCCTTCTCGGCGCCGACGCGGTCGCTGCAGGCCGCGATGCAGGACAACGGGCACGCCCATTGCGACCTGCTGTGCGTCAGCGTGGAGGGCGCGGAGTACCGCCTCGTCGACCACGTCCTGCGCCGTGGCCTGGACGTGCGGGCGCTGTGCCTGCGCTGGTCGCAGCCCGCGCCGCTTGAGCGTGTCCTGGAGTCGCTGGAGCGCCTGCGCGGCGGCGGCTTCGTCCCCGTGGCCCGGTCGGGGGACGCCGACGGCTGGAAGACGACGCTCGTGCGCCGCTGAGCGGCGGCGCCCTCAGGCGGTGGCCGGGACCCCGCGCCGAGCGGGGAGGACGAGCAGCAGCAGGCAGGTCACGGCGCCCAGGGCGCTGATGCCGGCGCCGACGACGAACGCGCGCCGGAAGCCATCCGTCAGGGCCACCGCGTCCGAGACCGTGCCGCCGACGTCCGCGGTGCGCTGGGTGGCGACCGTCGCCAGCAGCGCCAGGCCGAGCGAGCCGCCGACCTGCCGGAAGGTGTTGACCAGGCCGGAGGCCAGGCCCGCCTCGGCGCGGGCGACCCCGGCCGTCGCGGCGATCGTGACCGGGACGAACGACATGCCGATGCCCGCCGAGGCGAAGAGCGACGGCACGAGGACGTCGGCGGGGTAGCTGCCGCCCGCGCTGACGAACGTGAAGAGCGCCATCCCGGTGGCGATGCTCGTCATGCCGATCGCGAGCACGGGGCCGGGCCCGAGGCGGTTCGTCAGCCGCGAGGCGACCTGCGAGAAGCCGACGATCATGAGCGTCATGGGCAGGAAGGCCAGGCCGGTCTTGATCGGGCTGAAGCCGAGCACCTGCTGCAGGTACAGGGACACGAAGTACCACATGGCGAACGTCGCCCCGCCCATGCAGAAGACGACGAGGTTGGCCGCCGTCAGCGGGCGCGACGCGAAGATCCGCAGCGGGACGAGCGGGGCGCCCGCCAGGCGGCCCTCGATGACGAGGAAGACGGCGAGCAGCACGAGGCCGATCCCGATCGTCGCGAGCGTCTGCGCCGAACCCCAGCCGTGGCGTTCGGTCCCGACGATGCCGTAGGTGAGGACGACGAGGCCGGCGGTGACCGTGAAGGCACCGGCCAGGTCGAAGCGGCGGCGCTCGGCGCGGGGGCCGGCGGCGTGCATGACGCGCAGCGCGGCGACGGCGACGGCAAGTCCGACGGGGACGTTGATGAGGAGGATCCAGCGCCACGAGAGGGTCTGCGTCAGGACGCCGCCCAGGAGCGCGCCGGTGGCGCCGCCGACGCCGCCCATGGCCCCCCAGAGGCCGAGCGCCCGGTTGCGCTCCTGGCCCTCGGTGAAGGTCGTCATGAGGATCGAGAGCGTCGCCGGGGCCACGACGGCGCCGCCCAGGCCCTGGGCCGCCCGCGCGCCGATGAGCATCGTCTCGTTCTGGGCCAGGCCCCCGACGAGGGAGGCGACCGAGAACAGCGCGATGCCGGCGACGAAGACCTCGCGGCGGCCGAGGAGGTCGGACGCGCGCCCGCCGAGCAGGAGGAAGCCGGCGAAGGCGAGCGTGTAGGCGTTGACGACCCACTGCAGGTCGGCGAGCGCGAAGCCGAGGTCGCTGCGGATCGACGGCAGCGCGACGTTCACGATCGACACGTCGAGGATGACCATGAACTGGGCCAGGCAGCACAGGACGAGGGTCAGCGACTTGCGACGGGCGTCGGACATCACCTGATGGTTGCACAGGCAACGATGTCGGCGCGCCCGGCCCGTCGCCCGCCGACGGTCCCGCGTTGCACCCCGAACCGGGAGCGGATAGAACCGTCCCGGGCCCCCGCCACCGGGTGCCCGTGACGCAGGGCACAGGAGAGAGGGCAGCATGCGGCAACTGACGAGCCTGGACACGCAGTTCCTGGCCATCGAGACGTCCACCACCACCGGGCACGTCGGCGGCCTGGCGATCTTCGATCCGTCGACGGCCCCGGGCGGCAAGGTGACGCTGCAGGACCTGCTCGCGATGCTCCGCGAGCGCCTGCACCTGCTGCCGCCGCTGCGGTGGCGCCTGGCCGAGGTCCCGCTCGGCCTGGACCGCCCGTACTGGATCGACGACCCCGACTTCGAGCTCGAGTTCCACGTCCGCGAGCTCGCGCTGGCCCCGCCCGGCGACGACGACCAGCTCGCCGAGCAGGTCGCGCGGATCAGCTCGCGTCACCTGGACCGCTCACGCCCGCTGTGGGAGCTGTACCTCATCCACGGCCTGCCCGACGGCCACATCGCGGTGCTGTCGAAGATGCACCACGCGATGATCGACGGCATGTCGGGGGCCGAGATCATGGGCATCCTCTTCGACCTGGCCCCGGAGGGCCGCGACTTCCCCGGCGGCACGCCCGCGCTCGGGGAGGGCGAGCGCGCCCCGGGGCAGCTCGAGATGCTCGGCCGCGGGGTGGCCGGCCTGCCGCTGCAGCCGCTGCGCATGCTGCGCGCGGCGCCGGGTGTCCTGCCGCACCTGGACGTCGCCCCGTCCGTCCTCGGCGTGCCCGGTGCCGAGACGATCAGCCGCACGCTCTCGCGCATGCGCAACCTCGCCAACGGCACCCGGGACGGCGACGTCCTGGAGCGCCCGAAGATGCGCGCGCCCAAGACGACGTTCAACGGCAAGATCTCCGCGCACCGGCGCTTCAGCTTCGGCTCGCTGTCGCTGCCGGCCGTCAAGGCGGTCAAGACGCACTTCGGCGTCACGGTCAACGACGTCGTCGTCGCGCTCTCGACGGCGGCGATCCGCGACTGGCTCGTCGAGCACGACGAGCTCCCCGCCGAGCCCCTGCTGGCCCAGATCCCCGTCTCCGTGCGCACGGACGAGGAGCGCGGGACCTACGGCAACAAGATCAGCATCATGATCGCGCCGCTGGCCACCGACGAGCCCGACCCGGTCGAGCGCCTCATGCGCACGCACGAGGCGATGAAGGCCGCCAAGGACCGCCACCGCGCGCTGCCCGCCCAGGCGTTGCAGGACATCACGACGTTCATCCCGCCGGCGATCAACGCCCGCGCCGCCCGCGTCGCGATGCAGATGGGCACCCGCCAGGGCATGCGACCGCTCTACAACGTCGTCATCTCGAACGTCCCGGGCCCGCCGATCCCGATCTACATGGCCGGGGCGCAGCTCGTCCACAACTACCCCGTGTCGGTCATCACCGACGGTGCGGGCCTGAACATCACGGTGCTGAGCTACCGCGACGAGCTGGACTTCGGCATCGTCGCCGACCGCAGCCAGATGCCCGACCTGCCGCGCCTGCTCGACTCGCTGCGCCACGCGCTGGCCGAGCTGCAGG
>CAZRLR010000060.1:0-15696 GCA_964600395.1 uncultured Conexibacter sp.
GGGGCGGCCCGCGTGGGTCGCGACCGGCCGGCCCGTCGTGACGCTGCTGCGTGGCGGCAGCGACCTCGTGCCCGACGGCGGCGGGCGCACCGGCCGGCTGCTCGGCCGCCGCGGCTTCGTCGGCCTCGGCGTGCGCCTGACGCTCGCGCGGCCGCGGCGGGCGTTCGCGGCGGTCGCCGTCCTCTCGGTCTGCGGCGCCGTGCTGGCGCTGATGCTCGGCCTCTCCTCGCTCGTGCTGGCGCTGCGCGACGACCCCGGGTCCGTCGGCAAGCGCTACCAGCTCACCGCGAAGCTGCCCGCCGAGGCCACCGCGGCGGTCCGGGCGATCCCCGGCGTGCAGGCCGCGGCGCCCCGCTACCTGGACCGCGGCGTGGACTCCTTCGCGCTCGGGGAGCCGGTGAAGCTCATCGCCTTCCCGGGCGACCACACGCGCTTCGAGGCGCCGGCGCTGGCCGCCGGGCGGCGCGTGCGCCGTGACGACGAGGCGGAGGTCGGGACGGGGCTGGCGCAGGCGCTCGGCGTCCGCGTCGGGGCGACGCTGGCGGTGCAACTGCCCAGCGGCGGCGAGGCGCGCTTCCGCGTCGTCGGGACGGTCCGCGCGATCGACGACGACGGCCGCGTCGCGTACGTGCGCCCGCCGCGGCTGCTGGCGGCCGACCCGTCCGCGGAGCCCCGGATCGCGATCCGCCTGGCGCCCGGGGCCGACCGGGCGGCGGTCGGACGGGCGCTGCGGCGCCTGGGGGCCGAGCCCGCCGTCGTCGGCGCGGCGACGACGCGCAGCACGACCTTCCTCGGCTCCCTCGCGGCCCTCCTGCGCGCCGTCGGCCTCATCGACGCGCTCGTCTGCCTCTACGCGCTCTCCCAGGCGCTCGGGCTCACGGCGCGCGAGCGGCGGCCGACGCTCGCGCTGCTGCGCTCGGCCGGCGCCTCGGCGGGCGTCGTCGTCCGCGTCCTGCTCGGTGCCGCGCTCGTCCTGGCCCTGCCGGCGGCGCTGCTGGCTGTCCTCCTGCAGCGGGTCGTCCTCGCGCCGCTCGTGGCCGGTGGCGCGGTGGCCTACACGGACCTGCAGCCGGCGGCGACGTCGGCGCAGGCCGCGGGGCTCGTCGCGGCCTTCGTCGCCCTGGCTGCCGTGGCCGCCGCCGTCGTCGCGCGCCGCGTGCTGCGCGAGCCCGTCGTCGAAGGGCTGCGCGACGCATGAGCAGCGCTGCCCGTCGCCGCCTGGTCGCGCTTCTCGTCCTGGGAGCGGCCCTCACGGCCGCCGTCGTCGTCCTCATGCACGGGCCTGACGGGGCCGACCCCGGCCCGCCGGTGGGCGACACGCGCCGCGTGACGCTCGTCGATCCCGACGGCGACGGCGTGCTGTCGCGCGGGCCCGGGGAAGCGCTGCACGACCGCACCGACCTGGCCCCGGCCCGGCCGCCGGGGCCGGTGCTGGCGACGATCGGCCAGCTCACCGACGCCCACGTGCGCGACGAGGAGTCCCCGGCGCTCATCGGCTTCCTGGACCGCCTGGGCGGGCCGTTCACCTCGACCTTCCGCCCGCAGGAGGCGCTGACGACGCAGGTGCTCGCGGGCGCCGTGCGCAGCCTCAACGCCGCGCGGCCGGACGCCGTCGTCGCGTCCGGGGACCTCATCGACAACGACCAGGCCGACGAGCTGGAGTGGGCGCTGACCACGCTGGACGGTGGGATGGTCCGGCCGGACTCCGGCGCCCGCGGCTACGACGGCCCGCAGCTGGCCTCCAACGCGGACCCGTCGTTCTACCGCCCGGCCGTGGACCCGCCGCAGCACCCCGGCCTCCTCGGTGCCGCGCAGCGGCCGTTCCGCTCGCCGGGGCTCACCGCGCCGTGGTGGGCCGTCACGGGCAACCACGACGTGCTGGTCAGCGGCGAGATCGCCTCCACGCCGCGCCTGCAGGCCGTCGCCCAGGGCGGCCGTGCCCTCGTCCGGCCGCCGGACGACCTGCCGATCCCGCGCGACGAGTCCGGGCTGCTGCAGGGGGTCGACCGGCTCCTGGAGGACGGCCTGCCCGGCCGGACGGTCGCGCGGCCGGCCGACCCGCGCCGCCGGCAGCTCTCGGGCGCGCAGTACGCCGCCCGGCTGCGGGCCGCCGGGCACGCGACGGGCCGCGGGCCGACGCTCGACTACGGCGTCGACGTCGGCCCGCGGGTGCGGGCGATCGTGCTCGACACGGTGCGGCGCGACCGCGGCAGCGGCGGCCTCGTCACCGCCGGCACCCTTGCCTTCCTCCGCGCGCAGCTGGCCGCGGCCGGAGATCGCTGGGTGCTCGTCTTCAGCCACCAGCCCCTGACGACGGCCACCGGCGGGGAGCGGGCGCTGGCGCTGCTGGACCGCGACCCGCACGTCCTGGCGACCGTGGCGGGCCACACCCACCGCAACCGCATCACCGCCCGACGCAGCCCGGCCGGTGGGTACTGGCAGCTCGTCACCGCGTCGCTGGCCGACTTCCCGCAGCAGGTGCGGATGCTCCGCGTGCGCAGCACGGCATCCGGTGGCGTGGCCCTCGAGACGTGGATGCGCGACACCGCGCCGGGGGCGCTGCCCGACACCGCCCGGGCGCTGGCCTTCCTCGACGCGCAGGGCGGGCGCCCGGACGGCGCCCGCGGCCGGCGGGTGGACCGCAACGTCCGCCTCTTCCGCCGTGCGCCCTGACGGGGACGGCGGGCAGGGACGCGTCAGGTCAGCCGGCCTGCGCGACCTGGGCGAGGTCGCCGACAGGCTCGTTGCGTGGTTCGGTGCGGCCGCGCCGCTCGTCCCCGTCACGCTGGCCGTAGGCCATCGAGCCGCGTTCGTCGGGCGGATCGGGGAGGCGCAGCTCGAACCACACGACCCAGTGGTCCTGCTCGCGGCCGGCGCCCCAGCGGTCGGCGAGCTGGTCGACGAAGTGCACGCCCCAGCCGGAGTCCAGCTCCGACAGCGGCCCGCGCGGGTGGTGCTCGAACCCCGGCCCGCGGTCGTGGACCTCGACGCGCAGCCGGGCGCCCGTGAGGCCGACGCGCACGCGGACCGGCGGGGCGTCCTCGTCGCCGGCCGGCGTCCCGTGGCGTACGGCGTTCGTCACGACCTCCGAGACGAGCAGCCTCAGATCCTCGCGGGCGTCGTCGGGCAGCGTGACGCCCAGCGCGTCGACGAGGTTGCGCGCCTTGCGCACCCCGTGACCGAGGGCAGGAAGTCGGATGTCGCAGAGCCAGTGCATCGTGGTCTGATCGATTGGTGCCCTCTCTCCGCGAGTCAAAACGCCCGACCTGTGCGATCAGACACGCTGCAGTGATCCCGGGATCGTCGCGCCCTGCACCTCGAGGAGGCAGATCGCGACGTCGTCGACGCGCTGCCCGGCCGAGGCCTGGTCCAGCAGCTCGTCGGCGAGGGAGTCCAGCGACGGCTCGCGGCCGGCCTGCAGGACGGCCTGCACCGTGCTCGGCGTCGCGAGCGTCTCGAGGGTCTCGGAGAGCCCGTCGGTGAAGAGGACGAGCCGGTCGCCGGCGTGCAGGCGGACGGTCTCCTCCCGCAGGCGCGGGTCGGGCGTGAAGCCGAGCAGCGTCCCGCCGGCGCCCACCGCCTCGACGATGCCGTCGGCGCGCTGCAGCACCGGCTGCGGGTGGCCGGCCAGGCAGACCGTGACGTCGAGGGCGTCGTCGTCGCGCTGCTCGAGCCGGCAGGCCGCGACGGAGACGAAGCGCCCGCGGGTGGTCTCGGCGCGGTGGCGCAGCAGCGTCGTGTTGAGCGTCCGCAGCATCGCGGCGCCGGACTGCTCGTACATCCCGGCCGTCCGCAGCGTCGAGCGGGCGACGGTCGCCAGGGCGGCCGCCGGGGCGCCCTTGCCGGTGACGTCGCCGATGACGAGCAGCGTCGCGCCGTCCTGCGCGGGGAAGGCGTCGAAGAAGTCGCCGCCCACGCGCATCCCCGAGCCGCCGGCGCGGTAGCGCGTGACGACCTTCGCCCCCGGCAGGCGTAGCGGCCGCTCCGGGAGCGTCTCGCGTTGCAGCTGCTCGGCGACGTGCCGCTGCTCCTCGTAGAGCCGGGCGTTGTCGACGGCCAGACCGGCGCGCGAGGCGAGGTCCTCGGCGAGCGCCGCGTCGTCGCCGCCGAGCGGCGCCGCGCCAAGGACGACGAGGACGCCGATCGTCCGCCCGCGCGCCGGGAGCGGCACCGCGAAGCCCGAGAGGCCGGCGAGCTCCGGCGGCGCGGCCACGCTGCCGCCCAGCGCGCGCATCGCCTGCGCGTGGTCCAGCGGCAGGGGCTGGCCCCCGTCGAAGGCGGTGAGCACCGGGTCGTCGCCGTGCTCCACCGGCCGCAGCTGCGGCATCGACTCCAGCGCGGCCTGCAGCGCGGGGTCGGCGCCCGCGACGCTGTCGCGCCGGACGATGCCGTCCTGGACAGAGAGGACGCAGCAGGCGGTCCCGAGCGCCGGGACGGCCAGCAGCGCCAGCGTGTCGAGCGCCGCCCGGCGGCTGAGCGAGGCCTCCAGGCGCGGGGAGGCCTCCGAGAGGAAGCGCGTGCGGCGCAGGGCCGCCTCGACGAGCCGCCGCGAGCCCTCGGCCAGCGCCAGGCGGTCCGACCGCGCCTCACGGTGGCCGGTGACGTCGATCTGCACGCCGACGAAGCGGACGACGCGGCCGTGCTCGTCGCGGACGGGGGCGATGTGGATCTCGTTGTCGAAGACGGTCCCGTCCTTGCGCGCGTTGCGGACGGTGACCGCGACCGGGCGGTGCTCGCGGATCGCGTCACGCATTGCGGCGACGGACGCCGGGTCGGTGACGTCCCGCTGCAGGAAGCGGCAGTTGCGCCCGAGGACCTCCTCCGGCGGATAGCCCGTCATCGCCGAGAACGACTTGTTGACGTAGACGATCGGGTTGTCCTCGAGCCCGGGGTCGGTGAGGACGAAGCCGGTGCCGGTGAGGTCCAGCGCGCGGCGCAGGACGGCGAACTCGCCGCCGACGCGCACGTGGTCGGCCTGCAGGCGGGCGTAGAACTCCGCCAGGACGAGGCGCACGCGCACGTCGGTCGCGGTGACGCGGTCGGGCAGCTCCCAGACGTCGGCGACGCCGAGGGGCATGATCGCCCGGGTGAAGTCCTCGGTGAGCTCCTCGCGGGTGCCGGCGACGACGACGACGGCGGTCGTGTCGCGCTGGACGGCGCGCAGCCCCTCCAGGACGGTCGCGACGGGCTCGTCGCCGAGCGTCGGCGCGAGGACGACGAGGCGGACCTCGGCGCCCTGGAGCCCACGCAGCAACGACTCGCGGTCCCGCACGATGGTCACGGTGTGCCCGTGACGGGCCAGCTCGGCGCGGACCGCGTCGGCGCGCTCCTCGTCCGCGTCGGCGATCAGGGCGTCGGTCGGCGTCATCCGGAGGCGAGCGGCAGCTCGTCGAGGACGTTGGCCAGCGCGAGGACGCGGATCACCGCCCCGTCGCCCGGGCGGATGGTCAGCTCGCGCCGCTGCTCGCGGTTGCGCTGGACGGCCTCCAGCACCGCGGCCAGGCCCGAGGAGTCCATGAAGGAGATCCGGCTGAGATCCAGGAGGATGTCGCCGTCCGCGTCCTGCTCGGCCTCGCGCAGCGCGCGCGCGAGCAGCGGCGCCGTGACGAGGTCCAGTTCACCCGCCGGCACCACGCGGGTCAGGCCGGGGGTCTGCGTGCTTTCCAGCGTCCAATCCATAGGTGGGACAAGTCCTGCCCCGAAGTGGGGCAATCGCTGCCCGAGTCTGTCAGATGTCGGACGCTCTCGGCGGAGAATCTGGCGCGAGGACGGCAACGGTCGCGTCGTCCTGCAGGTCGTCGACGAGGTGGTCGACGAGGACGGTCTCGATCGCGTGCACGGTGGCCGCGGCCGAGGCGCCGACCGTCCGGCGCGTCGCCTCCTGCACCCCGGCGAGGCCGAGCAGGGCGCCCGCGGCGCCGGCGCTGTCCAGGACACCGTCGGACACGAGCAGGATGCGCTCCCCGGCCCGCAGCCGGCGCTCGTGGACGGCGAACGGCGGGTGCACCGCGGCTGTCCCCAACGGGGCGGGCAGGCCCGGTAGCTCCTCCAGGTCGCCGTCGGCCGTCACGAGCACCGGGCGGCGCGGCCCGCACGAGACCCAGCGCAGGAGGGACGTCGCGCTGTTCCAGTTGCCGACGGTCACCCCGGCCACGGCGGTCGCGTCCGGGGCCAGGCCGAGCAGGACGTCGTGCATGAGGGCCATGACGCCGGCCGGGTCCTCGCCCGCGTGCCGGCCCGAGCGGAAGGCGCCCAGGAGGATCGCCGCCAGGCCGGCGGCGCGGGGCCCGTCCCCCTCCACGTCGGCGACGCCGAGCCAGACGCCGTCGGCGTTGTCGGCGAAGTCGAACCAGTCGCCGCCGACGTCGTAGCCGGGCAGGACGTTGCCGGCGAGGGTCGCGCCGCCGAGGCGGACGATCCGCGGCGGGAGCAGCTGCTGCTGCAGCTCGGCCGCCGGGCTCGTCTCGCGGGCGCGGCGGGCGGACTGCAGCGCGTCGGTGTACGCGTCGGCGAGGGCGAGCGCTGCCGCCGCCTCGCGCGCGAGATCGCGCAGGGCGTCGTCCCCCTCGCCGACGACGACGAGCATGCCCGTGGCCCGTCCGCGGAGGACGAGCGGGATGACGAGCGCCCCGGGCAGCTCGTCGCGGACGCGGTCGCGGACCTCGTCGAACGCCTCGCGCGGGATCTCCGTGCCGACGCCCGCGCGGACATCGAGCTGCGCGGGGAAGGCGGCGCTGCCCGCCAGGCGCCGCAACAGCCGGCCCTGGAGGTCGGAGAGGTACAGCGCGGCGGCCTCCACGCCACCGAGGCGCTGGGCCTCGGCGACGATCTGCTCGCCGAGCTGGAACGGCGGGACCTTGTTCAGGACGTCGGTGACCGAGAGCGGCGTCGGCGCGCGGTTGGCCAGCTCGCCCGCCGGCCGCAGGCCCTGCGGCTGGTCGGTCTCGGCGATGTCACGGCCACGCCGGCGCACCGCCTCGACGAGCGACTCGCGCGTCTCGAAGTGCCGGTAGAGCGTGCTGCGCCCGACACCGGCGTGCTGGGCGATCTCGCCGGTGGAGACGTCGGGGTCCCGCTCGAGCAGCTCGGCGGCGGCCTGGACGATGCGGGCGACGTTGGCCAGGGCGTCGCTGCGGCGGGGGAGGGGGAGCTGGCCAGCGGGAGGCACGTGGCGGGGAGTTGCCCATTCGGCCGCCCTCCCAACCCGCCGCGCCTGCGACGATGGCGCGGCATGTCGCCCGCCCGCCGGCCCCCCGACTCCCGGACGTCCCCCTGGGTCGCGGTCGACGTCGACGGCGCCGCGCGGATGCGCCCGCGGATCCCGGCGGTCGTCGACACGGTCATCGCGGCGGTGCGCGAGGAGGTCCCCGAGTACGACCAGCCGCTGGAGGGCGAGTTCGGGCGCCTCATCTCCCAGGGCGTCAACGCCGCCCTGGACCAGTTCGTCGCGCTGCTCGGACAGGACGGCCAGCTGCCCGACCAGTCCGTCTACGAGGCCATGGGCCGCGCGGAGTACCGCGCCGGGCGCACGCTCGACGCGCTGCAGTCGGCCTACCGCGTCGGCGCGCGCGTGGCCTGGCGCGAGGTCGCCGCCTACGCCGACGCCGAGCAGTTCGACATCCCGACGCTCGGGCGGCTCGCCGAGGCGATGTTCGCCTACATCGACCGGTTGTCGGCGGCCTCCGTCCGTGGCTACTCGCAGGAGCAGTCGCTGCGCGCGGGCTCGCTGCAGAACCGCCGTCAGGCGCTCGTCGAGCTGCTCGTCGCCGGACCCCCGGTCGAGCCCGGGCAGGTCGAGGAGGCCGCGGCGCAGGCGGGGTGGACGCTGCCCGCGGCGCTGGCGGTCCTGGCGGTGGGGGACGCGGACCCGATCGTGCTGGCGCGGCGGCTGCCGGCGGGGACGCTGGCGGCCACGCTCGCGCCGGTCTCGGTCCTGCTCGTCGCCGACCCCGAGGCCCCGGGCCGCCACCGGCAGCTGCGGCGGGCGCTGCGCGACCGCCCCGGCGTTCTCGGGCCGGTGGTGCCGTGGACGGAGGCGTCCGTGTCGTTCGCCCGCGCGGTCGCGGCGTGGCCGCTGCACGACCGCGGGCTGCTGGGGGACGACGTCCTGGCGCAGGCCGCCGACCACACGCTCACGCTGCTGCTGGCCGCCGACCGCCGGCTGACCGCGGACCTCGTCCGCGGGCGCCTGGCGCCGCTGGCGGCGATGACGCCGGCCGCCCGGGAGCGCGCGGTCGTGACGCTGACGGCGTGGCTGGACGCCCACGGCGACATCGCCGCGACGGCCGAGGCGCTGCACGTGCACCCGCAGACCGTGCGCTACCGCCTGGGCGGGCTGCGGGAGACGTTCGCCGGGGCGCTGGAGGACCCGACCGCGCTGCTCGAGCTGCAGCTGGCGCTGCGGGCGGCCGACCTCTTCGGCGGGCCGCCCGAGTAGCGCTCAGGCGGCGACCGGGCGGCGCGCGGCGGGGCCGGTGCTGCGGGCCGTCGTGTTCTTCGCCGCGACCTTCGCGCCGCCGCCGGGGAAGGCGAGGCGGGCGATCTTCGCCAGGACCTGCCCGTACTGCTTGACGAGCGGGCCCGAGGTGTAGGGCAGGCCGTAGCGCTCGCAGATCGCGCGGACCTGCGGGGCGATCTCCGCGTAGCGGCTGGAGGGCACGTCCGGGAACAGGTGGTGCTCGATCTGGTGGCTGAGGTTGCCGGCCATGAGGTGCATGAACGGGCCGCCGTCGATGTTCGCCGAGCCCAGGAGCTGGCGGACGTACCAGCCGCCGCGCGTCTCGGCCTGCATCTCCTCCTCCGTGTACTCGAAGGTCTCCACGCCGTCGGGGAAGTGCCCGCAGAAGATGACCGCGTAGGACCACAGGTTGCGGGCGAGGTTCGCCGTCAGCGTCCCGGTGAACGCCGGGACGGCGGACGGGCCGCTGAGCGCGGGCCACAGGACGTAGTCTTTGAAGAGCTGCTTGCGGGCCTTGCGCAGGAAGCGCTTGAGGTCGGTCCTGGCGACCTCCGGGTCCTTGTTGCCGCGCTTGACGTCGTGGATGCCGACATCGTGCAGCGCCACGCCCCACTGGAAGAGCAGCGCGAGGGCGACGTTGTACACCGGCTGCGCGAGGTAGATCGGCTTCCACGGCTGCGCGGGGTCGATCCGCATGATCTCGTAGCCGAGGTCGCGGTCCTTCCCGATGACGTTCGTGAAGGTGTGGTGCTCGAAGTTGTGGCTGTGCTTCCACCCCTCGGCGGAGGAGACGTTGTCCCACTCCCAGGTGGAGGAGTGGATCTCCGGGTCACGCATCCAGTCCCACTGGCCGTGCATGACGTTGTGGCCGATCTCCATGTTCTCGAGGATCTTCGCGAAGGTCAGCGCGGTGGTCCCGAGGACCCAGGCCGGCGGGAAGAGGCCGACCATGAGCGCGCCGCGGCCGGTGACCTCCAATGCCCGCTGGGCGCCGATGACGCGGCGGATGTACTTCGCGTCCTCCTCGCCGAGGTCGGCGACGACGCGGTCGCGGATGGCGTCCAGCTCGCGGCCGATCGCGTCCAGGTCCTCGGGCGTGAGGTGGGCGATGGGCGAGGTGGCGGCGGGCTTGGCGGCTTCGGTCGTGTACATGTCGTGCTCCGGTGGATCGGCGGTGGGCGTGAAGGGGGTCGGCGCTACAGGTCGATCTCGACGGCGCCGGCGGCGGCGCTCGTGCAGGTGCGGACGAGGGTGTCGGGGGTGTCGTGCAGCTCGCCGGTGCGCAGGTCGCGCACGGCACCGCTGCACAGGCGCCCGACGCAGGAGTTGCAGATGCCCATCCGGCAGCCGGAGGGCAGCAGGGCGCCGGCGTCCTCCCCGGCGACGAGCATGGGCGTGGACGCGTCGGCCTCGACGGTCTTCCTCGACTTGCGGAAGGTGATCGTCCCGCCGGTGCCCTGCGCGGCGGCGGTGCCGGCGAGCACGGGGCGGAAGCGCTCGACGTGCAGGCGCTCGGCGGCGCCCGCGCCGTCAAAGGCGTCGGTCAGCGCGTCGAGGAGACCGGCGGGGCCGCACGCCCAGGTCTCGTGCTCGTGCCAGTCGGGGACGAGCGTCTGCAGGCGCGCGGGGCTGAAGATCCCGTCGCGGTCGTCGTGGTGCTCGTGCAGGACGAAGCCGGGCGCCGAGCGCTGCAGGCGCCGCAGCTCGGAGCCGAAGATGACGTTCTCGCGCGCAGGCGCGAGGTGCACGTGCGTGATGCCGTCCAGCCCGGCACCGGACGCGTGCAGGTGGCGCAGCATGCCCATCGCCGGGGTGATGCCGCTGCCGGCGGTGACGAGCAGGACGCGGTCGGGGCGCGCGGCGGGGAGGACGAACTCGCCGGCGGGCGGCGCCAGGCGCAGGACGGTGCCGGGGCGCGTGGCGTGCACGAGGTGACGCGAGACGAAGCCGTCGGGCGTCGCCTTGACGGTGATGGCGATGCGGTGGTCGTCGCGGGCGGGGGTGCTCGTCAGCGAGTACGTGCGCCAGTGGCGCACACCGTCGATGTCGACGCCGACGCGGACGTACTGGCCGGGGGTGTGGACGGGCCACGACGGGCCGACGCGGAGCCAGAGCGTCGCGCTGTCGGCGGTCTCGGGGAGGACGGCGTCGACGCGGCCGCGGGGCTCGCGGGTGGACCACAGCGGGTTGAGGTACGTCAGGTAGTCGTCGGGCAGCAACGGCGTCGTGAGCGCCGTCGCGGCCTTGAGCAGACGGCGGGCGACGGGGCGCTGGGCGGCGGGGGCGGCGGTGGCCGTGGTCGACATGGATGGAGCGTACGGCTGATCTTGCGCCCCATTCTCGCCTTGTACGCACGACGTTCAGGTCAATTCTTTGCCTTTCGCAACAGAACTGTGGACCTTGACATCGATTGGTGTGTTGGTCCTCACAGAGGGCGCGCGAGGACGTACTTGCACGCGGGCGCGTCGACCGGCCCGGGGCCTTCGAGGTTCTCCAGCGCGTACCCCGCCTCGCGCAGCACCGGGAGGGCGTCGGCCTGCGTGTCGTGCAGCTCGACGACGACCGCCGGACGGTGCTCGCGCAGCGTCCGGTGCGCGCCGCGCAGCACGTCCCCCTCCGAGCCCTCGACGTCGAGCTTGACGACGTCCGGGGGCGGCGCGCCGCCGGCGACGACCTCGTCCAGGGTCGTGACCGGGACGTCGATCGTCTGCACGGCGCCGCCCGGGTTGCCGCGGCTGGCCAGGTGCGACCAGCTGGCGTCCTCGATGACGTAGAGCTGCTCGGTGCCCGAGCGGAGCGCGACCGCCTGCGCCCGGACCTCGATGCGGTCCTGCAGCCCCGACCGCTGGGCGGCCTCACGGACGAGCTCGGCGATCGCCGGCACCGGCTCGAAGGCGATGACGCGACCGTCCTCGCCGGCGAAGCGCGCGGCAAGCTGGGCGAAGAAGCCGATGTTCGCGCCGATGTCGTAGACGACGGCGCCGGGCGCGATCGTCCGCCGCAGCGCCTCCTGCACCGGGATCTCGAGCTCGCCGCTGAGGATGAGCTGCGCGTGCGCGTGGCCCGGCGGGACGGCACGGGCGGGGAACCACAGGCCCTGCGCGGCACCGGCGAGCACGCAGATGCCGCCGCGCTGGACGAGCGGGGTCAGTCGCGCGGCGTGGCGCAGCGGCAGGCGCCGGGCCACGCGCAGCACGGCGGTGCGGTCGCTGCGCCCGTGGCGGGCGACGAGGTCCTCCTGCTCCGTCATGCGCAGGATCGTCGCGCTTTTGCCGGGTCGACGCCGTCGCTGCACGACGAAGGCCGATCCTGCGGGGCCACGAGGCCACGGGATCGGCCCTCGAGCCTGGACGTGCGAGGCCGGCCGGGCGAGGGCCGATCAGACGGGCCTATGGCCCCACCTGATCGGCCCTCGACGGGGGCGTGCGAGCGACGGCCCCGTCAGCGGGCGGCCGGCAGGCGCACGGAGAACGACACGCCCGCGCCCGCGACCGTCGCGCGCACGGCGTAGCGCCCGGCCCGCAGGCGGCGCGGGAGGGTGACCGACACGGTCCGCGTCCCGGCTCGCGGCAGCGCGACCGAGCGGCGCAGGACGACGCGGCCGCCGCGGCGGACGACGACCCGCAGGACGGTGCGCCGGCAGGCCGTCGTCCGCACGCGCAGGCGCCGCACGTGCGCGACGGTCCGGACCCCGGCAAAGCGCACCGCCGTCGCGCACGTCGCCGCCGCGATCCCGTCGGCGGCCGTCGCCGCCGCCGCGGTCGTGAACGACCACGTGCGCGCGATGTCGCGCGGCACGCCGTCGTCCCCGGTGACCCGCAGGACGAGCGACGCGGTGTAGGTCGCGCCCTCGCGCAGCGGCGCGCGCGGCAGCAGCTGCGCGCCGACCGGCAGGTAGCTCCCCACCTGCGGGCTCGTGCGGTCGAAGGCCAGCAGCGTCACCGGGCCGTCCGGGCCGGTGAGGGACGCGGACACGACCTTGCTGCCCGAGCCCCAGCGCAGCCCGGGGCCGCTGGCCATGACGTAGAGCGTCGGCCCGGTCCGCACCCCGGCCGGGATCCCGACCGTCTGCCCGGGCGTGAACGGCTCCTCGCTGTCGACCTCCGCGGCGCGCCAGTCGCGGGTGCCGTCACCGGGGTAGGTGTAGAGCGTGTCGACGGGGGCGGGCGCCCGGGAGACGGACGCGAGCGTCGTCAGGCAGCCGTACCCCGCGGTCTCGTCGGCGCCGGCCCGGTCCAGGTAGGGGGACAGCAGCTGGTGCAGGTGGATCGGCGCGAGCTCGAACGGGTTGGCCTGCGCGGTCCACGTCCGGCCGCGGTAGAGGACGGCGGTCGCGGCGGCCGCGTCGCCCTCGGGGGTGTAGGCGCGGCTGGCGGGATCCTCGCGGTGCACGAGCGTGCCGTTCGCCGCGCCGTAGCGGTTGTGCTTGGCGCAGCCGTCCGACAGCGCCGGGTCCTCGACGATGCCGGCCGGGATGCCGTGGGCGGCGCGCTGGGCGTTGAGGAAGCCGACGAGCTGGGCGCCGGTGACGTCGCTCGCCGAGGCCGGGCCCGGCAGGAGCGCCACGACGGCGAGGGCGGGGACGAGCGCGGCGGCGAGGTCGGCCAGGCGGCGGCGCAGGTGGGGCAGCGGACGGGTCATGCGGATCCCAAGACACGTCCTCCGCGCCGACGTTGCGGTCCGCCGCTCACCGCGGTGCGACGGGCGTCAGCGCTTCATCGTCGAGCGCAGCGCGGCGACCGCGACGCCCGTGGCGATGAGCAGCAGGAGGAAGAAGCCGAAGCTCGCGACCCCGACGATCGTCAGCACGAAGGTCACCACCGTCGCGAGGCCGAGGCCACCGGAGGTCATGGTCAGGGCGAAGGCACGGGACTCGCGATCCCGACGTGAGAGGTTGCTCATAGGGAGGTTGTAGCGGAACGCGCCCGGCAGGTCCGGGCGATGACGTCTAGCGGGCACACCCGCCGCCCCGGCGCCACCGCCTATCGTCTGGGTGAATGACCTCACCCCCGCCCCCTCGGCCCGCGCCGACCGACCCGGCCGAGGCCCTGACGCTGCGGGTGGGGTGTCGGTTCGACTTCGAGTCCACCCAGGCGATCGCCGCGATCATGCAGGTCGCCCCGTGCCCGCAGCCCCGGGTCCAGCTCGAGAGCGAGACCTGGAGGACCGCCGTCGACCACCACTCCTACATCGACGGCTTCGGCAACCGCTGCGAGCGCCTGACGATCGCGGAGGGCGCGTCGAGCATCGCCTACGAGGCGCAGCTCGTCCTCAGCGACCCCCACGACCAGGCCGAGCTCGACGTCCCCGAGACGCCGGTCGGCGAGCTGCCCGACGACGTCATGGTCTACGTCATGCCCAGCCGCTTCGTCCTGCCCGACGAGCTCGGCCACGAGGCGTGGCAGCGCTTCGGCAGCACGCCGTCCGGCGGCGAGCGCGTGCAGGCGATCATGGACTTCGTCCACGGCCACCTCGAGTTCGACCACGCCGCGTCCAACCCGTGGACGACGGCCAAGGACGTCTTCGTCGCCGAGCAGGGCGTCTGCCGCGACTACGCGCACCTGGCGATCACCTTCTGCCGTGCGCTGAACATCCCGGCGCGCTACGTCTTCGGCTACATCCCGGCGATCGGCCCGAACGCGATCCTCGAGGAGATGGACTTCGCCGCCTGGTGCGAGGTCTGGCTCGACGGGCGCTGGCACACGTTCGACGCGCGCAACAACGTGCCGCGGACCGGGCGCGTCGTCGTCGGCCGCGGTCGGGACGCGGTGGACGTCGCGCTCATCACCTCCTTCGGCCCGCTGACGCTCACGGGGTTCAAGGTCATCGCGGAACCCGTCAGCCCGCTCGCGGCCTGACGGAGTCGCGATGACCCGTCATCGCCGAGCCCGTCGACGCAGCCGACGCCGTCACCGTTCCGTAAGGGGGCTCCCACGCGGCGCTGCGATCCTTGACGGATGGCCGCCGCGCACGAGGACACGCCGGAGGGCCGGCCGCTCGGCCGCCGGGCGTTCTTCGGCGTCGTCGCCGCCGGGCTGACGTCGTTGGCCTGGGGTGGCCAGGCCGCCGACCTGTTCTCCCGGTCCACGACGCTCCTGCCGGAGGGCGTGCGCGCCGCCGTCCCGTTCGGCCAGGGCTGGCGCATCTACGCCGTCAACCCGCCGTACCCGACCTTCGACGCCGCGACGTGGCGCCTGCGCATCGACGGCCTCGTCGAGCGCCCGGTGACGCTGACGTACGCCGACCTGCTGGCGCTGCCCCAGGTCACGCAGACCTCCGACTTCCACTGCGTCACGGGCTGGTCGGTCGACGACGTGCGCTGGGCGGGCGTCCGCTTCGGCGACCTGCTGGCGACCGCCCGCCCGCTGCCCCAGGCGCGCGCCCTGGCGTTCGTCTCGGCCGAGGAGCCGTACGTCGACACGCTGACGCTCGACCAGGCCCTGCAGCCGGACGCGCTGCTCGCGCACGGCATGGACGGCCGCCCGCTGGAGCGCAAGCACGGTGCGCCGGCGCGTGTGGTCATGCCGCGCATGTACGGCTACAAGGGCGTCAAGTGGGTCAGCCGGATCCAGGTCCTGGACCGCGCGACCGACGGCTACTGGGAGCAGCGCGGCTACGACCGCGATGCCTGGGTCGGGCACTCCAATGGTGCGTGACGTCGCCGCCACGGAGCCCCGCGTCGTGCGCTTCGGCGCGACGGAGCGCTGGCTGCACTGGGCGCACGCGGCCGCCTTCGTCACGATGTTCGCGACCGGCCTGGTCCTCTACCTGCCGTTCCTGGCCCAGGTCATCTCGGCCCGCCCGCTCATGAAGGCCGTCCACCTCGTCGCGGCCGTCGCGTGGCTCACGGCCCTCGTCGTCATCCCGCTGCTCGGCGACCGCCGGGCCCTGCGCCAGACCCGCCGGGAGCTCGAGCGCTTCGACGCCGACGACCTGCGCTGGCTGCGTCCTCGGGGCGCGGACCGCGCCCGCATCCCGCAGGGCCGCTTCAACGCCGGCCAGAAGGCGCACTCGGTGCTGCAGGCCGCGCTCAGCGTCCTGTTCGTCGTCTCCGGGACGCTGTTGTGGCTCGGCGAGCGCAACACGAGCCTGCGCTTCGCCGGGACGCTGCCCCTCCACGACGTGGCGATGCTCGTGGGCGGGATCTTCGTCCTGGGCCACGTCGCCATGGCCCTCTCGCCCGAGCACCGCGCGTCGATGGAGGGCGCGGTCAAGGGGACGGTGCCCGAGGCGTACGC
>CAZRLR010000061.1:0-15578 GCA_964600395.1 uncultured Conexibacter sp.
GCATGCGCACCGGCGGCGACGTCTCCAAGGCGATTGCCTGCGGCGCCGACGCCGTGATGATCGGCTCGCCGCTGGCCCGCGCCTACGAGGCGCCGGGGCGCGGCTACCACTGGGGCATGGCGACGTTCCACCCGACGCTCCCGCGCGGCGCGCGCGTGCAGACGGTGCAGAACGGCACGATGGAGGAGATCGTCATGGGCCCGGCCCACGAGAACGACGGCACCTTCAACCTCATGGGCGGCCTGCGCACGTCGATGGCGACGTGCGGCTACCAGGACATCGCGGAGTTCAACCGCGCGGAGCTCATGATCGCGCCGTCCCTGCAGACCGAGGGCAAGCTCCTGCAGCAGTCCCAGCAGGTCGGGATGGGCTCGCGCGGCGCCTCCGCGTCGAACTCCCGCCCCGCCGACCTCGACACGGCCCCGTCGACGCCGGAGCTCGTGGAGACCGGGGCTTGAATCACCCGGACAACGTCGTCACGGCGTCGACGGCGGCCACCGAACTGGTGGACGAGTCGGCGCCGGTCGACGTCCCGCGCAACACCGACGAGGTCGTCGTCCTCGACTTCGGTGGCCAGTACTCCCAGCTCATCGCCCGCCGCGTGCGCGAGTGCGGGGTCTTCAGCGAGTTGTTGCCCCACCACGTCGGCGCGGACGTGGTCCGGCGCCGCAAGCCCAAGGGCCTGATCCTCTCCGGCGGCCCGGCGTCGGTCTACGGCCCGGACGCCCCGCGGCTGGACCCGGAGCTGCTCGAGCTCGGCATCCCGGTCCTGGGCATCTGCTACGGGATGCAGCTCGTCGCCCAGGCCCTCGGCGGCGACGTCCAGGGCGCCGAGGTCGGCGAGTTCGGCCGCTCGACGCTGACGGTCAACGAGCCCGGCCGGCTGCTCGAGGGCCTGCCGCTCGAGCAGGCCTGCTGGATGTCGCACCGCGACACGGTCTACGCGCCGCCGCCCGGCTTCACCGCGCTCGCGTCGTCCACCGTCTCCCCGGTCGCGGCGTTCGAGTCCGTCGACCGCGCGATCTACGGCATCCAGTACCACCCGGAGGTCGTCCACACGCCCTTCGGGCAGGACATCCTGAAGAAGTTCCTCGGGGACATCTGCGCCTGCGACCTGTCGTGGAGCGCCGCCTCGATCGTCGAGGACCAGCTGCAGAAGATCCGCGAGCAGGTGGGGGACAAGCAGGTCATCTGCGGCCTTTCCGGTGGCGTGGACTCATCCGTGGCGGCGCTGCTCGTGCACCGCGCGATCGGCGACCAGCTCACCTGCGTCTTCGTCGACCACGGGATGATGCGCAAGAACGAGGGCGACCAGGTCGTCAAGACCTTCCGCGACACGTTCAAGGTGCCGCTCGTCGCCGTCGACGCCGAGGAGCGTTTCCTGGCGAAGCTCGCGGGCACGAGCGAGCCGGAGGCCAAGCGCAAGATCATCGGCACCGAGTTCATCCGCGTCTTCGAGGAGGAGGCGCTCAAGCTCGCCAAGGGCGGCGAGGGCGCGAAGTTCCTCGTCCAGGGCACCCTGTACTCCGACGTCATCGAGTCCGGCGGCGGGACGGGCACCGCGACGATCAAGTCCCATCACAACGTGGGCGGCCTGCCCGACGACCTCGAGTTCGAGCTCGTCGAGCCGCTGCGCGCGCTGTTCAAGGACGAGGTCCGCGCCGTCGGCGCCGAGCTCGGCCTCCCCGAGCGCCTCGTCTGGCGTCAGCCCTTCCCAGGCCCCGGCCTGGCGATCCGCGTCGTCGGTGGTGAGGCGACGAAGGAGCGGCTGGACCTCCTGCGCGAGGCCGACGCGATCCTCCAGGACGAGATCCGCAAGGCCGGCCTGTACCGCGACCTGTGGCAGTCCTTCTGCGTCCTCCCGGACGTGCGGACCGTCGGCGTGCAGGGCGACGAGCGCACCTACGGGTACGTCGTCGTCATCCGCGCCGTCACGAGCGACGACGCGATGACCGCCGACTGGGCCCGCCTGCCGTACGACCTGCTCGAGCAGATCGCCGCGCGCATGATCGGCGAGCTGCGCGAGGTCAACCGGGTCGTCCTGGACATCACGTCCAAGCCGCCGGGGACGATCGAGTGGGAGTGAGGGGCATCCTCGCGCTGCGCGCTCGGATGCCCTTGCAGGTTCTCGCCTAGCGGCTCGAACCTGCGGCTCGCGTCGACCGTGCCGCTCAGCTCGAGGCGTCCCAGCGCTTGAGCGCCGGGAGCGGGTCGAAGGGCGAGCCGCCCGTGTACCAGCCGGGCGCCGACCACAGCTCGAAGTGGAGGTGACAGCCGACCGCGTCGCCGGTGTCCCCGACCTCGCCGATCGGCTGCCCCGTGTAGACCGTGTCGCCCTTGCCCACGAGCGCCGGCGCCTTGAGGTGCATGTACGCGTAGTCCACGCCCGTGCCCGCGGCGTCGATGACGACGTAGTTGCCGGCCGCGCTCTGGAAGTCGCGGAACTTCACGACCCCTCCGCGCGCGGCCACCAGCGGCGTGCCGCAGGCGGCGAAGACGTCCTGGCCCTGATGGCTGTGGCCGTTGCGGCCCGCGCCGAAGCGGCCGGCGCCGCCGCCGCCGAGGTCGTGCTTGCCGCGGATCGGGAAGGCGTCGCCGAGGAACCGGAAGGCGGCCGCGACCCCGTCGGCCTGCGCCGTGCTCGCCCCCGGCGGCGGCGCGCTGACCTGGAAGCGATAGACCCCGTCCCGCTGGACCTGGCCGTCGACGACCCCGCTCCAGCTCACCGACTGGACCGTCGAGCCGGGGACGTCGAGCTCCCAGTGCGCGACGGGCTTGCGGTCGCGGTCGCGCACGAGGTCCACGGCGACGTGCCGCGGATCGACCCCGGGGACGAAGACGCTCAGCGTCGCCCGGTGCGGTCCGCGGAAGAAGACCTTGCGGACCTCGACGCGGGCAGCGGGCGCGACCGCGGCCTTGGCCGCGCGGTCGGCCCCGGTGACCGCGATCGTCTTGCCCGTCGTCCGCGAGACCGCGCCGCGCGCGTCGACGACGGCGACCGGGCCGCTGACCGCGTCCTGGGGCACCGTCACGTCGACGGCGTCCCCGGTGACCGGCACGGCGGGGGCGCTCCGGTCGTCGCCCGCACCGGCGTCCCCGAGGAAGACGACCGTCCGCGCGCCGGACATGGCGTCGCCCGTCACGCGGACGGTGCCGCCGGGCTGCACGGCGTCCAGGCCGGCGCAGGCCGTGCGGCAGGTGATGAGCAGGGGCTTCGGGGGCCCGCCGGTCCTGACCCCGCCGTCCTTGCTCTTGCCCTTGCCCGTCGTGGCGCCGCTGCCGCCTGCGGGCCCGGACGCGGCGGCCGGGGCGGGGGAGGCCCCGCCGACGTCCGCACTCGCGCCACCTCCGGTCTGCGCCCCCGCCCCAGAGGCGACGACGCCGGCGAGCAGGAGCGCGCCGCCCGCGCAAGCGGCGGCCAGGGTGGGACGACGGCGCAGGTCCGGCAGGGCGTGCGGCAACTGGTGGGGCTCCTTGTGGGCGGCCTACGGGGTGAGCTGACGGGCTCGCGCGGTCAAGGTCCGCGCGTCCGACGAACGGTCGGATTCGCCCCTGGAGCCTGGGCTCCGATGGGTCCCCCGCTCCCTCCTCGGCGGCACGCGGAGGGACTCGGCAGTCATGGATTGCGCTGGCAGGATACCCTGTGCGCAGGAAGGCCTGTCCCGGGCCGCGTCACGACGCGTCCGGAACCGTTCCGTCGCTACACTCCACCGCCGCCGCGCGCCGACAGCGCGGCCCCCTCGCCGTGAAGACCTACGTCGCAAATACAACTGACCGTGAGCGCAACTGGGTGCTCGTCGACGCCAACGGGCAGACGCTCGGACGCCTCGCGACCCAGATCGCCGACGCCTTGCGCGGCAAGCGCAAGCCGGAGTACACGCCCCACGTCGACACCGGCGACTTCGTCGTGGTGATCAACGCGGAGAAGATCAGCGTCACCGGCAACAAGCGGGCGGAGAAGCGCTACTACCGCCACTCCGGCTACCCGGGCGGCCTGAAGTCGCGCACCCTCGAGGAGATGCTCGAGCGTCGCCCCGAAGAGGTCATCCGGATCGCGGTCAAGGGCATGCTGCCCCGCAACCGCCTGGCCCGCAAGCAGATCACGAAGCTCAAGGTCTACGCAGGCGCGGAGCATCCGCATGCCGCGCAGAGCCCGACCCCGATGGAGATCAAGTCCTGATGGCTGACGAGACGCCGAACGAAGCGACCCCCGAGGAGACCCCGGAGGCCGTCGCCCCCGAGGCGCCCGCCGAGGAGGTCGTCGTCGAGGAGATCGTCGAGGACACCCCCGTCGCCGAGGAGCCGGTCGCCGAGGCCCCCGCCGAGGAGACCCCTGCCGCCGAGGAGGCGCCCGCCGCCGAGGCCGACGCGTCCGACGACGCCGAGGCCGACGAGGAGGAGGACGCCGCGCCGCGCGCGAAGCCCGCCATCCCCGGCATGGACCTCGAGGTCGACATCGTCCGCGAGGGCGAGGACGCCCTGGGCCGCGAGACGCTCTACGACGAGGACGGCGAGGAGATCGTCCCGTCCGACGACGACGAGGACGTCATCGACGACCAGCCGATCGTCGCGAACGTCGACCTGTCCGCCGACGCGCGCTACCGCGCGACCGGCAAGCGCAAGACCGGCGTCGCCCGCGTCATCCTGAAGCCCGGCACCGGCGTCTACACGATCAACGGCAAGCCGATGGACGACTTCTTCCCGCGCGTCACGCTGCAGCGGAACATTCGCCAGCCGCTGGAGACCGTCGGGTACGAGGACCGCATGGACGTCATCGCGACGATCCACGGCGGCGGTGTCTCGTCGCAGGCCGGCGCGCTGCGCCACGGCATCTCCAAGGCGCTGCTCGAGGCCGATCCCAGCCTGCGTGGCGAGCTCAAGCGCCGCGGCTTCCTGACGCGTGACGCACGCGTCAAGGAGCGCAAGAAGGCCGGCCTCAAGAAGGCCCGCAAGAAGCCGCAGTTCAGCAAGCGCTAGGGCCCCTTCGTGGCCATGGAACCGCCTCGGCAGCCCGTTCAGGGTGTGCAGCGCCGCCGGGCGGTTCCGGCGTTCCTCCTCGCGGTGCAGTAGTGGGGCGCAAGCTGTTCGGCACCGACGGTGTCCGGGGCGTCGCCGGCGAGGTCCTCACGGCCGAGCTGGCCCTCGCCCTCGGGCGGGCGGTCACCCTGGCCGCCGAGGCCGGGCGCCCGCGCGTCCTCGTCATCCGCGACACCCGCGAGTCGGGCGAGATGCTCGAGGCCGCCCTGGCCGCGGGCGTCACGAGCGCGGGCGGGGAGGTCCTGCTCGGCGGCGTCCTGCCGACCCCGGCCGCGCCGCTGCTGCTCGGCCGCTACGGCTTCGACGTCGCCGCGGTCATCTCCGCCAGCCACAATCCGTACCGCGACAACGGGATCAAGTTCTTCGGCGCCGACGGCCTGAAGCTCACCGACGCGACCGAGGCGCGGATCGAGGAGCTGCTGGACGAGGACGGCGCCGCGGCCCGCGTCGCGGGGGACGTCGGCCGCGTCCGGACCCTGCACGGCACGCAGGAGGACTACCTGCGCGAGCTGCAGCTGCGCTTCCGGGACCTCGACCTCACCGGCGTCGACGTCCTGCTGGACTGCGCGAACGGCGCGACCTACCGCGTCGCCCCCGAGATCTTCCGCCGCCTGGGCGCCACGACGCACGTCATCGCCGACGAACCGGACGGCCGCAACATCAACGCGGGCTGCGGCTCGACGCACGTCGAGGCGCTCGGCGCCGCCGTCGTCGCCGGCGGCCACCAGCTCGGCTTCGCGTTCGACGGCGACGGTGACCGCGTCCTGGCCGTCGACCGCACCGGCACCGTCGTCGACGGGGACGAGCTCATCGCGCTCGCCGCCCTCCACCTACGCCGTCAGGACCGCCTGAAGGGCAACGGCGTGGCCGTGACGGTCATGACGAACTACGGCTTCCACTCCGCCATGCGCGAGGCCGGCATCGAGGTCGCGATCACCGGTGTGGGGGACCGCTACGTCCTGCAGGAACTGCGCGACCGCGATTGGGCGCTCGGGGGCGAGCAGTCCGGCCACATCATCGACATGGGCTTCGTCCCGTCCGGCGACGGCATCGCGAGCGCCCTGCTGACGCTCGAGGCCCTGGCGGGCGCCGACCTGGCCGACCGCGGCGGGATGGACAAGCTCCCACAGAAGCTCGTCAACGTGAAGGTCGCCGACCGCGACGCCGCGATGACGGACGCCGGCCTGCAGGCCGCGATGGACGCCGAAGCCGTGCAGCTCGAAGGCCGGGGGCGCGTGCTCGTGCGCCCGTCGGGCACCGAGCAGCTCGTCCGCGTGATGGTCGAGGCGCCGACGTCCGACGAGACCGAGGCCGTCTGCGCCCGGCTCGTCGCGCTCGTTCCCGGCGCGCTGCCCGCCTGACGCATCCCGGCTCCGACGCGGCGGGATCAGCCGCGCGCGCCGCTGCCCAGCAGCTGCGCGCTGAACGTCCAGTTGCAGAGCTCGTACTTCATGCTCATCGTCGCCCGGCCGGCGCTCGCGAAGAAGCCCTTCCAGGCGTAGCCGAGGTCCGCCACCGGCGTCAGCACGCCTCGGGGCCGGAGGCGCATCGTCGCCGACTCGATGTAGTGCCGCCCTTCGAGGAGCTCATAGAACACCGGCGACGACTCTCGCGACACCACGCACTGGGAGGTGGGACGGGCCGCCTCCGCCTCCACCTCGTCGATGTCGATCTGCAGGCGACCCGAGCGACTGCGGCAGCTGTAGTCGAGCCGGTACCTGGAGATGCCGTCGATGCTCTTGTTGTAGCGCTCCAGGCGGGGGTGAACGTCATCCCGGGCGGGCGCACGTCGCAGTCGTACCCCGAGGTCCACCTCGCCTCCTTCATCGCGCCGGGTTCGACGGAGACGAACGTCCGCCCCGGCTGGACCTCGACGCCCCTCGGCGCCATGATCGAGACGGCATAGCGGCCGGAGAACCGCCCCGGGATCTTGACGTTGAAGGTGCCCTGCTTGGCGCCATCGTGGATCACCGGGGCGGTGAACGTCCTCTCGGGACCCTTGGCGACCATCCTGAGCCCGGAGAGCAGCTTCGTGATCTCGGCCTGCGGCAGCTCTTCGATCTCCTGGACGGGATCCTTGCCGTAGTCGAACGTCGTGCGATTCAACAGCCGGACCGGCGTGACGAAGCCCTCGATCGTCGCCGGCTTCAAGGGGAGGTCGAGGGCGATGGTGCCGACGCCGCGAGCCGTCTTGCCGGAGGAGGTCCGCGTCCGGATCTCGACCGTCAGCTCGATCCTGCCGCCGCAGAGCGGGTCGACCGTGAACGGACCGGGCAGGGTGGCGGTGTCCTGAGGGCTGCCCTTCGGCGCGAGCGCGGGGAGGCTCCCTCTGCCGGTCACCGACGCGAGCGGTCGAGTGCCACAGGCGGGGTGTCGTGTGATCGTGCGGATCCGTGGCGCGATGTCCGCGACGCTCGCGGTCGCTTCGTCGCCCAGGTTGCGCACCGTCGTCGCGACGTTGAGCCTGTCGGTGAAGAACGGGTCCTTCGTGGCGCGCAGCTGCACCTCGAGATCACGCTGCGCCTTGATGGCGAAGTCGACGCCGGTGCGGCTGCCCGGAAGCCGGACCGCGCGCTGGGCCGGTGTCCCGGCCTGGCCGGAGAAGGACGCCTTGACGCGGTAGCGGCCTTTCTCCAGGTGGTCGATCCGGTATCGGCCCGAAGGGCCGGTGCTGGTCGAGAAGCCGTTCGCGGTCACGCTCGCGCCCGCGAGGCCGCGTCCGTCGCGCGTGACGGTGCCCGAGATCGAGTGCTTCTCCGTCTCGGGGCCGGGGAAGGTGACCGTCGCGTCCTTGATGAGCAGCGGGGCCGCGTTCACGCGCATGCGGATGTCGGCGCACGACTGCGAGACGTCTGCGCCGACCGCGGTCGTGGCCCCCCCCGACGTCGACGCGGTAGACGTTCTGCGGTGCCTCGAGCGGGCTCTTGTCCCCGCCGCCCGCGCTCACCGGAATCGAGCGCCTGAACGCGGGCTGGTCGACCACGACCGAGTAGCTCAACGCCCCCTTGCGCTTGGCGAACGAGAGGACCCAGTAGTAGCTGCACCGGGTCTGGGATTCCTCGCTGACGAGCTTGAGCGAGGCGGCCAGCCGCTCGGTCCGTGCGCTGGCGGTCGGCGCGACCGCGAGCAGACAGGCGGGCGAGGCGAGCACCACCAGGACGCGCTGCGTCGGCACCGCGTGAGCCTAGCGACGACGCCGGCGAGGCGTCAACGCCGCCGGGCGACGGACCCGTGCCGGCGCGAACCGCCTCCTCCCTGGCGGCGGCCGGGCCGGGCCTGCGGGCGCGCCACCACTAACCTAGGGCGCTCATGTGTGGAATCGTCGGTTATGTCGGGCAGCGCCAGGCGCAGCAGCTGCTGCTGAACGGGCTGCGCAAGCTGGAGTACCGCGGGTACGACTCCGCGGGCATCTCGGTGATCGCCGGTGAGGACATCGAGTCCGTGCGCGCGGTCGGCAACCTCGACCACCTGGAGGCCGCGCTGCAGCGCGAGGCGGACGGGGCGCCCGTGGCCCTCGCCGAACGCCCGGCGACGACGGGCATCGGCCACACCCGCTGGGCCACGCACGGTCGGGTGAACGAGGACAACGCGCACCCGCACTACGACACGAGCGACCGCGTCCACGTCGTCGTCAACGGCATCGTCGAGAACTACATGGCGCTCAAGGAGCAGCTCAGGGACCGCGGCGCGGTCTTCACGAGCGAGACGGACGCGGAGGTCATCGCCCACCTCGTCGCCTTCCACCTCGCCTCGGGCTCCCTGCGCGAGGCCGTCCGCCTGGCCTACAACGAGCTCGAGGGCCACTTCGCCTTCGTCGCGATGTCCCTCGACGAGCCCGGCACCCTCGTCGGCGCGCGCCTGGAGTGCCCGCTCATCATCGGCCGCGGCGACGGCGAGACCTTCCTGGCGTCCGCGATCCCCGCGTTCCTCAAGGAGACGCGCGACGTCCAGTACATCGAGAACGACGAGCTCGTCGTCATCACGCCCGACGGCGCGACGATCCTCCAGCCCGACGGCACCGAGCTGCAGCGCGAGGTCAAGCGCATCGACTGGGACGAGGAGACCGCCGAGAAGGGCGGCTTCGACACCTTCATGCTCAAGGAGATCTCCGAGCAGGCGGACGTCCTGTCGGAGACGATCGCCGACCGCACCGTCCGGCGCGACGGGGTGGACCTCGCGGACGAGCTGAGCTTCGACGAGGCGATCCTCGACGGCATCGACCGGATCGTCATCGTCGCCTGCGGCACGTCGTTCAACGCCGGGCTCATCGGCCGCTACGCGATCGAGGAGTGGGCGCGCGTCAGCGTCGACATGGACGTCGCCTCCGAGTACCGCTACCGCAACCCGATCGTCGGGCCCAACGACCTCGTCATCGGCATCACCCAGTCGGGGGAGACCGCCGACACCCTCGCGGCGATGAACCTCGCCAAGGAGCGCGGCGCGCGCGTCCTGGCGATCACGAACATCATGGGCTCGCAGGCCACGCGCGACGCCGACGGCGTCCTCTACACGCGCGCCGGCCTGGAGATCTCCGTCGCGGCGACGAAGACCTTCACCTGCCAGGTCGCCGTCCTCTACCTCCTGGCGCTCCGCTTGGCCGAGCTGCGCGGTGCGCTGCCGAAGGACGAGCTCGTCCGCCTCGTCGCCGAGGTCAAGCGCCTGCCGCACCACCTCGGCACGATGCTCGACACGCTCGACCTCACCGCGCTGGCCGAGGCCTACGGTGACAGCGACTTCTTCCTCTACCTCGGCCGTCACGCCGGCCGCGCCGTGGCGCTCGAGGGGGCGCTGAAGCTCAAGGAGATCAGCTACATCGCCACCGACGCCTACGCGGCCGGCGAGATGAAGCACGGGCCGATCGCGCTGCTGGACGAGCGCACGCCCGTCGTGTGCGTCGCGACCGACTCGCCGATCCTCGACAAGATGATCTCGAACATCCAGGAGGTCCGCGCCCGCGGCGCGCACGTCATCTCCGTGGCCAGCGAGGGCAACAAGGACATGCTCGAGCACAGCGAGCACGTCATCGCGATCCCCGCGACGGACTGGATCCTGCAGCCGCTGCTGGCGACGATCCCGTTGCAGTTGCTGGCCTACGAGATCGCCCGCAAGCGCGGCCTGAACGTCGACCAGCCGCGCAACCTCGCCAAGACCGTTACCGTCGAGTAGCGGTCCGGCGGCGGCGTCATGGTCATCGGGATCGGCCTGGACCTGCTCGACGTCGACCGGCTCGAGCGGGCCCTGGCCCGGCGCCCGGCGCTCGCCGACCGGCTCTTCACCGCGCAGGAGCAGGCCTACGCGGCCTCGCGCGCCCGGCCGGCCCAGCACCTGGCCGCCCGCTTCTGCGCCAAGGAGGCCGTCACGAAGGCCCTGGGCCTGGACGTCATGCGCGCCCTGGAGATCGAGGTCGTCGGCGGCGGGGAGGCCGGCGTCCGCATCGCGCTGAGCGGCCAGACGGCGCGCGTCGCCGCCGCGCGCGGGGCATCCGTCCTGCTCTCGCTGACCCACACGCCGACGACCGCCGGGGCGTCGGTCGTCGTGGAGGGCACCGCGGCGTGAGCGGCCTGCCCGACTGGCTTGACCCGCTGTCGTCGCCCGAGGCGATGCGCGCCGCCGACGCCGCGGCGATCGACGCGGGGACGCCGGGCACCGTCCTCATGGAGCGTGCGGGCAGCGGCCTGGCCCAGCTGGCGGCCGTCCTGCTGCCCGACGGCCCGATCGCGATCCTCTGCGGCAAGGGCAACAACGGCGGGGACGGCTACGTCGCCGCGCGACTGCTGCACGCCGCCGGCCGCGAGGTCCGCGTCCTCACGACCTCGGCGGCCGAGGACTCCGCGGGGGACGCCGCAGCGAACCTCGCCCGCCTGCCCGAGCGCCCGCGGCCGTTCGAACCCGCCGCGCTGGAGGGCTGCACCGGCGCGATCGACGCCCTGCTGGGCACCGGGGTCGCGGGCGCCCCGCGCGGCGCGATCGCCCGGGCGATCCGTGCGCTGCGCGCGTCCGGGCTGCCCGTCGTCGCCTGCGACGTCCCCTCCGGTGTCGACGCGGCCACGGGCGCCGTCGCCGACCCGGAGGTCGTCGTCCGCGCCGTCGCCACCGTCACCTTCGCCGCCCCCAAGCCGGGCCTGTGGATCGCGCCGGGCAAGGCGTGCGTCGGGGCGGTGCACGTCGTCGACATCGGCGTTCGGGCCCAGGGCGCGACGGTCGGCCTGCTCGCGGCCGACGAGGTCCTCGACGAGCTGCCCACCCGCGGCGCGACCTCGACGAAGTTCACCGGCGGGCACGTCGTGGCCTGCGGCGGCTCGCGCGGTCTCACCGGTGCGCTGTGCCTGACCGCGGAGGCCGCCGCCCGCGCCGGGGCGGGGTACGTCACCGCCTGCGTGCCGCGCAGCCTGGAGGCGATCTACGAGGTCAAGCTCACCGAGGTCATGACGAAGGCCCTGCCCGACGACGGGGACGGGACGCTCGTCCCGGCGGCCGCGCGGACGGTGCTGGAGCTGCTCGAGCACCGCGGCGGCGTCCTGACCCTCGGCGGGGGGCTCAGCCGCGCCGACGGGGCCCTGGCCTGCGCCCGGCAGGTCGCGCTCCGGGCCCCCGGCCCGCTCGTCCTGGACGCCGACGCGATCGCCGCCTTCGCCGGGGACCCCGACGCGCTGGCCGTCCGCCCGGCCCCGACCGTCCTGACGCCGCACGCCGGCGAGCTCGGGCGGCTGCTCGGCGTCGAGAGCGCCGAGATCGGCGCCGCCCGTCTGGAGCGCGTCCTGGAGGCGGCGCGCCGGTCCGGCGCCGTCGTCGTCCTCAAGGGCGACGACACGCTGATCGCGACCCCGGACGGGCGGGTCGCGGTGAGCGAGGGGGACGCGCCGGGACTGGCGACCGCGGGCACCGGGGACGTCCTGGCGGGCGTCTGCGGCGCGTTCCTGGCCGCGGGCCTGGACCCATGGGTCGCGGCCTGCGCGGCGGTTCGCGCGCACCTGCTGGCGGGCCGGGCGGCCGCGGCGCCCCACGGCCCCGACGGCGTGGTCGCGGGGGACGTCGTCGCCGCCCTGCCGGGGGCCATCGCCGCCGCCCGGTACGCTGGGCGGCGATGACCACCGTCGCGCAGATCATGGACGCCGAGCCCGTCACCGTCGCCCCGGAGACCGAGGTGCAGACGGTGCTCGCGCTGCTCAAGGAGAACGAGCTGCCCGGGGTGCCGGTCGTCAACGAGGGCGGGCGCTGCGTCGGCATCATCACCGAGGCCGACCTCGTCATCACGGACCCCGAGGGCGACGTGTCGCTGCGGCACTACATCGAGCTCTTCGGCGGCGTGATCTTCGTCGAGTCGCTGCACCACTACGAGGACCGCCTCCGCAAGGCGTTCGCGGCGACGGCGGCGGACATGATGACGGAGGACCCCGAGACGATCGAGGCGTCCGCCCCGGTCGCGGACGCGGCCAAGCGGATCGCCGCGTCCGGTCACAACCGCCTGCCCGTCGTCGAGCACGGCCGCCTCGTCGGCGTCGTCACGCGGGTCGACGTGCTGCAGGCCCTCGCCGGGGAGTAGGCGCCCGGATGGCCCGCGCGGTCGCGCGCGTCGACCTGGACGCCGTCGCCCACAACGTCCGGACGCTCGCCGCCGCCGCCCCCGGGGCACGCCTGTGCGCCGTCGTCAAGGCCGAGGCCTACGGGCACGGCGCGGTCGCCTGTGCCCGGGCCGCGCTGGACGCGGGCGCCGACTGGCTCGCGGTCGCCGGCGCCGCCGAGGCCGCGGCGCTGCGGGGGGCGGGACTCCCCGGCCGGATCCTCGTCATGGGCTCGCTGGACGCCGAGGACACGGCGATCGCGCTGGCCGCCGGCGCCGACCTCGTCGTGTGGGACGAGGCGTACCTCGCGACGCTGCCCGCCGACGCCCGCGTCCACGTGAAGCTCGACACCGGCATGGGCCGCCTGGGCACCCGCGATCCCGACACCGCCACGCGCGTCCTGGAGGCCGCGGGCGACCGCCTGGTTGGCGCCATGACGCACTTCGCGACGGCCGACGACCGCGAGGACGCGTTCTTCGACGAGCAGCTGCAGCGCTTCGCCGACTGGGTCGCGCCGCTGCGGGCGACCCGGCCGGAGCTGCTCGTCCACGCCGCGAACTCCGCCGGCCTCCTGCGCGATGCCGCCGCCCACTTCGACATGGTCCGCCCGGGCGTCGGCCTGTACGGCCTGGACCCGTTCGGCGTGGACGCGGCCGCGGCCGGGCTGCGCCCGGCGCTGCAGCTCGTCAGCCACGTCGCCGCCGTCAAGGCCTGCCGGGCGGGGGAGAGCGCGGGCTACGGGCGGCGCTTCGTCGCCGAGCGGGACACGACGCTCGCGACGGTCCCGGTCGGTTACGGCGACGGCTGGCGGCGGTCGACGACCGGACGCGCCGACGTCGTCATCGGTGGGGAGCGGTACCCGCAGGTGGGCACCGTGTCGATGGACAACATCACCGTCGACCTCGGGCCCCGCACCGACGTGCGCGTCGGCGACGAGGTCGTGCTCGTCGGGCCGGACCCGCGGACGACCGCGGAGACCGTCGCCGCGCGCAGCGACACGATCAACTACGAGGTGACGACGGCGCTGCTGCCGCGCGCGCAGCGGGCCTACCACCGGTCCGGGGAGCCCGTCCGGTGAGCGCTGCCCTTGAAGCCGCCCGCGAGGCGCTCCGGGGCCAGGAGGCCTGGCTCGTCGGCGGCGCCGTGCGCGACCGGCTCATGGGCCGCGACACCGGCGACGTGGACCTCGTCGTCGCGGGTGACGTCAAGGCCGCAGCGCGCCACCTGGCGCTCAGCGCCGGCGGGCCGTGCTTTCCGCTGGGCGACGTCTTCGGCGCCTGGCGCGTCATGGGTCCGGGGCACAGCTGGCAGGTCGACCTCAGCCCGCTGCGCGGCGGGTCGATCGACGCCGACCTCGCGCTGCGCGACTTCACCGTCAACGCGATCGCCGAGCCGCTCGACGGCGGCCCGCTGCTGGACCCGCACGAGGGTGCCCGCGACCTGCGCGCCCATCGCCTGCGGATGGTGGACCCGCGTGCCTTCCCGGACGATCCGCTGCGCGTCCTGCGCCTGGCGCGCTTCGCCTGCGAGCTGGGCCTCGTCCCGGACCGGCCGACGACGGACGCCGCCCGCGCGCACGCCGCGTCGCTGACCACGATCGCCGGTGAGCGCATCTTCGCCGAGCTCAAGCGCGTCGTCTGCGCCCCCGACGCCCTCGACGGCCTGGAGCTCATGGACGACCTCGGCGTGACCGACGTCGTCCTCCCCGAGCTCGCCGCGCTGCGGGGGGTGGCGCAGAACCGCTTCCACCACCTCGACGTCTACGACCACACGCTCGCCGTGCTGCAGGAGGCGATCGACCTCGAGCGCGACCCGGCCGCCGTGCTCGGGCCCGAGCACGCCGCGGCGGTCCGGGCGGGGCGGGCCCAGCCGCGCGCGGCCGAGCTGTCCCGTGGGCCGGCGATGCGGTTCGGCGCCCTCCTGCACGACATCGCCAAGCCGCAGACGCGCGTCGTGCACGACAGCGGCGTGGCCGGCTTCCCGGGCCACGACCGCGAGGGTGCCCGCGTCAGCCGCGAGATCCTCGCGCGCCTGCGCACGAGCGAGCGCACCCGCGCCCACGTCGCGGCGCTCGCCGCCCACCACCTGCGCCTCGGCTTCCTCGTCAGGCACCGGCCGCTGGACCGGCGCGGGATCCACCGCTACCTGTCGGCCTGCGACCCCGTCGCCGCGGACGTCACGCTGCTGTCGGTCGCCGACCGCCTCGCGACGCGCGGCGAGAACGCCGGCCCGGCGATCGCGGCCCACCTGGAGCTCACGCGGCAGGTCATCGGGCCGGCGCTGGACTGGACGGCGTGGGGGGCGCAGACACCGCTCGTGCGTGGGGACGTCCTGGCCCGTGCGCTGGGCATCAGGCCGGGGCCGCGCCTGGGCCCGCTGCTGGCCCAGCTCGACGAGGCCCGCTACGCCGGCGAGGTCATCGACGAGGCGAGCGCCATCGCCTTCGCCCGGACGGCGCTGGCGGCCGCCGACGCCGACGCGAAGGACGCCGGCTAGGCCCGGGCGGCGCCGCCGGAGCGCTCGGCCACGCGCCGCACGACCCGGTCGCACAGCCGGGCGCAGTCGGCGACCGTGCCGTAGTCCACGTTGTCGGCGACGTCGGTCGGCCAGTGGTAGTTGCTCGGCAGCTTGTACTCGTTCATCGAGCCGAGCATCACGGACGGGTAGCCGGCCTTCAGCGCGAGCAGCCCGTCCGTCGCGTTGCGAAAGCGCATGCCCCGGTGCAGGAGGATGTCCTGCTCGGCGGCGACCTCCGAGACGAGCTCCTTGAACGCGGCGGGGTACTCGCGCATCTTCAGCATCCCCTCGCCCTCGCGCGACAGCAGCTCGGGCGAGCCGACGGTGTCGATGCAGACGACGTGCGTGCGGTCGGTCGGCAGGTCCTTGAAGTGGCGGCGCGCGTAGCCCTGCATGCCCTCCATGAACGACTCCTCCGACCCGGTGGAGAGGAGGATGACGCGCAGCCCCTCGACGGGCTGC
>CAZRLR010000062.1:0-15511 GCA_964600395.1 uncultured Conexibacter sp.
CGCGCGCCCGCCTGGCCGTCGTCGCCGTCCAGGCCGACGACGGCGCGCTCGTCGGCCTCGCGCCGTTCTTCTGCGACCGCACGCCGCTCGGGCTGCGCTGGCGCCCGCTCGGCGCCCACACCTTCCAGCGGGTGCAGCCGCTCGCGCGGCCCGGGCGCGAGGCCGAGGTCGCCCGCGCGATCGCGGGCGCGCTGCACGGCCTGCGCCGCCGGCCGCAGCTGCTGCGCTTCGAGGGGGTCCCGGTCGACTCCCCGTGGCCGCGGCTGCTGGCCGACGCCTCACCCGGCTCGCGCGTCGGCCGGATCGTCGTCACCGGCACCGTCACCGCCCTGACGCTCGACACGAGCGGCGGCAGCTTCGACGGCTGGTTCGCCGCCAAGTCCTCGCACTTCCGCCAGCGCCTGCGCAAGCCCCGCAAGGCGCTGGCCGCCGCCGGCGGCGAGCTGCGCCTCGCCGACGCGACGACGGCGCGGGCGGACATCGACGCGTTCATCCGCCTGCACGTCGGCCGCTGGGCGGAGCGCGGCGGGTCGGCGGCGCTGCCCCCGGCGGTGGCGGCCGCGCTGCGCGAGGCCGGGCCCCGGCTCGTCGCGTCCGGGCGTCTGCGGGTCTGGTCGGTGGACCTGGCGGGCGAGACGATCGCCTCCAGCCTCGTCTTCCGCGCCGGGGACGAGGTCGGCTACTGGCTCACCGGCTTCGACGCCGAGCGGGCCCGCCTGGAGCCGTCGAAGGTCTCGTTCCTGCGCGTCGTGGAGGACGCCTTCGCGCTCGGCGCCACGCGGCTGGATCTCGGCGAGGGCGACTTCGCCTACAAGCGGCGCTTCGCCGACGGCGAGCAGGAGCTGCTGCACCTGTCCGTCGTCCCGGCCTCCACCGGCGCCGCCCGCGCGGCGACCGCGGTCGCCGTCCCCGCCGCGCGCCGGGAGCTCGCCGCCCGCCTGCCCGACGACGTCAAGGCCTCGCTGCGCCGGCGCCTGCGCGGCCGGCGCGGCGCCGGGCCGGGCGCCGCCGCGGCCGCCGCCCTCGTCGGCGAGGTCATCGGCGACCCGACGGCCCTGCAGGGGTGCCTGACGGCGTGGGACGCGCTCGTGACGACCACCTCGCAGGCGTACTGCGCGCCGGCGTGGCTGCTCGGCTGGTGGCGGCACGCCGCTCCGGCCGGCGCGCGCCTGGGCGTCGTCGTCGTGCGCGAGGCCGGTGGCGGCGGCCCCGGGACCGGGCCGGTCGTGGGCGTGGCCCCCGGCTTCTTCGACCGCACGCGCCTGGGCCTGCGGCGCTGGCGCCCGCTCGGCGCGCAGACCTGCCAGCGCGTGCAGCCCATGGCGCTGCCCGGCCGCGAGGCCGAGGTCGCCGTGGCGATCCGCCGGGCCCTGGACGCCTACCCCGACCGGCCCGACGTCATCTTCCTGGAAGGGGTGCCGGCGAGCTCGCCGTGGCCGCGGCTGCTGGCCCGGACGGACGACGGGCCGCTCGCCGACGGCGGCCCCGGCCCCGCGCGGACCGTCCCCGCAGGCACGACGCTCGCCCCGGGCATGCGCCTGACCGCCCCGACGTTCGACGGCTGGCTGGCCGGCAAGAGCGCACACTTCCGCCAGCGCCTGCGCAAGGACCGGCGGACGGCGGCCAGGCAGGGCTGCGTCCTGCGGCGCGCGACGGCCGACGACGCGCCGGCGGCGATCGAGGCGTTCCTCGACCAGCACGCCCGGCGGTGGGAGGCCGACGGCGGGTCCGCGGCGATCACACCGGAGATCGCGGCGCTCCTGCGCGACGTCGGGCCCGGGCTCGTCGGGGCCGGGACGCTGCAGCTCTGGGTGCTCGACGTCGACGGCGAGGCGATCGCCACGCGCCTGCTCTTCGCCGCCGGCGACGAGGTCGGCGCGTGGCTCAGCTCCTACGACCCCGCGCACGCGAAGCTGCGCCCGTCGATGGTGACGCTGCTCGGGGCCGTCGAGGCGACCTTCGACCAGGGCGTCGCGCGGCTGGACCTCGGCGAGGGCGTCTTCGACTACAAGCGGCGCTTCGCCGACCACGAGGAGCGCCTGGAGCGGCTGCTGCTCGTCCTGCCGCCCGCGGGGCCGGCCGCCGCGGCGCGCGTGCAGGCGGGGCTGACCCCGGTGCGGGTCCGGCGGGCGCTGGCCGAACACCTGTCGGACGACCGCAAGGCGCAGCTGCGCGGCTTGCTGAGGAGAGGATCGTGATGGAGGACGGAACGCCGCTGCGCGGCCGGGACATCGTGTGCGTCGGGTTCTCCGACTGGGGCAAGGACCTGCTGACGAACGAGCAGCACCTGCTCGTCCGCCTGGCGGCCGAGAACCGCGTGCTGTTCGTCGAGTCGCTGGGCCTGCGCCGCCCCCAGGTCGCCGGGCGCGACCTCAAGCGCATCGCCCGGCGCCTCGTGCGGGGGGTCATGCCCCCGCGCGCGGTCGACGGGCTGCACGTCATCTCGCCGCTCGTGCTGCCGATCCACGACAAGCCGTGGGCGCAGCGCTTCAACGCCTTCGTCCTGCCCCGCCTCGTCGCGCGGGCCACGCGGAAGTTCGGCTTCCGGGACACCGTCCTGTGGTCGTTCGTCCCCCAGGCCGAGGTGCTCCTCGAGCAGCTGCGGCCCGGGACCGTCCTCTACTACATCGACGACGACCACGGCGCGAAGAAGGGCATCGACGAGGCGAGCTTCCGCGCCGCCGAGGAGCGCTTCGCCCGGCGCGCGGACGTCGTCCTGGCCAGCGCCCCCGAGCTCGCGCAGCGCATGCGCACGCTCAACGACAACGTCCACGAGGCGTTCAACGTCGCCGACACCGCGGCCTTCGCCAGGGCGCTCGAGGACGGGCCGGTGGACGCCGCCGTCGCCGCGTTGCCGCAGCCCCGGATCCTCTTCATCGGCGCGATCATCGCCTCCAAGATCGACATCCCGCTCGTGCGCGAGCTCGCCGCGATGCGCCCGGACTGGACCTTCCCGTTCGTCGGCCCGATCGGCCCGGGCGACCCGTCCACGAACGTCGACGGCCTGAAGGACCTGCCGAACGTCCACCTGCTCGGGCACCGGCCCTACGAGCGCCTGCCCGACGTCCTGCGCGGCGGCGACGTGGCGATCATGCCCTACCACGTCGACGGGGAGATGCGCTCCGTCTTCCCGATGAAGACGTACGAGTACCTCGCCGCCGGCCTGCCCGTCGTCGCGACGGCGCTGCCGGCGCTCGTGGACGTCGACGAGGTCGTCAAGGTCCCCGCCGGCGACGCGGCGGCGATGGTCGCCGCGATCGAGGCCGCCATGGCCGCCGACAGCCCGCAGGCGCGGCGCGAGCGCTCGGCGGGTGTGCAGGGCCACTCGTGGGAGTCGCGCGTGGAGCTGCTGGGCGCGGTGCTCGGGTCCGGGGACACCCGTGGCTGCGCTGCCCGCCCGGGTCCTGGACGCCGTCCGCGGCCGTCGTCCGCCGTTCGCGCTCTGCTACCACGGCATCGGCGACCTGCCGCCCGCGCAGGACCCCCACGGCCTGATGGTCACCGAGGCGCAGTTCACCGACCACGTCGACGTCCTGCTCGAGCGCGGCTACCGGCTGGTCTCCGCCGAGGCGCTCTGGGCCGCCGTGCGCGACGGCGGGGTGCGCGGCGCCGACGGGCTGGGGGCCGTGACGTTCGACGACGGCCTGGCCGACACGATGCACACCGCCGCCCGCGTGCTGGAGGCGCGCGGCGCGACCGCGACGGCGTTCCTCGCGCCCGGGCTCTTCGGCGCCGACCACCCCGACCTGCCGCCCGGGCACCGGATCCTGCGCGCCGACGAGGTCGCGCCGCTGGAGGCCGCGGGCGTCGCGATCGGCGCGCACTCGGCAAGCCACGCCGACCTCCCGGCGCTCGAGGACGCCGCCGCGCGCGCCGAGCTGCGCGACAGCCGGGCGGCGCTCGAGGCGCTGCTCGGGCATCCCGTGACGACGATGGCCTACCCGTTCGGCCGCCACGACGCGCGCGTGCGGCAGGCCACCGCGGACGCCGGCTACACCGTCGCCTGCGCCTGTGCGGGCGCCGGACCGTGGGAGGCGCTGGCGCTGCCGCGCGAGCCCGTCTTCCCCTCCACCTCGTCCGCGCGCATCCGTCTGAAGGCGGCCGGACTCTACGGCCCGCTGCAGGCCGTGAGCGTCGGGGTCGCCCGCCTGCGGAGGCGCGGGGCGTGAGCGCGGGCGCGCGCCACACGATCAGCGCCTGCCTCATCGTGCAGGACGAGGCGGCGAACCTGCCGGTGGCGCTGGCGAGCGTCGCCTTCTGCGACGAGGTCGTCGTCGTGGACTCCGGGTCCACCGACGGGACGCAGACGCTCGCGCGTGCCGCCGGCGCCCGGGTGATCGAGCACCCGTGGCCGGGGTTCGGCGCGCAGCGCAACGTCGCCGCCGACCATGCGACGGGGGACTGGATCCTGGAGGTCGACGCCGACGAGACGATCACGCCCGCGCTGGCCGACGAGATCCTCGCCTTCCTCGCTACGCCCGGCCCCCGCGACCGCGTGGACCTGCTCGCGCTGCCCATGCGCCATCGCTTTCTCGGCCGGCCGCTCGGCCCGTCGGCGCAGTACCCGAACTACCGCACGCGGATGTTCCGCCGCGGCGCCGTCCGCCACGACGAGGGGCGCTCGGTCCACGAAGGGCTCAAGCCGACGGACGCCGTCGTCGCGCTGCACGGCGACATGACGCACGAGCTGGCCTCGTCCTGGCGCGAGGCCGTCGGCGACGTGTGGCGCTACACGAAGCTCGAGGCCGCGCAGTTCCACCCCGTCGTCACGCCACGGGCGGCGGCGGTCGGCGTCGTGGCGCGGCCGGCCGCCAAGGCGCTCTACCGGCTCGTCGTGGACGGCGCCTGGCGCGACGGCTGGCGCGGCCTCGTGAAGGTCGCCCTCGACGCCGGCTCCGACAGCGTCGTCTGGCTGCGGGTGCTGGCGCGCGGCAACCGCGACGGCCTGGCCGGGACGGGGGCCGCGCACTTCGGGGAGGTCATGCCCGTGCAGGGCGCGGTGCGCCTGATCGCCGTCGCGACGACCGCCGCGGGCGAGCGCCGCGCCGCCGCCTGGCTGCAGGACGCCGTCGCCGCGGGCGCCGCGACCGACAGCGAGCTGCTGACCCCGGCGGGCGGACCCCCGTCCCCCGCCGCCGGCCTCGCCTTCGCGCGCCGGGCGACCGGCGGCCGTGGGCCGGTCGCGCTCGGGCGCGCCCTGGGGGGCAGCGTCCAGGTCCGCCACATCGACGCCTTCGTCCTGGCCGACGGCGGCGCCCGCCGTGCGCACCGCCTGCTCTCCCCCGCCCTACGCGGCGTCACGGCGCCGGTCTCCCTGGACGAGCCACCGGCGCAGGCCGTCCGTCGCCTGGCCGTGGAGCTGCGTCAGGATGCGGGGACGCCCCGATGACCGACGTCCTCGTCACCGCCCACACCCCGACGCTCGGCGTCGGCCGCGCGCTGCGGACCTACGCCGTGGCGCGCGCCCTGGGCGCCCACGCGCCGATGGACCTCGTCTACAGCGTCTTCGGGGCCGACGAGCCCGCGCCCGAGGTCCTCGCCCACCCGGAGATCCGCCTGCACCCCGTGCACCCCTCCCGCGGGCTGCGCCGCGCGCTGGCCTACGCGACGGCCCGGGCCGCGCGCGTCCCCGACGCGCTGGCGCGCGGCGTCAACGCCGAGCTCGCCGCCCGCGTGCGGGAGCTGGCGACCCCGGACGGGCGGATCGTCGCCGACGGCGTGACGATGTGGGAGTCGCTGGCGCCGCTGCGGCGCGCCGGCCGGCCGGTCATCTACAACGGGCACAACCTCGAGTCGAGCTTCCAGCACGAGCTCGGCGACCAGGGCTACGGCAGCCGGGCGCTCATGGAGCGCCTGGAGCGGCGCATCTTCACCGCCGCGCAGGAGGTCTGGATGGTGAGCGACGCCGACGTGGCCGGCGCGCGGGCGCTCGCGCCGGGGGCGACGGTGCGCTACGTCCCGAACGTCGTCGACGTCGAGGCGGTCGTGCCGGTCGCGACGCCTGCCCGCGACGGGACGATCCTCCTCGTCGCCGACTTCCGTTGGGCGCCCAACGCCCAGGCCGCGCGCTTCCTCGTCGACGAGGTCATGCCGCGGGTCTGGACGGCGCGACCGGACGCCCGCCTGACGCTCGTCGGCCGCGACCCGGCGCTCGGCGGTCCGCCCGACGCGCGCGTGCAGGCGCTCGGCTTCGTCGAGGACCTCGACGCGCAGTACGCCCGCGCGGCGTGCGCCGTGGTCCCGCTCCTGGCCGGCGGCGGGTCCCCGCTGAAGTTCGTCGAGGCGCTCGCGCACGCCGTCCCCGTCGTCGCGACCCCGGTCGCCGCGCAGGGGCTGCGCCTCACCGCCGGGGAGCACTACCTGCGCGCCGAGGGCGCCGCGGCCTTCGCGGACGCGCTCGTCGGGGTCCTGGCCGACGGCGCCGACACGGTCGCCCGCGCGGGCCGGGCGGTCGTCCAGGAGCGCTACTCCGTCCAGGCGCTCGCCGCCCTCCTCGCGCCCCGCGCCCCGGTGCCGTCGTGATCGAGGCCGTCGTCCTGGCCTACGGCCCCGAGCACTACGGGGGCGTCGTGGCGGCGCTGCTCGCGCAGGGTCTGACGCCGGCGCGGATCACGGTCGTCCAGAACCCGAAGGTGCCCAACGAAGGGCCGCTGCCGGAGGATCCGCCGGGGATCCGCGTGCTGACGCTCGCGACGAACGGCGGGTACGCCGCCGCGATGAACGCCGCGCTGCGCGCACCGCGCGCAGCGCAGACGCAGTGGATGCTCCTCCTGACCCACGACGTCGAACTCGCGCCGGGCGCCGTCGACGCGCTGCGGGCCGCCACCGCCCGCGCCGACGGCTTCGGCGTCCTGGCCCCCACGCTGCGCTGGACCGGTGAGCACGCGATCTACGACCGGACCTTCGGCGTGCGCTGGGACGCGGACGGCTCGGTCGTCCACCTCGAGCAGCCGCAGGCCGCCGTCGCCGACGGGATCGCCGGCTGCGACAGCGCCGACGGCTCGGTGCTGCTCCTGCGCCTGGAGGCCGTCCGTGCCGTCGGCTTCATCGACGAAAGCTTCTTCCTCTACTACGAGGAGACCGACCTGTGCCGCCGCCTGGCCGAGGCGGGCTGGCGCACGGGCTGCGTCCTGGACGCACACGCCGCGCAGGCCGCCGGCGTGCAGAAGCGACCCGGCGCCTACGCGTACCTGCACACGCGCAACGCGATCGAGTTCTCGCGCCGCACGAACGGCCGCGCCGCCGCCGCGCGCGCCGCCCGCGCGGCGGCCCTGCGCCTGCCGCTGCGGCGGCTGCTCAAGCCCTCCAGCCCCAGGGCCGTGCGGGTCGCCGCGGCCCAGGCGACCGTCGGCGGCGTGGCCGGCATCGCGGCCTTCGCCGCCCGGCGCTTCGGGCCGCCCCCGGCGTGGCTGCCGGGCATGGGCGACGTCCGCGTCGCGCGCCGGCGGCACCGCCGTCCGTAGCGACGCGACCGTCACCGGTGCGGCGCCCGCCGTCGGGTAGCGTGCCGACCGCGCATGACCCGTGACGAGATCCGCACGGCCGGCCTGCTCTTCGGCGAGGAGCTGGCGCTCGGCCTCATCGACGCCGACGCCCTGCGCACCCCCGAGGTCCAGCGCGGCGTCCGCGTGCAGTCGGTCCCGTCGGCCTTCAGCCGCCGCTACCAGCGCCGGCAGATGCGCCGCGGTCGCCTGACGCACGCCGCGCACGTCGTCGAGCCGCAGATGCAGGCCCGGCGCGCGGTCCTCGGCGACGCGGCGGCCGGGCGCCCGAAGGTGCTGCTGCGCGTCGACGCCTTCCCGGCCCTGGACGCCTACGAGGACGGCACGGGCGAGGGCGTCCGCCGCCTGCAGACGCTGCACGGGCTGCTGCACGAGGCCGGCGTCCCCTACCTGCTGTCGGTGCTGCCGCGCGTCGCGCAGCGCCCGCTGGATCCCGGCGGCGACGCGTGGCGCGTGCACACGGACGCCGAGCGCGGGGAGCTCGCCGAGCTGCGCCGCGACGGCGTCACCTTCGCCGCCCACGGGCTGGACCACCGCACCCGGGTGCGCAAGGCTGCCCGCCGCTCGGAGTTCAGCGGCCTTCGGCGCAAGGCGGCCGAGCAGCGGCTGGACACCGCGCTGCAGGCGCTGCGGGACGAGGCGCTGCACGCCGACGTCTTCGTCCCGCCGTTCGAGCGCTTCGACGCGAGCTGCTGGCCGGCGCTGGCCGGGCGCTTCGACGTCGTCTGCGGCGGCCCGCGGAGCGTCGACACGTTGGGCTTCCACCGCGCACCGTCGTGGCGAGGGGACGCGGTCTGGCTGCCGGCCTACGCGCCGCTGCACGGACCGGCGGCCGACGTCCTGCCCGCCGTCGAGCGGCTCGCCGCCGAGGAGACGAGCCTCTGGATCCCGATCGCGCTGGACCTCGCCGCCGAGGCGCAGGACGGCTTCGCCGCGCTCGCGCGCCTGGCCGTCCGGCTCGGCGACGGCGAGCTCGCCCGGCCGTGGGACGACTTCCTGCTCGCGGTCCGCGCGAGCCGCCAGCTCACCGCCGCGCTCGAGCGCTGACGCACCGCCGCTCACCCCGGCTGCTTTCATCCGTCCCCGTGCTCCGCCCGGTGCCCGCGGCCGTGCTCGTCCTGCTCGCGCTGACCGCCGGGCTGTGCCTCGGCTGCGCGGGCGCCAGCGCCCGCCGCACCCCGTCGCCGCTCGTCGTCCCCGGGCCGCGGGCCTGCGCGCCGGCCACCCCCACCGCGCCGTTCGACGCCCTGGCCCCCGACGGGCTCCGCGTCGGCCTGCACGCCAGCCTGCGCTACTTCCGCGGCCCGACGCTCTGCCGCCTGACCCGCCTGGCCGCCGGCCTGGGCGCGCGGACCGTGCGCGAGGACGTGGCCTGGCCCGTCGTGCAGCCCCGCCCGGGGACCTTCGCCTGGGACGTCTTCGACCGCACCTTCGCCGCGGCCGCCGAGCAGGGGCTCGTCGTCCTGCCCATCCTCGGCCAGGGGACGCCGCGCTGGGCCACGGGCGAGCGAGCCGCCGCGTACGCGCGCTTCGTGCGGGCGGCCGTCCTGCGCTACGGCCCGGGTGGCGCGTTCTGGCGCGACCGTCCTGACCTGCCCGCCGCGGCCGCCCCGGTGTGGTTCGAGCTCTGGAACGAGCCCTACGAGCCCACGAACCCCACCCGGCTGGCGCTGCGGACCTACGCGTCGCTCATCGCCCGGGCGATCCCGGCCGGGCACGCCGCCAACCGGCGGGTGCGCTTCCTCGTCGCGGCCGAGCACCGGCCCGGGTCCGCGCCGGACTGGACGCAGGCGCTGCTGGCGCGCAGCCCCCGCCTCGGCGGGGCGGACGGGGTGAGCGTCCACGCCTACGGGCCGGTGCCGCCGCGCTCGGCGCCCGCGACCGCCGGTGCCGACGACGGGGACACCGCCGTCACGCGCGTGGAGGGCGTCCGCGCGCAGCTCGTCGCCGCGGGGCTGGCCCGGCTGCCGGTGTGGATCACCGAGGCCGGCGCCTCGACCTGCCGCAGCGGCCCGGAGTGCGTCGCCGCGGCCACCCAGGCCCAGCGCCTGGACCGGCTCTTCACCTACGCCCGCACCCGCTGGCGCCCCTACGTCCGCGCGCTCGTCGTCTACGCCCTGCAGGACCTGCCCGGCAAGCCCCTCGCCGACAAGGAGAGCTCGTTCGGGCTCCTGCGCGCCGACGGCACCGCCAAGCCCGCGCGCGCGGTCTTCGTCCGCCGCGCCCGCGGTTGACGGTTCCGTCCTCGGGTACGCTCATCAGGATGACCGACGCCTCGACCCGCGCCCGGGAGATCCTCGACGCCATCGAGCGCGACGCCGCCGACCGGCAGGCCGCGCTCGGCGGTCGCGTGCCGGCGTCCGACGCCACCCCGGTCGCGCCGCGCGCGCCCGAGGCGTCCGGACCGCCCGCCGCCCCCCGGCCGCCCGCCCCCGTGCCGTTCTCGCCGCCGCCGTTCCCGGCCTCGGCCCCTGCGGTCGCCTCGCCGATCGTCGCCCCGCTGAGCGCGGCCCCCGCGCCCGCGACCAACGGGGGGTCGACCACGGTGGCGAACGGGCTGCCCGCGTCGCTGCGCGCCCACATCGTCACGCCCGCCGCCCCGGCGCCGGCCGCCCCGCCGGCCGGACCCGCACCCGCTGCCACACCCGCACCCGCTGCCGCCGACGACGAGCCGACCCAGCCGCCCACGCACGAGGCCGCGCGCCTGCTCGCGCTCGTGGACCACGTCGTCGAGCAGACCAAGAACGCCCAGGAGCGCCTGCAGACGCTCGACACGGCCGTGTCCGCGCTCAGCGTGCGCCTCGGCGTCGAGGGCGACGCCGAGCCCGTGCCGCCGGCCCCCAAGGCGAAGGCCCGGGCCAAGAGCAAGGCGCCGAAGGCCGCGGCCGCGGCCGCCGAGGCGCGCGAGTCCGCCGGCCCGGTGCCGACGGTCACCGGCAACGGCAACGGCGACGGCGTCCCCGCCCACCCCCGGACGGACGGCGCCCGCCTCGTCGCGATCGAGATGGCGGTCGGGGGCTTCAGCCGCGGCGAGGTGCAGGACCGCCTCGTCCGCGAGTACGGCCTCGCGGAGCCCCGCACGATCCTCGACGACGTCTTCGGGCCCGGCAGCGACGACGCCAGCCGCATGCCCTGGGGCGCCGTCTAGAAGTCGCGGGCCAGGATCGCCCGCAGCTCGGGCACCGTCCACGCCCGCGTCCCGAGGACGAGCGCGCCGTACACGACCGCCGCTGCGGCGATCGCGACGCCGAGCCCCAGGCCGAGCGCGTCCACCGCGGCGGCCGCCGCCCCGGCCCCGAGCGAGGCGCCGACGAGGCGCAGGAGCCGGCCCGGCCGGACCCGCATCTCCAGCAGGCCGAGCGACAGGCGCAGCGACCATCCGACGACGACCAGGTCGGTGACGATCGTCACGACCGCCGCCGCCTCGAAGCCGTAGCGCGGCAGCAGCAGGACGTTGAGGCCGACGTTGACGGCCAGGCCGACGAGCGCGATCCCGATGAAGCGCCGCTGCAGGCCGAGCAGCAGGACGAGGTAGCCCGACAGGTAGCCGAAGCCGCTGATCGCGAACAGCCCCATGAGGATCGCGAAGGCGGTCGAGGCGTCGCGGAACTCGGGCCCGAAGAGCAGCTCGATCGTCGGGGTCGCGAGCACCGCCACGACCGGCAGGACCGGGAAGGTCAGGCTGGCGATGACCTCGGCGGCGAGCTGGACGAGCCGCCGCACCCGCGCGGTGTCCGTCGCGTACGCCGCCGCCATGAGCGGGAAGATCGTCGCGACCACCGTGCCGGGCAGCAGCATCGCCCGGTCCAGGATGCGGTAGGCCGCGCCGTAGAGGCCGGCGTCCCGGTCGCCGGTGTAGTGGAAGACGAGCACCTGGTCGATGCGCCCGTAGCTGAGGATGAGCAGCGACCCGACGGCGACGGGCACCCCGACGCGGATGAACTCACGGACCTGGTCGCGGTCCAGCGAGGGCCGCAGCGCCAGCAGCCGGTGGGCGACGACCGCCTGCGCGAGGTTCGTCACGAGCGCGGCGCCGAGGAAGGCCCAGGCGAGCGCGACCATCCCGCCGCCGGCGATGGCCACGACGACGACGGCGCCGCCCCACACCAGCCCGTTGGCGAGCTCGAAGGCGGCCGTGGTGCTGTTGCGCACGTGCAGCTGGAAGATCGTGCGGTAGGCCGCCAGCGCGCCGACGAGGACGGTCCCGGACAGGATCATCCCGGTCGTGCGCATCGTGTCGTCCTCGGCGAGCAGGACGGTGACGAGCAGCGTGGCCAGGGCGACGGGGACGCCGACCGCCAGGCGGAAGGTCAACAGGCTGCTCAGCCACTGCGCGCGCCGGTCGTCGTCCTCCGCCGCCCGGCGCACCGCGATCTGCTCGAGCCCGAGGTCCCCGAAGTAGCCGACGATCTGGACGATCGCGAGGATCGTCGACCACTGGCCGAAGCGCGCGTCCCCCAGGACGCGGACGACGATGATCGTGACCGCGATGCCGAGCGCGATGTTGCCGCCGCGGGTGACGAGCTGCCCGGCGATGTCCAGGACGACGCGCCGCGAGGAGACGTCGCGCAGCGACGTCGCGGGCCCGGGGCCGTCGACCGGCGCGCCGTCAGGCGCCGGCATGCAGCAGGACGTCGCCGAGCTCGGCGGCGAAGCGCTCGGGGCCGAAGGCGCGGGCGCGGTCGCGGATGTCGGCCTCCGCGAGCGTCAGGGACTCGAAGCGCTCGATCGCCGCGCAGAGCCCGTCGACGGACGGGTCGTCGTAGAGCACGCCGCTGACGCCGTCCGTGACGGTGTCCCGCAGGCCGCCGACGCCGTACCCGACGACGGGCAGCCCGGCGGCCTCGGCCTCGACCGGGACGATCCCGAAGTCCTCCTCCCCCGGGAACAGCAGGGCGCGGCAGGTGGCGAAGAGCTCGGCGAGTTCGGCGTCGCTCACGCGCCCGGCGAACGTCGTGTGCGGGCCCGCCAGCGCCTTGACCCGCTCGGTGTCGCGCCCGGTCCCCGCGACGACGAGCCGCCGGCCGAGGCGCTCGCAGGCCTGGACCGCGACGTCGACCTTCTTGTAGGGGACGACGCGCCCGAAGACGAGGTACGGCGCGTCGTCGTCGACGGCTGCGCGGGGCCGCGCGAGGTGCGTGTCGACGTCCACCGGCGGGTGCACCACGACGGCCTCGCGGTCGTAGTTGCGGGCGATGCGCTCGGCCACGGCGTCGGAGATCGCGACGAACGCGTCGACCTGGCGCGAGCCACGCAGGTCCGTCTTCAGCAGCCGCGGGCGGAAGGCCTTGAAGACGGTGCCACCGACGCGGCCGAGGCGCTCGCCCTCCAGGAAGGCCGGCTCCCAGGCGTAGCGCATGGGCGTGTAGCAGTAGCAGACGTGCACGGGCCGCCGGCCGGGCACGTCGTGCGTGCGGACGTTCTTCGCGCAGGCGTGGTTGCTGGAGACGACGAGGTCGTAGCCGCTGACGTCGAAGCGCCGGAAGGCGGTGTCCATCAGGGGCAGGAGCTTGGGGTAGTTCGTGTACGCGCCGGGGATGCGGTCCAGGAACGAGAGCTCCTTGGGCGCGCGGGCGATCTCCGGCGGCAGCCCGCCGTCGGGGTCGAACATCGTCGACAGCAGCCGCGCGTGCGGCAGCATCCCGAGCATCTCGACGACGACCTTCTCCGAGCCGCCCGGGATCGTGAGCCATTCGTGCGCGATCGCGGCGGACGGGTACCGCGCCGCCAGCGCGGCTCGCAGGTCGGCGGTCACGCCGAGCAGCCTATTCGGCGGCGCGGAAGACGGCGATGCACGTCAGCACGAGGATGCGCAGGTCCAGCGCGAGCGACCAGTGCTCGATGTAGAAGTTGTCCCACTCCACGCGGTCGGCGAGGGACGTCTGGCCGCGCAAGCCGTGCACTTGGGCCCAGCCGGTGATGCCGGCCTTGACGCGGTGGCGGTCGTCGTAGCGGGCGATGTGCTCGCCGAAGAGCTCGACGAACTCGGGGCGCTCGGGCCGCGGCCCGACGAGGCTCATGTCGCCGCGCAGGACGTTCAGCAGCTGCGGCAGCTCGTCGAGCGAGGTGCGGCGCAGGATCTTGCCGATGCCGGTGCGGCGATCGGCGCCCTCCACGCCGCCAGGGGCGCTGCCGGCCCGCGGGGCGAACCCGTCGCCCTGCTCGGGCGGCATCGCCATCGAGCGGAACTTGTAGAGGGCGAAGGCGTGGCCGTCACGGCCGACCCGCTGCTGGGCGAAGAGGACCGGACCGGGCGACGAGAGCCGCACGGCGAGCGCCAGCACCGCGAGCACCGGCGCGAGCAGGATGAGCGCGAAGAGCGCGATCAGCCGGTCCAGCCCGTGCTTGACGGCGAAGCCCAGGCCGCGGGGCCGCGTCTGGCGCAGGGAGAGCAGCGGCAGGCCGCCGACGGTCTCGTAGCGGAAGCGCCCGTTGACGGACTCGAACAGCCGCGGGACGACCGTGACCTCCAGCCCGAGCGCCTCGCAGCGCTGCACGAGGACGACGAGGTCGGCGTCCGGCGTGTTGGAGAAGGCCAGGACGACGTGCTTGACGCCGACGGCGCGGGCGACGTGCTCGAGGTCGGCGGGGTCCCCGAGGATCGGGACGGTGCCGTCGTCGATCGACGCCTCGGGCTCCAGCGGGAGCGCGTCGAGGAAGCCGACGGGGCGCAGGCCGTAGGACGGCTCCTCGCGCAGGCGCCGCGCCACACGCATGCCGACGCTCCCGGCGCCGATGATGAGGGCCGGACGGCCGATCCAGCCCCGGGTGCGGGCGAGGTGCTGCAGGCCGACGAGGAGGATCCGGGCGCCGCCGAGCGCGATGAAGCTCAACGCCCAGACGTGGGTCAGCGCCCCGGGCTCCAGGCGGTCGCCCGTCGCGTAGGCCTCGAGGGCCACGAGGATCATCGTGGCGATCGAGATCGCGCCGGCGACCGGGGCGATGCCCTCGAGGATCGAGGTGCGCAGGCGGCGGGCGTAGAGGCCGCGGACCCACAGGATGAGCATGACCGGGACCGGGAAGAGCGCCAGCGGCCAGGCGCGGTCCATCGCGATCGAGTCGCCCGGCCAGTTGATCGTCAGGACCACCGCGAAGACGAGGGCGAAGGCGTCGAGCGTCGGGCGCAGGGAGCCCCAGCCCTCGCCGTCGAGCAGCTGCTGCAGGACGGAGGCGCGCGGCCCGAGGGGAAGGGGCTCGATGACCGGCGTCGCCTCCGTGGGCTCCTCCGGCGAGGATGCCGTGAAGGAGGCGGCCTCTTCGAGCCGACCCATCAGATGCGGCGCCCGGTCGCGGGCCGGGAGGTCAGCGCGATCGTGCCCGCGGCGCAGGCGGCGAGCAGGAGGACGGCGGCGAGGACGCCGAGGACCTGCCCGCGGGTGAGGGGGAGCGAGCCGGCCGAGCTCGTCGTCGCGGCGACGGGCCGGGGCGTCTCGGCGGGGCCGACGACGACCGCCGGGTCCGGGACGGGGGCGGCGTCCGGCGCGCTGCCGGCGCCGCCGGGGGCGGTCGGGGCGGCGCCGGTCGTCCCGGACGGCTTGCCGTTGCTCGTGCCGGTGCGGGTGCCGGTCCCCGTCGTCCCGGTGGTCCGGCCGCTGCCGGACGAGGCCGGGGCGCCGGCCGACGGCGGGGCGGCGGGGGTGCCGGCGGCGGGTGCCGAGGACGCCGGCGGCGTGGCGACGGCGGACGAGCCCGTGGGCCGGGCGACGGGGGCGCCGGAGCCGGAGCTCGGCGCACGCAGGGAGCCGTTGCCGTGCTTGGCGGGGATCAGGGTCGCCCCGAGGACGGCCTGCTCGCCGCCACCCGGGCCGGCGTAGCCGCTCAGGAGCGGGTCGGCGGCGTGGGCAGGGGCGCCGCCGAGCGCGAGCACGGGCAGCAGGACGACGAGGAAGGTGGGGACAGAGCGTCGGGACATGTGATGCGAGGGAACGGCCGGGATGCAGGGCAAAACGCCCGTCTTCCCGCCTTCTGGACGAACGTATCACCCACTTTTGGGGATGCCCATCGTCCGG
>CAZRLR010000063.1:0-15399 GCA_964600395.1 uncultured Conexibacter sp.
GGGCACCCCGTCGTTGGCCACCTCGACGAAGATCGCGTCGTCGTGGGCCTCGAGCGTCACGTCGATCGACGTCGGCGCCGCGTGCTTGCGCGCGTTGCGGACGGCCTCCACGAGGACGGACTGCGCCAGCGCCTCGACCGCCGGCGGGAACGTCGCCAGCGCGTCGTCGGGGTCGCGCAGCGTCACCGCCGGTCCGCCGTCCCCCTCGCCGGAGGACGCGGTCAGCAGCGCCAGCTCCTCCTGCAGCGTGCTCGCCGTCGTCCGGGCCGACCGCCCCAGCGGCCGCTGCACCGCCGTCTTGAGGTCCTCCAGCGCGGCCTGCACCTGCTCGGCGCAGCGCAGCTGCGTCTCGGCGTCCAGCGCCTGGCCGGACGCGAGCACGAGCGAGACCCCGAAGAGCCGCTGCACGACGCCGTCGTGGATCTCGCGGGCGAGGTCGATCCGGTGCTCGAGCTGCCGTGCGCGTTCGACCTGGAAGGTCGCGATGCGCGCGATCGCGGCGAGCGCCGCGGTCTTGCCGAGCGTCCACAGCAGGTGCCGCTCGGCGTCCCCCAGCGGCCCGGCGCTGCGCGGCCGGTCCGAGAGGACGACCCCGACCCAGCGCCCCGACACGCTCATCGGCGTGCAGACGAGCGCGGTGTCGTGGATGAGCGACGCGTAGCGGTCGGGCACGAGCGAGGAGACCTCGTCGGAGATCTCGATGACCCGGTCCTCGGCCAGCGCCTGGCGGGCGATCGGCGTGCTGTCGGGGCTGAAGAGCGAGTCGGCGAAGAGCGAGACGTCGAGCCCGTGGGCGCCGGCCGCCGTGACGCGCCGGGCCGGCGCGTCGTAGCGGAAGAGGATCGCGCGGTCCATCGACGTGACGCGGCAGATCGCCTCGCAGAGACGGTCGTAGAACGCCCCGGGGGCGTCGTTGGACTCGATCTGCGCCAGCAGGTCGACGACGATCTCGATCGCGTCGATGTGCGGTGCCTGCACCGCCGCGCGCTCCGTCATGCCGTGGTCACCGGCTCGGATGCTACGCGGCCTGCGACGGGCGCCCGTCACGCCCGTCGCGGCCGAAGCGGATCCGCAGCGTCGGCGGCGGGGCGAGGCTCAGCCGCATGACCTGACCGGCGTGCAGGGCGACGCCCCACTCGTGCTCGCAGGCCGGGCAGACGCAGTGCGCGAGGCTGTCGTGGCTCCCGACCTCCAGGACCGTGTCGTGCAGTTCGGTCAGACACCACGGGCAGGCGAACGAGGCCGCGACGAGCTCGCCGGGGTCCTCGGCCAGGAAGCGCGCGCAGTCCGTGACGGTCATGGCCGACAGCCAATCAGCGGCGCCCGCGCGGGGGAATGGCCGCGGTGTCGGGGACCCCCCGGCCGGGGGGTCCACTCGAAAGGACGCCAGCGAATGTACGATGCCGTTGCTTTTTCGGGCGGGAGATGTACAGTCCTGCACATCATGCTCCGAACGCCTGGTTTCCTGACCTCGCTGGCCGCGACGACCGTCGACGCCGCACCCGCCGGCGGCGCCGCCACCCGCGACGTCGTCGTCGGCACGATCGTCTCCCTGCTCGTGCTCGCCGCGTGCGGGGTCCTCGGCCTGCGCCACCGCGCCGGCAGCCCGCTTTTGCACCGTCTCGCGGCCCCGGCGGTCCGCTTCACCGGCCTGCCGGTCTGGACGGTCGTCCCGATGGTCGTCGCCGTCGCCGGCCTCGCCGTCGCAGCCGTCGGCTTCGTCTGGGACGTCTCGCTGCACATCGGCCAGGGCCGCGACGAGGGCCCGTTCGGGACCACCGCCCACTTCCTCATCCTCGGCGGCATCTACGGCATGGTCGCCGCGGCCTGGCTGGCCGTCGCGATGCCCGTCGGGGTCCGGCGCCCCTCCTGGGTCCGCATCACCCGCGACTGGTACGTCCCGCCGGCCGCCCTGGCGATGCTCGCGACCGGCTTCTTCTCGATGTCGGGCTTCCCGGCCGACGACGTCTGGCACAACCTCTTCGGGCAGGACGTGACGCTCTGGGGCCCGACGCACCTGATGATGATCTCGGGCGGCGTCTTCCTCTTCTTCATGCTGGTGCTCTTCGTCCGCGAGGGTCGCGAGGTGGCCCGCGAGCAGGCCGCCGCCGGCGCGGCCGAGCGCACCGTCCCGGCCTGGCTGACGCGGATGCTCGGCGTGCGCGCCGCCTCGGTCGTCGTCGTCGGCTTCACGATCGCCTACCTCCAGGAGTTCGCCTACGGCGTCCCGCAGTTCCGCCTGCTCTTCGCCCCGACGATCATCGCCTTCACCGCTTCGCTGGGCTTCGTCGTCGCCGCCCTGGCCTTCGGCCGCGGTCGCGCGCTGAAGACGTGGGTCGCGTCGGTGCTGACGCTCGGCGTGCTGACGCTCATCACGAGCTTCGTCTTCGGCGAGTCCACCCACCACTTCCCGCTCTTCCTCGTCTCCGCGCTGCTCGTGGAGGCCACGTGGCGGATCCCGTACGCGAAGGCCGGCGGCGTGCGCTTCGCCGTCGTGGCCGGCGCGCTGATCGCGACGCTCGGGACCGCGTCGGAGCTCGCCTGGTCGCACGTGTGGTCGCCGGTCGCCTGGCCGCTGCACCTCCTGCCCGAGGCGATCGTCCGCTCGCTGCCGGTCGCGATCGCGGGCGCCCTGATCGCCGTCTTCGTCGCCGCCGGCCTGGCCGAGCGCCCGGGCGTCGCCGCCACTCGGCCGGGCGCCTGGAAGCTGCCCGTCGGCGCCCTGGCGGTCGCCGTCGTCTCGATGGCGGTGCTGCTGCCCACGACGGCGCCGTCGATCGGCGCGCGGCTGACGCTCACGCCGGCGGACGGCTCGACGGCCGCCAAGCCGCTGCGCGACGTGACCGTGCGCTTCACCGACGCCACCGGGCGCGCCGCCGCCCGGGACGCCGACTGGCTCTACGGCATGGCCTGGCAGGGCAAGGAGCACCGCGTCGTCTTCGGCAAGCTCACGCGCGTCGCCGACGGCGTCTACCGCACGACCGTCCCGCTGCCGGTCTACGGCACGTGGAAGTCGGTCATCCGCCTGCACAGCGGCAGCATCATGGAGAGCCTGCCCGTGTCGATGCCCGCCGACAGCGCGATCCCCGTGCCCGCCGTCGTCGCCCGCCCGCAGATGACCGGCGCCTTCCGCCAGGAGGTCAAGGTGCTCCAGCGCGAGCGCAAGCCCGAGGTGCCGGCTTGGCTCTTCCGCACCGCCAGCCTGCTCGTCGCGCTCGCGACGCTCGGCCTGACCGGCCTGATGGGCTGGGCGCTCGTGCGTCAGGCCCGGGGCATCGGGCACGGGTCGGACGGCGCGGATGGTGCGGACGGACCGGACGGTGCGGACAGGACGCCCGCCGCCCCCGTGGCGCCGGCGGGTCCCGCGACGCCGCGCCGGGACCCGGTGCCGGCGTGAGATCAGCGGCCTGAAACCGCCTCAGGTCCGCAGGTGCGCGCGGACCTCGAACCAGGCGCGGGCGCCCGGGTGCTCGGAGCCCAGGCCCCAGCGGTCGGCCAGGCGGGCGATGATCTTCAGGCCCAGCCCGCCGGGGCCGCCGTGGCGCTGCAGCTCGCTGGCGGTCCGCGCCGGTGGCCCGGCGCGGCCGTCGTTCGCGGCGGCCGCGGAGTCGCAGACCGTCACCCGGACGCGGTCCTCCAGCCCTTCGGTGTAGATCGTGATCGTGTCCTGCGGGCGCAGCGCGCCCTGCGTGAGCGAGCTCGTCACGAGCTCGCTGACCATGAGCGCCGCGATGCGGGCGGCGTCCTCCTCCTCGATGCGGTCGGCGACCTCGCGGCGCGCGGCGGCCGCGGACTCCGGGACGGCGGGCAGCGTGACGGGGACGACGGGCTCGGGCACGGCTGATTCCGTGCCCGAAACGACGGCCGCTCAACCCGTCGTGGTCGCGACAGGGCGCGGCCCCGTCAGCCACGCACGAGCGTCAGCGCACCCAGCCGGCGCGCGGGTCCGGCAGCGGCGTGAGCTGCGCCTCGATCGCCTCGCGCTGCCCCTCCAGCCACGGGGGCAGGATGATGCGCCGGCCGAGCTCCTCGACGGGCCCGTCGACGGTGAAGCCGGGCGTGTCCGTCGCCAGCTCGTAGAGGATGCCGCCCGGCTCGCGAAAGTAGACGGAGTGGAAGTAGTGGCGGTCCACGATGCCCGAGCTGCCGAGCCCGACCTCGTCGAGCGTCTTGACCCAGCGCGGCGCGTCGGCGTCCGTCGTGCCCCACGCGATGTGGTGGACGGTCCCGGCGCTCTGGCGCGCGGGCAGCGCCGGCGGCGGGTCGAAGGCGATCCAGCCGCCGCGCGCGTCGCCCCGGACCTCCCAGACGTCCTCCCCGAGGGACGTGGCGCCCATGAGCTTCTCCAGGACGACGGCGCTGCCCTCCGCGTGGCCGGTGTAGGCGCGCACGCCCTCGAAGCCCTGCAGCGCGAGGGCGGCCGGGATGTCCGGGTGCTCGGCGACCAGCGGCGCGTCGGGCGCGTGGCTGACGACGAGCTCGTGCTCCAGGCCCTCCGGGTCGGCGAAGCGCAGGCTGCCTGTGTCCCGCTGGACCGCGACGTCCTCGGCGCCTAGGCGCCGGGCCCAGAAGTCCAAGGCGTCGCCCGAGGCCACGCGCCAGACGATCCGGTGCACCATCCCGGCGCCCGCACGGCCGGGGATCGCGTGCGGGTACTCAAAGAACGTCAGGTCGGCGCCCGGGCTGGCCTGCTCGTCCCCGTAGAACAGGTGGTAGACGGTCGGGTCGTCCTGGTTGACCGTCTTGGCGGTCAGGCGCAGCCCGAGCAGGCGGGCGTAGAAGTCGACGTTGCGCGGCGCGTCGCCGGTGATCGCGGTGATGTGGTGGATGCCCTGCAGCTGCACGGTGGATCCTTCGTCGGTGGGTCGGGTCGGGGCAGGCTCCAGCCTACGAGCCCCCGGCGGTGGCCGCCCGCGATCCGGGCGCACGCGAGCTGGGTAAGACCCGAGCATGCCCGCACCCACCGGAATGGCCCGCGCCGACGCAGGGGACGACTTTCTGCGCGCCCGCCGACGCGAGGCGTTGGCGCGGCTGCGGCGGCGGATGTCCGGGGGGCGCGACCTGGACGCGATCCTGCCGTTCGACGAGGTGGTCGCGGCGCTGGGGCGCGTGGGGGAGCGCGACGCGGGGCTGAAGGTCATCCCGCTGGACGCGATCGCCGGGACGGTCGGGCGCACGCACGTGAACTTCGACCGGTCCTTCCGCCCGACGACGCAGGCCGTGCGCATCCGCTGGGAGCGGATCGCGCTCGCGATGCGCGAGGGCAAGGCGCTGCCGCCGATCTCGACCTACCAGGTGGGGGAGGTCCACTTCGTCCGCGACGGCCACCACCGGGTCTCCGTCGCGCGGGCCCTCGGCCGCGAGACGATCGAGGCGCGGGTCGTCGAGGTGCAGACCCGCGTCGGCGCCGGGCGCCGCCTGACGATCGACGAGCTGCCGCGCAAGTCACACGAACGGCTCTTCCGCGAGCGGGTGCCGCTGGCGCCCGAGGCGGCGGCGCGGGTCGTGCTCAGCGACGCCGCCCGGTACGGCGAGCTCGCCGAGGGGGTCGAGGCCTGGGCCTTCCGGATGCAGCAGGACGAGGGCCACGCGATGGACCGCCGGGAGGCCGCGCAGCGCTGGTTCGACGCGGAGTTCGTCCCCGTGTGCGACATGCTCCGCGAGGCCGGCATGCTCGGCCGCGGGACGGAGGCCGACGCCTTCCTCGACGTCGGCGCCGCGCGCTACCGCCTCGCGCTGACGCACGAGTGGACGCCCGAGCTGCTCGCGCGCGTCCGCGCCGAGAGCTGAGGGCGGAGGGCTGAGGGCCGAACGTCCGCTTCCCCGCGCATGGGCGGGGGGAAGCGGACGTTCGGCCCGCCGCGAGGGGGTCAGCCCGCGTCGGTGGAGCCGGCCCCGCGGTGCCCGACCGCCGACCCGTCGTGCGCGTCGAACAGGTGCAGCTTCGACGTGTCCATCCAGAGCTTGGCCCGGCCGCCGCTCGTGATGCCCGACTCGGCGCTCAGCCGGGCCGTCACCCGCGCGTCGTCGCCGCCTGAGGGCAGGTCCGACAGCCCGGCGTCCGCCGCGAGCTCGGCCAGCTCGTCCGCGCGCGCCGCCCCGCCCTCGAGCGTGAAGTACGCGTAGCTCTCCGAGCCCATCGACTCGACGAGCTCGATGTCGGCCTCGAAGACGTGCCCGCGGGCCAGGTGGTCCTCCTGCACGATCGACGCGTCCTCGAACTCCCCGGGGCGCACACCGGCGATGAGGTCCTTCGGCGCGCCGTCCGCCAGCGCCTCACGCAGGCGGTCGGGGATCGCCACGTCGCCCATCGGCAGGCGCAGCCGGTCGCCCTCGATCGTGGCGGGGAAGAAGTTCATCGCCGGGGAGCCGATGAAGCCCGCGACGAAGAGGTTGACCGGGTCGTCGTAGAGCTCGCGCGGGGAGGCGACCTGCTGCAGGACGCCGGCGCGCATGACCGCCACGCGGTCGCCGAGCGTCATCGCCTCGGTCTGGTCGTGGGTGACGTAGATCGTCGTGACGCCGAGCTTCTGCTGGATCCGCGAGACCTCCGTGCGCATCTGCACGCGCAGCTTGGCGTCGAGGTTCGACAGCGGCTCGTCCATGAGGAACACGGACGGCTCGCGGACGATCGCCCGGCCCATCGCCACGCGCTGGCGCTGGCCGCCGGAGAGGTTGGCCGGCTTGCGCTCCAGGTGCTCGGTCAGGTCCAGCGTCTTGGCGGCCTCGTCGACCTTGCGCCGGATCTCGTCGTCCGGGACCTTGGCGAGCTTCAGCGCGAAGCCCATGTTGTCGCGCACGGTCATGTGCGGGTACAGCGCGTAGTTCTGGAAGACCATCGCGATGTCGCGGTCCTTGGGCGCCTTGTCGTTGACGCGTTCGCCGCCGATGTCCAGCTCGCCCTCGGAGATGTCCTCCAAGCCGGCGACCATCCGCAGCGCCGTGGACTTGCCGCACCCGGACGGTCCGACGAGGATCATGAACTCGCCGTCCTTGATGTCCAGGTCCATGTGCTTGACGGCCTCGTAGCCGTCGCCGTAGCGCTTCGTGACGTCCTTGAGGGTGATGCTGCTCATCGGGGTCTTGTCTCCTTAGCCCTTGACGGCGCCGGCGGTGAGGCCGGCGACGATGCGCCGCTGGAACAGCAGCACGACGAAGATGATGGGAATGGTCACGATGACCGCGGCCGCCGCGATCGAGCCGATCGGCGCCGTGAACTGCGAGGCGCCCGAGAACTGCGAGATCGCGGCCGGGACGGTCTGCGCCTTGCCCGTCGAGGTGAGCGAGATCGCGAAGACGAAGTCGTTCCACGCGAAGATGAAGACGAGGATCGCGGTCGTGAAGACGCCGGGGGCGGCCAGCGGCAGGATGACCTTGCGAAACGCCTGGCCGGGCGTCGCGCCGTCCATCTGCGCCGCCTGCTCGAGCTCCCAGGGGATGTCGCGGAAGAACGCCGACAGCGTGTAGATCGCCAGCGGCAGCGTGAAGGTCATGTACGGGATGATCAGCCCGGCCTTCGTGTCGTACAGCCCCAGGTCGCGCCAGAGGTTGTAGAGCGGGCCGACGATCGAGATCGGCGGGAACATCGCGATCGCCAGCGCGCTCGTGAGGATGATCCGCTTGCCGGGGAACTCCAGGCGCGCGATCGCGTACGCGGCCATCGACGCCAGCACGACGGAGATGACCGTCGCGATCCCCGCGATGAGGAGCGAGTTGACGAGGGCGTCGGTGAAGATCGACTGCTTGAAGATCCCGGTCTTCCCGAAGTAGTTGTCGAAGGACACCGACTTGGGGATGAGGCGCCCGTCCGAGACGTCGGCGCCCGTCTTCAGCGACAGCGAGACGATCCAGAAGACCGGGAAGAGCGCGGCGACGATGACGATCAGGTGGACGAGCGTCCAGTTGGCGTAGCGGCGGGGGGCGACCATCTACTTGGCTCCTGTCTGCTCGTCGAGCGACGTGCCCAGGCCCTTGACGAAGAGCGCGGCGATCACGATGACGAAGAGGAAGATGAGGACGGAGACCGCCGAGCCCAGCCCGAGGTTCAGCCGGTTCAGCAGCGTGTTGTAGCCGAGCACCGAGACGCTCTCCAGCGGGCGGTTGACGCCGTTGTTGGAGATGACGTAGACCGAGTCGAAGATCCGGAAGGCGTCGAGGGTGCGGAAGAGCAGCGCCACGAGGATCGCCGGCTTCATCAGCGGCAGCGTGATGCGGCGGAAGCGCTGCCACGCCGTCGCGCCGTCGACCTTCGCGGCCTCGTGCAGCTCGTCGGGGACGAGCGCCAGGCCGGCCAGCAGGAGCAGCGCCATGAACGGCGTCGTCTTCCAGACCTCGGCGAGGATCGCGACGAGGTAGGTCGTCCACGTCTGCGTCAGCGGATCGGTCTCCAGGTGCAGGAGCTTGGGGACGAAGCCGCCCTCGGCGCCCGACCACGCCAGGCGCCACGCGAAGGCCGCGACGACGGTGACAATCCCGTAGGGGATGAGCGCCGAGGTGCGCAGCAGCCCGCGGCCGAAGATCGCGCGGTGCATCGCCAGCGCCAGCAGCATGCCGAGGACGAGCTCGAGGCTCACCGAGGCGACGGTGAGGATGACGGTGTGCAGGACGTCCTTCCACCACAGGCCGGAGCTCAGGACGGTGACGTAGTTGTCCAGGCCGACGAACTCGCGCTCGTCGGGGAAGCGCAGGTCCGCCCGCAGCAGCGAGAGGTAGATCGCGTTGAGGATCGGATACGCGGTGACCGCGAGCATCACGATCGCCGCCGGCGCGCACAGCAGCCAGCCGAGCTTGCGCTCGGCGCGGGCGCGATCCGTCAGGGCGGGCCGGTCGGCGCGCTTGCTCACAGGAGCCCCTTCGAGTCCAGGGCGTCCTGCAGGCGGTCGTGCAGGGTCTGCCCGATGGTCTTCGTCTTGATGTTCCCGGGCGGCGACACGCTCGTGTACACCGCGAGCGACACGTCGGCGTACAGCGGCGTGACGGGCCGCACGCCGGCGTTGTCGAGCTGCTTCCTGACGAGCGCCGCGAACGGGTAGGTCTTGACGAACGTCTTGTCGTCGTACAGCGCGCTCAGCGTCGGGGGCAGGCCGCCCTTGATCGCGAAGTCGCGCTGGGCGGTCGGGCTGCGCAGGCAGGTGGCGGCCTCGAAGGCCTCCGTCGGGTGCTTGGAGGCCTGGCCGACGCCCCAGTTGAAGCCGCCGATCGGCGCCCTGGCCGGCTTGCCCTTCTCGACGCCGGGGTACGGCGCCCAGCCGATGTTCTTGTAGATCTTCGGCGCGTTCTCCTTGGCGGAGGGGTAGATGAACGGGTAGTTCACCTGGAAGGCGGCCGCGCCGGACTCGAAGGCCAGGCGGTTCTGGTCCTCCTTCTGGTTCTTCAGCGACGGGTCGGACGCCTTGGAGGTCGCCAGGCGGTGCATGATGCCCGCGGCCTTCGCGAGCACCTCCTGGTTGTCGCCGACCTTCGTCGGGGACGCGAGGATCTTGCCGCCGGCGCTCGTGACGAGCGCGTTGAACCAGACCATCGTCCCCTCGTAGGCGGCGCCCTGGATCTCGATGCGCCCGCCCTTTTTCAGCTTCTCGGCCTGGTCGATCATCTCGTCCCACGTCTTGGGCGGGGACTTGACGAGGTCCTTGCGGTACCACAGCAGCTGCGTGTTCGAGTTCGCCGGGGCCGCGTAGAGCTTCCCCTGGTAGGTCGCGGTCGCCAGCGGGCCGGCGAGCGTCCCCTTCTTCACGGGGTCGGCGTACTTCGCCGGCCACGGGCGGATCCAGCCGGCCTCGGCGAACTCCCCGGTCCAGACGACGTCCATCGACATGATGTCGATCGACGAGTCCTTGGCCGCGAGGCGCCGCACGAGCGACTGACGCTGGGTGTCGGCGTCGTTGCCCAGGGCGTTGAAGACGATCTTGTAGCGGCCCTTGGACTGCTTCGTGCAGCGGTCCGCCGCGTCGCGGAAGGAGCCCGACGGCTCGTTGTACGTCCACCAGTTGAGCGTCACCGCCCCCTGCTTGCCCGAGGAGGAGCCGCCGCAGGACGCCAGCGCGAAGGCGCCGAGGACGAGGACGAGGGTGAGGGTGACCGGCCGCTTCACGCAGTCCCTCTGCCCCCCGGGCGGCTTGTGTCAAACCTCACCCATGTGATCCGACGCGCCCGATCGCCGTGGCGCGGGGTGGGAGCACCGTCCCGTCGCCCGCGGAGGCCAGCAGCGCGGGGTCCGCGAGCGTCACCGGGGTGTCGCCGGCGTTCACCGTGACGGTGTGCGCCCCGCGGCGCAGGCGCAGGACGCCGTCGTCGACGCGCAGGTCCTCGACGGGGCCGTCGAGCTCGCGGCGCAGGGCCAGGGCCGCGCGGTGCAGCGTGAGCGTCGAGGGCGCCGTGCGCTGCCGGTCGGCCGCGCCGTCCGGGGCGTTGACCACCGGCAGCCAGGGCGTGCCGGTGGTGAAGCCGTGGTGGGGGGCGTCCTGCTCCCAGGGGACGGGGTGGCGCTCGGCGTCACGGCCGTAGCGGTCGTACGGCGGGCGGACGTCCGGGCCCTCGAGCCCGTCGGGCCCGCCCGGGCCGTCGAGCAGGCCGAGCTCGTCGCCCTGGTAGACGCTGACGATCCCCGGCAGCGCGTAGGTCAGCAGCCACAGCGCCTTCGCGGCCTCCGGGCCCAGACGGGTGGCGGGTCGCGCGAAGTCGTGGTTGCCGAGCGTCCAGGCCATCGTCCCTGCGGCCCCCGCCGCCCGGATGACGGCGGCGATCGCGTCCGCGTCGAATCCGCAGAAGAGCAGGTCGAACGAGAAGGTCGCGTCCAGGTGGCGCAGGTAGCGCGGCAGGCGGGGGGCGGGGAGGTAGACCTCGCCGACGAGCAGGGCGTCGTCCCCCGCGGCGTGGCGTAGCGCGGCCAGGGCGCTGTCGATCGCCGGCGCGTCGCCGGAGTTGCGCATGTCCACCGCCGCCTGCCCGGGCGGCAGTGGGAAGGCGAAGGGCTCGCGGGCGGGCGGGTCGTCGCGGAGCTCCGGGTCCTTGCCCAGGCGCTGCAGCGCGTCCAGGCGGAAGCCGTCCACGCCCCGCGCCCGCCAGCCCTGGAGGATCTCGCGGAAGGCGTCCCGCACGTCCTGGCGGCTCCAGTCCAGGTCCGGCTGCTCGGGGTAGAAGGAGTGCAGGTACGTCCCGCGGCCGTGCGGGTCCGCCGACCACGCCGTGCCGCCGAAGGACGCCGCCCAGTTGTTCGGCGCGCGACCGGGCGGCGTGCCCGGTGGCGCCCAGACGTAGCGCTCGGGGTGCTCGCGGAACCACGGGTGCTCGATCGAGGTGTGGCACGGGACGACGTCCAGCAGCACCTTCAGGCCGCGGGCGTGGGCCTCGGCGACGAGCGCGTCGAGGTCGGCGTCCGTCCCGAAGGCGGGGTCGACGGTCGTGTAGTCGCTGACGTCGTAGCCGCCGTCGGCCATCGGGGACGGGTGGATCGGCGAGAGCCAGACCGCGTCCGCCCCGAGCCACTGCAGGTGCTCCAGGCGCCGCGTGACGCCGGGCAGGTCGCCGAGCCCGTCCCCGTCGGAGTCCTGGAAGGAGCGGACGTACACCTGGTAGATGACCATGCTGCGGCCTGACTCTACGAGCGTGGATCAGCCGCGCGCGGCCTGCAGGCTGCGCTTCAGGGTCGCCATGAGGTCGTCCGGCGCGGTGGGGGAGACCTCGTCCTGCTCCTCCTGCACCTCGGCCGTGCGGTCGCTGGCCTTGACCGCCTGCAGCAGCCGCTGGCGGTGCTGGTCCTCGTAGCGCGAGGGGTCCCACTCGGCGCCCATCGCCTCGATGACGCCGACCGCGGCCTTCAGCTGCGCGGCGGTCGGCTTCTTGGCGCCGCCGTCGTCGACGTCCGCGACGGGGCGCAGCTCGTCGGGGAAGCGCATCGTCGTCAGCGCGAGCAGGCCGTCCCGGACGCCGACGGCGACGAGGTGCTCCTTGGCGCGCAGGACGAAGCGGCCGATCGCCAGGCGCCCGCTGTCGTCCAGCGCGTCGGCGAGCAGGCGGTAGGCGCGGCGCACCCCGTCGGTCTCGCCGGACGGCACGAGCAGGTAGGGGTGGTCCAGGAGCATCGGGTCCAGGTCGCCGGCGTCGACGAAGGCCTCGATGTCGATCGTCCGCGTCTTGCGCGGGGCGGCAGCGCCGAGCTCGTCGTCGGTGAGCATGACGAGCTTGCCGTCGTCGGTCTGAAATCCGCGGACGATCTCCTCGTACGGGACCTCCTTGTCCTCCTCCGCGCAGAAGCGGCGCGTCTGGATCGGGGCGCCGTCGGGCTCGTGGAGCTGGCGGAAGTGGACGTCCCGGTCGCGCACGGCGCTGAAGAGCTGCACCGGGACGTTGACGAGGCCGAAGGACAGGGAGCCGGTCCAGAGCGGGCGGGGCACGGCTCAGCCCCGCTTGCGGGTCGAGGACGTCTTCTTCTTCGCGCGCCCGCCGGCGGTCTTGGCGCTCGCGCGACGGCGGCGCGCCCCGTGCTCCTTCTGGGCGTCGAGGCTGGCCTGCAGCGCGGCGGCGAGGTCGTCGCTGGGCTCGGGCGCCGCGGGCGTCGTCGTGTCGATCTCCTCGCCGGCGGCCTTCGCCTCGATGAGCTTCAGGACGGCGGCGCGGTGCTCGTCCTCGTAGTCGCCGGGCGTGAAGTCGGTGTGCAGCGAGTCGATGAGCTGGGCGGCCATGCCGGCCTCCTGCTTCGTCGGCGCGCGGCCGGCCTCGTCGGGGCGCAGGTCGTCGGGGTCGGCGAGCTCGTCGGCGAAGCGGAGGGTCTGCAGGATGAGCACCCCGTCCTGCGGGCGCACGGCGGCCAGGCGCTCGCGGTCGTGGAAGACGAAGCGCGCGATGCCGACGCGGCCGGTCTTCACGAGCGCGTCGTGCAGGACGCGGTAGGCCGGGCCGCCGTCCTCGCCGCAACCCAGGTGGTAGCCGCGGTCGTAGAAGACGGGGTCGATGTCGTCGCCGGGGACGAACGACTCGACGGTGATCGCCTTGTCGCCGTGCGGGACGGCATCGGCGAGCTGCTCCTTCGTCAGGACCGCGTACTTGCCCTCGGACACCTCGTAGCCCTTGGCGACCTCCTCGTAGGGGACCTCCTTGTCCTCCTCCGAGCAGAAACGCCGGTGCTCGATCTTGCCGCCGTCCTTCGCGTGGACCTCGGTGAAGCGCACGTCCTTGGAGGAGGTCGCGGAGTGGAGCTTCACCGGCAGGGCGACGCCGCCGAAGACGAGCGTCGCGTTCATGAGGGAGCGGGGCTTGGGCATCGAGGCTGATCTACCCCGGAAGCCCTGCGGGTCGAACGTCCGGTTCTGCCGCTCTGGGCGGGAGGAAACGGACGTTCGGCCCGTGGGGGTAGGGGCCTCGAGGTCGAACGTCCGGTTCTGCCCCCGTGGGCGGGAGGAAACGGACGTTCGGCGGCGAGCGGGGGCGCGCGTCAGGCCAGCGCCGAGCGGTCGATCTGGTCCACGTGCGAGAGGCCGCTGAGCGCGAGCGTCAGGTCCAGCTCGGCGAGCAGGCAGTCCAGGACCGTCTTGACCCCGGCCTCGCCGCCGACGGCCAGGCCCCACATCGCCGGACGCCCGACGCAGACCGCCCGCGCCCCGAGCGCCAGCGCCTTGAACGCGTCCGCCCCGCTGCGGATGCCGCTGTCGAAGAGCACCTGCACCTCGCCGCCGACGGCGTCCACGACGCCGGGCAGCGCGTCCAGCGCGCCGATCGCCCCGTCGACCTGCCGGCCGCCGTGGTTGGAGACGATGATGCCGTCCACGCCGCGGGTCGCCGCCTCGCGGGCGTCGTCGGCGTGCAGGATGCCCTTCAGGACGATCGGCAGCGAGGTGCACTCACGCAGGAAGGCCAGGTCGGCCCACGTGACCGCCGGGTTGGAGAAGACGCCGACGAACTGCCCGACCGCGGCCATCGGGTCCTCCTCCGGGGTCTTCTCGAGCGTCGAGCGGAAGACCGGGTCGCTGAGGTAGTTCGCGATCCCGACGGACTCCAGGAACGGCAGGTAGGCCTGCTGCAGGTCGCGCGGGCGCCAGGCCAGCAGCCCGGTGTCGAGCGTCACGACGATGGTCGTGAAGCCGGCGGCCTCGGCGCGCTCCACGAGCGACCGCGCCAGCTCGCGGCCGCGCGGCCAGTAGAGCTGGTACCAGCGCGGCGAGCCTTCGCCGGAGGCCTCCGCGATCGCCTCCATCGTGAAGGACGACGCGGTGGACGCGATCATCGGGATGCCGGCCGTGGCGGCCGCGCGCGCCACGGCGAGCTCCCCGTCGGGGTGGACGATCGACTGCACCCCGATCGGGGCGACGAGCAGCGGTGCGGGCATCGTCGTCCCCAGGACGGTCCGCTCGAGCGAGCGCGTCTCGACGTCGCGGAGCATCCGCGGGACGATCCGGCGGGCCTTGAAGGCGTCGAGGTTCGCGCGCATCGTGTCCTCGGTCCCGGCGCCGCCGTTGACGTAGCCGCGCGGGCCCGGGGCCATCCGCGCCGTCGCCTCCGCCTCCAGCGCGTCCCACGCCATGGGGTGCGACGGCCGCTTGCCGTTCAGCGCCCCCTCGAGGTAGATGCCGTACTGGAAGTTCGCGAAGGGCGTGCTCATCGGGGCAGCATCTACGATCGTGGGATGAGCGTCGTCAAGATCAATGCCATCACCGTCCCGAAGGACCGGTTCGACGAGTTCGAGCGCCGCTTCGCGACGCGGGCCGGCAGGGTCGAGGCGGCCGACGGGTTCGAGGACTTCCTCCTGCTGCGCCCGAACGACGACCGCGAGGTCTGCCTCGTCGTGACGACGTGGCGCTCGGAGGAGGACTTCCGCGCGTGGGTGGCGTCCGACGACTTCCGCGCCGGTCACGCGCAGCATCGCGAGGGCGGGCCGGTCGGCACCGCGAGCGAGATCTGGTCCTTCGACGTCCTGGAGACCGCCGCCCCCGCGAGCTGACGGCGGTCAGGCGGCCGCCGCGGTGCTCGCCGCCGCCTTGCGCACCGGCGGGTGCCCGGCGACGTCCCCGCGCTGCAGCGCCGCGGCGCGGTACTTGACGTAGACGGGCCCGAAGTTCGCCAGCGGGCCGCGGACGATCGGGCCGGCCGCCCGCGAGGTCGCGGCCAGCGCGCGGAACGCCCGCGCCTCGCGCGGGGTGAGCTGCAGGTCCAGGCGGTCGCGCAGGACGGGCGGCAGCATGCCGACGGTGCTGACGCGCAGCTGCATCGCCGCCGGCCGGCGGATGACCCGCCACAGCGCGGGGTGCAGGCCCGGGATCGCCGGGGGGACGGGGCGCTCGAGCGTCTCCAGCAGCTCCGGGACCGCGGGCGTCATGACGAGCTCGTCCTGGACGACCGCGTCGAAGTAGGCGCCGAAGTCGCGCCACGTCGCGGGCAGGTCGCGCCGGCGCACGCCGATGAGGCGTC
>CAZRLR010000064.1:0-15184 GCA_964600395.1 uncultured Conexibacter sp.
GGGGCCCGCGGTGGGGCCGGCCTCGGGGGCCGGGCTGTCGGCGACGGGATCGGGCGCCGGGGCGACCGGGACGTCCGTGCCCGCCCGGCCCGGGACCTCGAGCGCCGGCGGCGGGTCGGCCTCGTAGTGCGTCGTGACCTGCAGGCCCGGGAGCGCCCGGGCGTAGTAGGCGACCTCGTCGAGGTAGCCGCGCAGCCACGGCGCCTGGTCGCCGTACCCGAGGTAGAGCGTCGAGGTGCCCGACGGCGCCTTCGTCGAGGCGGCCTGCCCGACGAGCGAGCCGTTGACGTAGAGGCGGGCGGTGCTGCCGTCCCACGTGCCCACGACGTGGCTGAAGGCGTTCGTCGCCAGCGCCGGGCCGGTCACGTCCGTGTCGACCTGGCGGAAGACGACGTGGCCGCCGCGGACGAACAGGGCGCCGCCCCCGCCGTGCTGCATGATCATCGCGTCGTCGGTGTCGGTCGGGTCGACCCACGCCTCCATCGTGTACTGCTGCTCGGGCGCCTTGAGGTTGTTGACGAAGCCGTAGGTGCCGTTGCCGGCGAAGATCGCCGTCGTGTCCCCGTCACCGGAGATGCCCTGCTGCGGCGAGCCGCCGGCGGCGTTCTTGTACTCGCCGGGGAAGCGCCCGGTGTCGTCGCTCATCGCCGTGCGGTCGGCCGCATCGCCCAGGCGCCAGTAGCCCAGCGGCTGGTCGCCGCGGATGACGCCGGCGTACGTGCCGACGACCGCGGTCTGCGACGACGTCGCCTGACCCGTGCGGGCGTTGGCGTCGGTGACCGTCAGGCGCACGACGAGCGTCCTGCCGATGTCGTCGGCGGTCACGAGGTGGGTGGGGGACGTCTCGCCGTCGATGTCCGTGCAGCCGCCGGAGGAGACGCACCGCTGCCACTGCAGGGCGTACGTCAGCGTCCCGGTCCCCGTCCACGGGGTGTAGGCGGCCGTCAGCGTCTTGCCCTGGTAGGGCCTGCCGGCGATCGTCGGGGCGGGGCCGGTCGGCGCCACCTGATCGGCGAAGACGAGGACCCGGTTGCGGTAGTAGTTCGTGTAGTTGTAGTACCCGTAGTACGGGTCGTAGTTCTGGGTGTAGCGGTAGCTGTAGTCCAGCGCGTACAGGTGGCCGGCGCCGTCGGACTTGAGGTCGTACAGGTAGTTCTGGATCTGGTTGTCGGCCGGCCCGTAGGTCGCCAGCGTGCCCACCGCCGCCAGGCTCGGGAAGGCGAACGCGCGCAGGTTGTTCGTGCCCGTGCTCGGGTCGTACCCCCAGGCGATGACGTCCTTCGCGGCGCTCACGGCGAACCGGTTCTGGTCGAAGGGGACGGGGCTGGCGGAGGCCACGCGCCGGTCGTCCGCGCCGTAGTGCGTGAAGCTCTGGCGGTAGTTGTAGTTGTAATCGTAGGAGTAGGAGCCGAACCAGTAGTCGCCGTCGGCGCCGAGGTACAGGGCGTAGGCGTAGCCGTAGTAGCACCCGCCGCCGGCCCCGTCGAGCGGGGCCTCGTGGGTGCGCACGAGCGTCCCGTCGGCGCGGTACTCGCGGATGATCTTCGTCACGCAGTTGCTCTGCGGATCGCCGACCCAGATGTGCCCGTCGGCGCCGACGGCGAACTGGCCGTACTGGACGTACGGCGACGTCGTCGAGAAGCTGGAGAGCCGCTGCCCGGTCGCGCTGTAACGCGCCACGTAGCCCTGCCCCATGACGAGCAGGTCGCCCGTCGTCGGATCGGCGGCGAAGGCGCTGATCTGGTCGCTGACGAGGAAGGACCCCTCGAGGGCGCCGGCGGGCGTCCTGACCTCCAGACGCTGGTTCTCCGTGCGCAGGTAGATGTGCTGCGTGGAGACGGCGAACTGGCCGTAGAAGCCGTTCGTGCTCTCGGCGGTCGTCCACGTCCGTTCGTAGGTCGGGACGGCGGCCGAGGCGAGCGAGGCGCCTGCGAGCGAGGCGGTGAGGCAGACGACGGCGGCGGCGGCCAGACGGCGCGCGCGGGGCAGGGCAGGACGCAAGACGGATCTCCCGGTGGCGATGGCGCGGGCCAGACGAGGACCGCGTACCGGACGATCGTCGGTTTGGTTGATTTGCGACATACCTGCGGTGCGACCACGAACCCGATCGTCGCCTTTGCAGTGATTCGGGACGCCGAAGCGGGGCCCGCACGGTGCGCGCGCGGACGGCGGCCTCAGGGCAGCGGGCCGCCGGCGAGCGCGACGAGCACGCCCACGACGGCGGCCAGCGACAGCGCCGGCACCGTCCCCAGCCGTCCGCCCAGGACGAGCACCGCGGCGACGGCGAGCACGACGCCCTGCCAGAGCTCCTCGACGCCGCCCAGCAGCGGGACGGCCGCACCGAAGATCGCGCCGATCGCGGCGGGTCCGGCGCCGTCGAGGAAGGCGCGGGCGTCCGGGTCCGCGCGCAGCGCCCGAAAGCGCGCGCCGCCGAAGCCGACGATGAGGAACGACGGCAGGAAGGCGACGGTCGCCGCCAGGATCCCGCCGCCGAGGCCCGCCGCCGCGTACCCGACGGCCCCGACCGTCTGCACGACCGGGCCGGGGGTGATCTGGCCGAGCGCGACCGCGTTGAGGAACTCGGTCTTCGTCATCCAGCCGTGGACGTCCACGGCGTCGTGCTGCATCAGCGGGACGATCACGAAGCCGCCGCCGTAGCTCAGCGCGCCGACCTTCAGCGACGTCCACACGAGCGCGGGCAGCGCCGAGGCGCCGGTCACCGCGAGCGCGACGGCCGCCGGGGCGGCGTGCAGTGAGAGGGTCGATCGTCCGCGCGGCCCGCGCCGGATCGCAAGCTCGAGCAGCCCGCAGGCGACGAGCGCCAGCACGACGACCGCGCCGGCGGCGACCGTCACCGCGGCGCCGACGGCGACGTAGGTCAGCGCCCGCGCCAGGCGCGCGCCCGACAGCCCGACGACCCCGGAGCGCACGAGCGCGACGCCGGCCTGCACGACGACGGCCACGACGGCCGCGCCCGCCCCGGCCGCCGCGCCGCGGATCCAGTCCGGCGGGCCCTCCTGCAGCGTCACCGCCGCGAGCGCCAGCAGGGCGACGAGCCCGGGGACGATGAAGGCCAGGCCGCCGACGATCGCCCCCGGCAGCCCGGCGACGCGCTGCGCGCAGTAGATCGCCAGCTGCGTCGAGGCCGGTCCGGGCACCAGGCCGCAGGCGGCGTTCGCGTCCTCGAACTCCTGCGCGTCCAGCCAGCCGCGCCGCTCGACGCACAGGTCCCGCAGAAGCGCGACGTGCGCGGGCGGCCCGCCGAAGCCGATGCAGCCGATCCGTCCCCATTCGCGGAACACCTGGGCCAGGGGCACCTGCATCGCCGCGGCATCCTGCCAGACCGTCCAGCCGCCGGGGTGACGATTCCCCGGGCGCGTACAGTGAGCGGCGTGGAGAGACTCGCGACGGCGCTGCTGCAGCAGCTCATCCGGTGCAACACCGTCAACCCGCCCGGCAACGAGCGCCCGGCCCAGGAGATCCTGGCCGCCGAGCTGGCCGGCGCGGGCTTCGAGGGCATCACGCTGGTCGGCTCGAGCGACGAGCGCCCGAACCTCGTCGCGCGCCTGAAGGGCAAGGCGGACGGGCCGACGCTCTGCCTCCTGTCGCACGTGGACACCGTCCTCGCGTCGCCCGACGACTGGCAGCACGACCCGTGGTCGGGCACCGTCGACGACGCGGGCTTCCTGTGGGGCCGCGGCGCGCTGGACATGAAGTCCCAGACGGCGGCCGAGGTCGCCGCGGCGTGCTCGCTGGCCTCCGGCGGCTGGCGCCCGGCGCGCGGCGAGCTGCTCATCGTCTCCGTCGCCGACGAGGAGACCGGCGGCTCGCTCGGCGCCCAGTGGATCTGCGAGCACCACCCCGAGCTCGTGCGCTGCGACGAGCTGCTCAACGAGGGCGGCGGCCCGGTCATCCCCTACGACGGCGGGCGCTACTACGGCGTCTGCGTCGCGGAGAAGGGCGTCTTCCGCTTCACCGTCACGACGGACGGCATCGCGGGCCACGCGTCGATCCCGAAGATGGGCGACAACGCGCTGCTGAAGCTCGCGCCGTTCCTGCAGCTCATGGCCGACCGCCAGCCCGGGCTGGACCTGACGGACGGCCCGCGCGGCATGCTCGAGGGCCTCGGCATCCCCGTCGACGGTGACCCGGCCGGCGCGCTGGCGGCGCTGCGCGCGAAGGACCCGGTGCTCGCCGGCCTCGTGGAGCCGATGCTGGGCGTGAGCCTCGCGCCGACGAAGATCTCCGCCTCGAGCAAGATCAACGTCATCCCGGCGCGCGCCGAGCTGCGGGTGGACTGCCGCGTCCCGCCGGGCCTGGGCGCCGACGTCGCCGAGCGACGCATCCGCGAGGTCCTCGGGCACGAGGGCTACCGCCTGGACTTCACCGAGCAGGTGCCCGGCAACGCGTCGCCCGTCGACACCGAGCTCTTCGGCGCGATCACGACGTGGATCGGGCGCGAGGACCCGGAGGCGAAGGTCATCCCGACGATCCTGCCGGGCTTCACGGACTCGCGGACCTTCCGCAAGACCTTCCCGGAGTGCGTCGCGTACGGCTTCTTCCCCCACCGCCACCAGACGCTCTACGAGACCGCCCCGCTCGTGCACTCGGCCGACGAGCGCATCGACGTGCGCGACCTGGGGTACGCCACGCGCTGCTACGCGGACATCATCAAGGCCCGGCTGGGGACGGACGAGGGGACAGCATGAGCAAGGACGACACGTCGGGCGCCGAGCGCGACCGCCTGCGGCTGGGCGGCATGGCGCTGCGCAACGGGCTGCTCGTGCACGGGCCGACGCACTGGGCCGCCGCGGCGCGCCGCAAGGACGGCACGATCGGCGTCGCCTCCGGCCGCAAGCCCCAGCTGCGCCGGACCGCGGCGGACATCCCGTTCGTCCGGGGCGTCGCGTCGATCGGCGAGGCGATGCTCGTCATCCCGCTGGTCAAGAAGGGGCTGCCGGAGGCGAAGCTGCCGTTCCAGAACCCGACGGTCCTCGGGGCGATGGCCGCGACGGCGGTCGTCGGCTCGGTCGTGCGCAAGCGCGCCCAGGGCTCCTCGGCGGACCTCGCGCTCTCGGTCATCGGGCTCGCGCCGTCGCTCATCGCGCTGCGCGGCGGGGACCTGGCCGCCTACCACGGGGTCGAGCACAAGGCGATCGCCGCCTACGAGGCGGCCGAGGATCCGAAGGATGCGGGCGCGAACGTCGTCGTCGGGGCGCGCGACGCCTCCAAGGAGCACGACCGCTGCGGGTCGCACCTGATGGCGCCGCTGATGGCCGCGAACGTCGCGGGGACGTCGCTGCTGCGCCGTGTCGTCGAGCAGCCGACGCAGGCGCAGGGCATCGCGCTGCAGCTCGCGTCGATCGGCGTGGCGGTCGAGCTCTTCGCCTGGTCCGAGCGGCACGCGGACTCGTTGGCCGCTCGCGTCATGCGCGTCCCGGGCTACGAGCTGCAGCGCGTCATCGGGACGCGCGAGCCGACGGACGAGCAGCTCGAGGTCGGCTACGCGGCGCTGGCGGAGATCCTCCGCGTCGAGCCGCCGCTGCCCGAGCGCGCCGCCGACGCGGCGGCCGCGGCGGACGCGCCGGCCCCGGCCTGAGCCGCGGCGGGTCGCGGCGAGCGTCGGATCGGGCCGCCTGAGGCGGGCCGATCCATCACTTGGCGCGGCAGGGTCAGGCGGGGAGACCGCGGCCCACCGCGCCGGTGAAGTCCAGCACGCGGCCCCACGCGTCCTCGCAGGCGGCGGCGTGCTCGGTGAACGCACGGTCGAAGAACGAGTGCGGCGCGCCGGCATACAGCTGGATCTCGTGCGCCACCGTCAGCTGCTCCTCGAACGCGCGCACCTGCTCGACCGGGATGCCCTGGTCGGCCTCGCCGTAGAGGCCCAGGACGGGGACCTGGATCTCAGCGGCGCGTTGCAGCGGGCCGGCGAGCTCGAAGCGCGTGCCGTCCAGCGCACCGTAGAAGGCGACGACGGCCTCGGTGGCGAGCGCGTCGCTCGTGCCGGCCAGCAGCGAGTGCATCCCGCCGAAGCAGAAGCCGACGGTGACGACCGCGCGCACGCCCGAGCGCTCCAGCAGCTCGGCCTCGGCGGCGGCGAGGTCGGCCTGCACCGTCTCGACGGTCGTCTGCATGACGTGCGGCCAGAAGTCGAAGTCGTCACCGCGCGGGCCCAGGCCCGCGGTGCGCCCGAAGTAGTCCAGGACGATCGCCGGGTGCCCGGCGGCGGCGAAGCGCTCGGCGAGCTCGACATAGAACGGGTAGAGCCCGCGGACGTCGGGGAGGATGACGACGCCGGCCTGCGCGTCGTCGACGGACGGCGCGAACGCGGCGGAGAAGCGCGTCCCGTCCGCCGAGGTCAGCTCGAGGGTCTGCGCGGAGGAGGCGCCGGCCAGGCGCGGCAGGCCGCGGCCGGCGGGCAGCTCGGGCGGGTGGGCGTCGAAGGGGGAGCACATGCGGCCAGCCTACGAGCCGCAAGCCGCGCTCAGCGGACGAGGCGCTCCATGAGGCGCGCGTGCGTCGCCGCGGCGTCGTCGGTCAGCCCGGTGTGGACCGCCGACGGCTGCACGATCGTCGACGCCGGCGCGACGAGCCAGTGGAATCGCTCGGAAGGCTCCTGCAGCGCGACGGGGCCCCCGGCCGGGTCCCCGGCGGCGATCCGCTCGAGCATCGTCAGGTGCTCGGCCACGGCAGTGGTGTCGAGCGTCGGCGCGAGCGCGTGCAGCCGCGCGCCGTCCAGGTGCGTCTGCGCGGCGAGGTACCGCCCCCGGCGGCAGAAGAGGACGACGCCGACGTTCAGGTTTTCGCCGCGCTCGGCGTCGGGCACGACCCGCAGCAGCGCGTAGGCGAACGGCTCACGGCCGGGCATCGTCGGCCTCCTGCGCGAAGGCGGCCGAGGCGGCCACGCGCGCCCGCAGGAAGTCGACGTAGGGCGCCGGGTCCGCCCAGCCCTCCGGGACGAGCGCGCCCAGGCGCGTCAGCAGCGCCTCGTCGACGAGGCCGCGCAGGCGCGCGTCGGCGTCGGCGATCGACCCCGCCCGCTCCAGCAGGACGTGCTGGGCGACGAGGGGGAAGGCCTGCGTCGCGAGCGCCACGGGGTCCGAGTCGTCGCGGTGGTGGCGGTAGAACGCCGCGCCGTGATCGATGAGCCACGTCGAGCCGTGCCAGCGCAGGAGGTTCGGGTTGCGCGGCGTGCGGTCGACGTTCATGACGAGGCTGTCGAGCCAGACGATGTCCGCCGCGCGCGCCGGGTCGACGGTCAGCGGGTCGGTGAACGCCAGCGACCCGGGCAGGAAGTCCAGTGCGACGTTCAGCCCCGCCGACGCCTGCAGCAGCTCCTGGATCTCCGGATCGGGCTCGGCGACGCCGATCCGCGGGTCCAGCTCGCAGAGGACGAGCTCCGGGACCGGCAGCCCGAGCGCCCGCGCGAGCTCCCCGGCGACGAGCTCGGCCACGAGCGCCCGTGGCCCCTGGCCGGCCCCGCGGAACTTCAGGACGTAGAGGCCGTCGTCGTCGGCCTCCACGAGCGCCGGCATCGAGCCGCCCTCCCGGAAGGGCGTGACGTAGCGGGTGGCCGTGATCGTGCGCATGGGTCAAGCGTCCAGTCCGGGAGGCGGGCGGTGGAGTTTCCGGCCCCGGCCATCGATACTGACGGATGTGAACCCCGGGGTCCTCATGGTGGCGATGACGTGGCAGGAGCGCGTCCAGAAGTTCGCCAACGACTGGGGCCAGGTCCTCGGCCTGGTGTTCATGCTGGCCATCGTCTACGTCCTGTGGCGGACGCTGAAGATGATGCCCAAGACGAAGCCGGTGCAGATCAAGCCCCAGGCCTCGCAGGAGATCACCTGGGACGAGATCGCCGGCGTCGACGAGGCCAAGGCCGAGCTGCAGGAGGTCGTCGACTTCCTCCGCGATCCGACGCGCTTCAAGGCCATCGGCGCGAAGGTCCCGCGCGGGGTGATGCTCCACGGGCCGCCGGGCACCGGCAAGACGCTGCTGGCCAAGGCCGTCGCCCACGAGTCCGGCGCGCACTTCTTCAGCCAGTCGGCCTCCTCCTTCGTCGAGATGTTCGCCGGCCTGGGCGCCGCCCGCATCCGCCGGCTCTTCGCCGAGGCGCGCAAGCACGCGCCGGCGATCCTCTTCATCGACGAGCTCGACGCCGTTGGCGCGCGCCGCGGCTCGGACAACAACTCCGAGCGCGAGCAGACGCTCAACCAGCTGCTCGTGGAGATGGACGGCTTCTCCGGCAGCGAGAACGTCATCGTCATCGCCGCGTCCAACCTCCTGGACAAGCTCGACCCGGCGCTGCTGCGCCCCGGCCGCTTCGACCGCCAGATCTTCGTCTCGCCGCCCGACGTCGCCGGGCGCCACAAGCAGCTGCTCGTCCACACGCGCAACAAGCCGCTGGACGGCGACCTGGACCTGCAGGACATCGCCGCGCAGACGAGCGGCCTGACGGGCGCGGACCTGGCCAACCTCGCCAACGAGGCGGCGATCTTCTGCGCGCGCCGCGGCGGCAGCGCGATCAGCAAGGCGGACTTCGACGACGCCCTGGAGCGCGTCGTCGCGGGGGTGCTGTCGTCCACGACGCTCAACCCGCACGAGCGCCGGGTCGTCGCCTACCACGAGGCCGGCCACGCGCTCTGCCGCGAGCTGCTCAAGACGACCGACCGCGTCCACAAGATCTCGATCGTCCCGCGCGGCTCGGCCCTCGGATACGTCATGAACCTGCCCGACGAGGACAGCTACCTCAAGACGCGCGAGGAGCTGCTGGACCAGATGACCGTCCTGCTCGGCGGTCGTGTCGCTGAGCAGATCGTCTTCGGCGCGGTGACCACGGGCGCCGCGAACGACCTGCAGCGCGTGGCGGAGCTGACGCACGCGATGGTGCACGAGTACGGGATGGGGACGTCGACCTCGGTCGCGCGGGCGGTGACCGACGCGAACGTCGTCTCGGACCTCACGCGCCGCATCCGCGACGAGGAGCAGCAGGACCTCGCCTTCGAGGCCGAGCGCGCCGCACGGCGGATGATCATGGAGCACCGCGACAAGCTCGACGAGATCGCGGGTGCGCTGCTCGAGCACGAGGTCCTCGAGCGCGACTCGATCGCGCACATCATGGATGGCGTGCCGCAGCTCGAGCGCCGCCCCGGCGAGCCCGGCCTGCGCGTCGTGGCGTCCGAGCGGCACGAGCCGGACCCGCCGAGCGCGGCCTAGACGCGCGGCGTCCCGAGGCGGCGCCCTCGTCCCGGGACGGCGAATACACTCGCCGCCATGTTCGCCCGCATCGACCACATCGGCATCGCCGTCACCGACCTCGACGCCGCCCTCGCGCTCTACGAGCGCGACTACGACATGACGCTCGTGCACCGCGAGACGGTCACCGAGCAGGGCGTCGAGGCCGTGCTGCTCGACGTCGGCGAGAACCACGTCGAGCTGCTGGCGCCGCTCGGCGACGACACGCCCGTCGGCAAGTTCCTCGCGAAGAAGGGCCCGGGCATCCACCACATCGCCTACCAGTCGACGGACATCGTGGCGGACCTCGAGCGGCTCATCGCCGACGGGATGCAGGTCATCGACGCCACGCCGCGCGTCGGCATCCGCGGCTCGAGCGTCGCCTTCCTGCACCCGAAGTCCACAGGTGGCGTGTTGACCGAGATCGTCCAGCCCGCCGACCACTAGGCTCATCGCCATGGCCCAGCGCATCTCCATCGGCTTCCACGCCAGCCCGCCCGTGAACCTCCGCGTGAGCGACGAGGAGCTGCTGAAGCTCCAGTCCGCGATCGGCGGCGAGGGCTGGCACCAGATCTCGGCCGACGACGGCGACGTGAAGCTCAACCTCCAGCACGTCCTGTGGCTGAAGGTCGACAAGGAGGAGCAGCGCGTCGGGTTCGGCCTGGGCTCCTAGAGCTCGCGCCGGATCAGGGTCAGCGACTTCTCCACGACCCGCTGGCGCAGCCGCCGGTCGCCCCAGCGGCCGGCGTGGATCTCCTCGGAGACCGCGAGGTCCCGCTCGTACTGCTCGGTGAGCAGGCCGGCGAAGCGCCCGTCCTGCACGCAGAGCGTCGCCTCGTCCTGCAGCTGGAAGGAGCGGTTGTCGAAGTTCACCGAGCCGACCGACGACCACGCGCCGTCGACGACCATCGACTTGGCGTGCAGCATCGTCGGGCAGTACTCGAAGAGGCGCACGCCGGCCTCCAGCAGCTCGTCGTAGCTCTCGCGCCCGGCGGCGCGGACGACCTGCTTGTCCCCCTCCGCGCCCGGCACGAGGACGCGGACGCGCACGCCACGCTGCGCCGCCTCGCCCAGCGCCGCCGTGAAGGCCGGCCGCGGGGCGAAGTACGCCGCCGTCAGGTCGATCGACTCGCGCGCGGCGGCGATCGCGAGGAACATGAGCGCCTCGACGTTCGTGTCGCCGACCCCGGCGCGGGACCGCACGACCTGCATCGCGGCGCCGCCGTCCTCGCACGGCGTCAGGTCGGGCAGGTGGTCGGGGCCGACGAGCACGGTGCCCGTCGCCTCGAGCCAGTTCTCGGCGAAGGCGCCCTGCAGCCCGCGGACGACCGGGCCGCGCACCCGGACGTGCGTGTCGCGCCAGTGGTCGGGGTCCTGGGCGTTCCCGGTCCACTCGTCGGCGATCCCGACACCGCCGGTCATGCCGACCTTGCCGTCGGCGATGAGCAGCTTGCGGTGCGTGCGGTTGTCGATCCGCCGCAGCGCGTATGGCTTGAGCGGGCGGAACTTCGCGACGTTCGCCCCGCAGTCGCGCAGCTCGTCGATGAGCGCGCTGTCCATCTTCAGCGTGCCGACCCAGTCCAGGAGGACGTTGACCTCCACGCCCTCCTTCGCCTTGTCGCACAGCGCCCGGGCCACCTCGTGCGCGATGTCGCCGCGCCAGTAGACGTAGGTCAGGAGGTTCACCGCCCGCTCGGCGGAGCGGATCGTGTCGAGGAAGGCCGGGAAGATGGCGTCGCCGTTGACGAGCAGCTCGATGTCGTTGCCCTCCGAGATCGGCGCGGCGGTCAGCGCCTCGGCGGTCCGCAGGAACTCGCGGTCGGCGGGGTCCGGGGCGTCCCGGTCCAGGCGGTAGCCCGAGCCCTGGTCGCGCCGGTGGCGCAGGCTGTCGGAGGCGTACCACGCCGTCGCGAGCGCACCCGCGGCGACGGGGTAGGCGACCCGGGCGGCCGGGGCCTTCACGCGACCACCACGCGCACGCGCGGGCCGAGCGTGAAGCGGCCGTGCGGCACGTCCCGCACCTCGCCGTCGACGTTGAACATCCCGGGGCCCTCGACGGACACCCGCTCGCCGGAGCCGGACACGACGCCCGGCTGATCGGTGAGGCCGCCGCTGCGCATGCCCCACGCGCGGCGCACGAGCTGTCGGCGCGGGCCACCGCAGACGACGGCGACGTCCAGGGCGCCCGGCCGGGCGTCGTCGAGCTGCGAGCCGCCGCCGAACGCCCCGGTGCCGGCGACGATGACCTGCCACGCGTCCCCCGCGAAGAGCGCCTCGCCGTCGACCGTGACGCGCACGCGGGCGGGCTTGGCCCGGGCCCCGGCGACGAGCGCTCCGACGGCGTAGGCCAGCGGGCCGAGCGGCCGCTTCAGCGGCTCGGCGCGGCGCGTGGCCAGCACGGACAGGCCGGAGGATGCGGCGTTCAGGAACGGCGCGTCGGCCGCGTAGGCGAGGTCGACGGCCTGCGTGCTCGTGCCGGTCGCCGCCAGGCGCAGGGCGGCCGCCTCGTCGTCGAGGGGCAGCTCCAGCGCCCGGGCCAGGTCGTTCGCGGTGCCCGTCGGGACGACCGCGAGCGGGACGTCCAGCCGGGCGGCGAGCGCCGCGGCCGGGCCGACGGAGCCGTCCCCGCCCGCGACGACGACGCGCTGTGCCGCCTGTGCGCCCGGGCCGTCGGGGTCCAGGGCGTCGAGCTCGTCGATCGGGATGAGCTCCGGGTCACCGCCGAGCGCGCGCAGGCGCGCCTGCAGGTCGTCGACGTCCGCCCCCGAGCCGGACGCGGGGTTGGCGATGAGCAGCATCCGCATGAAGGGCTGTCTGCCCGCTGACCGCCCTCCTGACGCCTGGCTGGACGGACGTCGGCGTCCGCGCCGTCCCCCCGGGGGCCGTCGCGGGGCGTCAGGCCATAACCTCAGCGACGATGCGCACGTCCGTCCCGATCCCCCTGCCCGCCGCCGATCCCGGCGCGCGGCGCGCCCTGTCGCTGCTGCGGCGCTCGGGTGGGGTCGGCCGCCGCATCGCCGCCGCCGACGTCAAGGCCTACCGCGCCATCCGCGGGGTCGCCCGCACCCCGTCGACGGTCGATCGCGTGCGCACGTTCTCCGCCGCCGGCGAGCACGCCGCCTGCTGGCTGGCCCTTGGTGCGGCCGGCGCCGCCGTCGACGCCGAGCGGCGCCAGGCGTGGCTGCGCGCGACGCAGGGCGTGGCGGTGGCCTACGCGGCCAACACGGTCCTCAAGCAGGTCTTCCGCCGCAAGCGTCCCGTCTTCGAGGGTCTGCCCGCGCTGATGCGGACGCCGACGGCCCTGTCGTTCCCGAGCGCGCACGCGTCCTCGTCGTTCGCCGCGGCGCAGGCCTTCGCACCGCTCGTCGGGCCGGCCGCCGGGCCGCTGCGCCTGACGGCCGGGGCGATGGCCCTCAGCCGCGTCTATCTCGGGGTCCACTACCCCTCCGACATCCTCGCCGGGGCCCTCCTCGGCACGGTCGTCGGCTCGCTCTTCCAGGAAGGCCGCTCATGAAGGTCGGAATCGTCGGCATGCCCAACGCCGGCAAGTCGTCCCTGTTCAACGCGCTGACGAAGGCGGGCGCCGAGGCGGCGAACTACCCGTTCACGACGATCGAGCCGAACATCGCGATCGTCCCGGTCGAGGACGAGCGCCTGACGACGGTCTCGACGATGATCGGTGCGAGCGAGATCGTCGAGGACACGATCGCCTTCCACGACATCGCGGGCCTCGTCCGCGGGGCCTCCGAGGGCGAGGGCCTGGGCAACAAGTTCCTCGCCAACATCCGCGAGACCGACGCGATCGTCCACGTCGTCCGCGCCCACCACGACGACGGGATCATCCATCCCGAGGGCTCGGTGGACCCGCTGCGCGACATCGAGACGATCGAGACCGAGCTCATCTTCGCCGACCTCGAGCAGGTCGAGCGGCGCGCGGCGAAGGTCGCCCGCGAGGCGCGCGGCGGGGAGAAGGCCGCGATCGCCGAGCAGGCGTGGCTGGCGGGCGTCAGCGAGCTGCTGCTGGCCGGCAAGCCCGCCCGGACGCTGCCGATGCCCGACGAGGTCGACAAGGGCCAGGCGCCGCAGCTGCTGACCGCCAAGCCCGTCCTCTTCGTCGCGAACGTCGACGAGGGCGAGGACGACGTCCCGCCGGAGGTCGCCGCGCACGCACAGGCCAACGGCGCCGGCGTCGTCGCCGTCTCCAGCCGCCTGGAGGCCGAGCTCAGCGAGCTCGACGACGAGGAGGCCGCGACGATGCGCGCGGAGATGGGTGGCTCGGAGTCCGGGCTGCAGCGGGTCGTCCGTGGCGCCTTCGCGCTCCTGGACCTCAACGCGTTCTTCACGATCGGGCAGGGCAAGCGCGCGCAGTCCTGGCACCTGAAGAACGGCCTGACCGCGTGGCACGCCGCTGGGCAGATCCACTCCGACATCCAGCGCGGCTTCGTCAAGGCCGAGGTCATCCCGTGGGACAAGCTCCTGGAGGCCGGCGGCTACAGCCAGGCCCGCGAGCGCGGGACGCTGCGCCTGGAGGGCCGCGACTACGTCATGCAGGACGGCGATGTGCTGACCGTCAAATTCACGCCCTAGGCGCCCCGCGCCGATAGCGGCCCCATGCGCCACGCCATCTGCAGTGTCCTCGTCGCGGCCGTCTGCGCCGCGGGCCTCAGCGCCGGGACGGCGACCGCCGCCAACCCGACGTACCCGACGAGCTGCGGCAAGGCCAAGCCCGGCAGCTTCTTCGACGTCTTCGTGACGAAGGCGACGACCTGCTCCTTCGGCCGCGCGACCTACCGCGCGGTCATGGCCGAGCAGGACCGCCGCGGCGGCTTCACCGCGGCGGTCACGGTCGCGTTCAAGGTCGACGTGGCGTTCAAGGGCCGGACGACGACGATGTCCTGCCGGGCCCTGGCCCGCGCCCACGGCGTCCACGACTTCGTCTGCAACCGCGGCACGGGCGTCAAGCGCGTCGGCGTCCTGCTCGACGACTTCAGCTGACGTCGTCCGCGTGACGGCGGCCCGTCGCCGCGCGTAGTGTCCCCATGATGTCCATCCCGCTTCGCACCGTCTCCGCCACGACGCTCCTCGCCACGGCGGCGCTCGCCGGCGCCCTCGTCCCGGCCGGCCACGCGCAGAAGCCGTCCCCGGGCGACAAGCCCGACCCCGCGATCGCCGACGGCAGCGCCCAGCGCGCGCTGACGAAGGCGCGCGCCCGTTGGAAGGCCGCGAACGTCCGCAGCTACCGCGTCCGGGTCGCCCTGGGCTGCTTCTGCCCCGAGGACATCCGCAAGCCGCGCACGATCACCGTCCGCGGTGGCGTCCCGCGCTCGGCGCCGAGCCACCTGAAGGACGTCGCGACGGTCCCGCGGATGTTCCGCGTCATCCAGGGCGCGATCGACGACGGCGTCGCGGGGCTCGACGTGACCTACGGCCCCCGCGGCGTGCCGAAGGCGATCAGCGTCGACGTCAGCCGGATGATCGCCGACGAGGAGCGCTTCTACGTCGTCGACCGCTTCGTGCGCCTGCGCTGAGCCGGCGGGACGGCGTGGTCGCCGGCGAGCACCGCCCGGACAACGCGCTCGTGGACCCGGGAGAGGTCGCCCGCTTCCGCGACCGCTGCAGCGTCCTCATGGGGCAGCTGCTCGACGAGCTGGCGCAGACCCCGGACCAGCCGCGCACGTTCCCCGAGGTCGAGGACGCGATCGGCTGGCCCCGCCGGCGGTTGGCGTCCGTGCTCGGCGGGGTGTCGCACCTGCGGCACGTCGAGTTCGAGGGCCGGCGCCCCTATCGCTTCCTCGGCGACCGCGACTCGGCCTCCGGGCGCTGGGAGATCTGGATGGACCGCCGGCAGGCGGCCGCACTCACCACGCGCAGACGGCGTAGTCCTTGAGGAAGACGCCGTGGAGGTCCTCGCCGGCCTCGCCGCGGACGATCGGGTCGTAGACGCGCGCGG
>CAZRLR010000065.1:0-15028 GCA_964600395.1 uncultured Conexibacter sp.
CGGCACGACGTACGACGTCAGGGCGCCGGCCGTGCGTGTCGCTCAGCGGACCGATGAGCAGCTGGCCGGCCGCCAGGCCCGCCAGGCACGCCGTCAGCGTCAGCTGGGCGGCCGCCGTGGAGGCCGAGAGGTCGTCGGCCATCGCGGGCAGGCCCGGCAGGTACATGTCCAGCGAGAGCGGGCCGACGGTCGACAGACAGCCCAGCAGGAGCAGCAGGTGGCGCGGGTGGCGCGGGTGGCGCGGCGGCGTCACCCGGCCAACGTAGCGTCCGCCGCCGCGGCGGCCTGCGCGGCGCGCGAGTCCTCCGACGCGGTGAAGCCGCGGTGGCGGATCCAGTCGGTCACCCCGGGGGCGACGACGTCGGCGACGTTGAAGAGCTGGCCGACGGGCGGGCTCAGGCGCCGGGGCCGCTCGACGATCGCGCGCGTCACGTAGCCGGCGGCGACCTCCGGTGCGATGGCGGGGACACCGCGGTAGGCGCCGGTCGGCGCGATCATCGGCGTGCGCACGAGCGGCATGTGGATCGTCGTGACCCGGATGCCGTCCCCGAGCACCTCGCTCTGGAGGCTGTCGCCGAAGGCGTCCAGCGCGGCCTTGGACGCGACGTAGGCGCTGAAGCGCGGCACCCGCGTGAGGACGCCGAGCGTCGAGACGTTGACGATCTGGCCGTGGCGGCGCTCCTGCATCGCCGGCAGCAGGCCGAGCGTCAGGCGGACGGCGGCGAAGTAGTTCAGCTGCATCGTGCGCTCGTAGTCGTGGAAGCGCTGCGTGGAGCGCGCGACCGACCGCCGGATGGAGCGCCCGGCGTTGTTGACGAGCACGTCGACGTGGCCGTGCTGCTGCAGCGCCGCGGCGCAGAGGGCGTCGATCGCCTCCACGTCGGTGAGGTCGACGGGATGGACGCTCGCCCGGCCGCCCGCGTCGGTCACCGCGGCGGCGACCTCCTCGAGCTTGCCCTGGCTGCGGGCGACGAGTGCGACCGTCCCGCCGGCGGCGCCGATCGCCCGCGCGGTGGCCTCGCCGATGCCGGAGGACGCGCCGGTGACGAGCGTCACGCGGTCCTGCAGGGCGCGGTCCAGCGGCCAGCTGCCGACGGTCCGCCCGCCCGTGCCGAGCGGGCGCATGGCCAGGCGGTTGGCGAGGCCGGCGGAGTCGACGACGAGACGCTGGAGGCTGCGGGGCGAGGAGGCCATGCCGGGATGTTACGGGTCCGTAGCGCGGCGGTCCGCCGGTCGGTGCCTAGGGTGGGGACGTGACCACACCCCCCCCGCGCCGCGCACCGAACGACCTGCGCCAGTACGACGACCTCGCCGACCAGTGGTGGGACCCGCAGGGCGCGTTCTCCTCGCTGCACTGGCTCGCGCGGGCGCGGGCGCAGCTCGTCCCCCCGGCGTCGGCACCCGGCGCCACGCTGCTGGACGTCGGCTGCGGCGGCGGGCTCCTGGCGCCGCACGTGCACGGCTACCGGCACGTCGGGGTGGACCTCTCGGAGGCGGGCCTGGCGGTCGCCGCCGAGCACGGGGTCGAGGGCGTCCACGCGGACGCGGCCGACCTCCCGTTCGAGGATGCGAGCTTCGACGTCGTCGTGGCGGGCGAGATCCTCGAGCACGTCACCGACCTGGACCGGACCGTCGCCGAGGCCCTGCGCGTCCTGAGGCCCGGCGGGACCTTCGTCTGCGACACGATCAACGCGACCTGGTTCGCGCGCCTGGCGCTCGTGACGATCGGCGAGCGCGTCCGTGGCGGCCCCCCGCCGGCCTGCCACGACCCGGCGCTCTTCGTCGACCCGCGGCGGCTGCAGGGGCTGTGCGCCCGCGGCGGCGTGGACCTGCAGGTGCACGGGCTGCGCCCGGCGCCGCTGCAGTTCGTCGCCTTCCTCCTGCGCCGGCGCGAGGCCGTCGACATGGTCCGCACCCGCTCGCTGGCGGCGGTCTACCAGGGCGCCGGCGTCAAGCGCGCCTGACCGGCGGGGGCTGCCTCAGGCGCGCACGCGCAGCAGCGCGGCGTAGAGCGTCAGGCCGGGCCCGAAGGCCATGAAGATGACGGGGTCGCCGTCCGCGAGGTCGCGGCGCTTGCGGATCCGGTCCAGCACCATCAGGACGGTCGCCGACGAGCAGTTGCCGTGCTCGCGCAGGACAGCGGCGGTCTCCTCGAGCTCCTCCTCGTCGAGGCCGAGCTGCTCGCAGACGACGTCGATGATGCGCGGGCCGCCGGGGTGCACGGCCCAGCCGCGGACGTCCGCCGGGGTCAGGCCGTGCGGCGCCAGGAGCTCCTCCACGACGCCGGCCACGTGCTTCTCCAGGACCTTCGGGACGCGCGGCGAGAGCGCCATGCGAAAGCCCTTGTCCGTCACGTCCCAGCGCATCTTCTGCGCGTGCGCCACGTCGGTCCGGGCCACGACGTCCAGGACCTCGAAGCCCTGCCCGCCGTCCGGGACGATCGCGGTGGCGACCGCGGCGTCGGAGAAAAGCGCGTGGGCGACGATCTGCTCGAGGTCGCGGGTGCGCGGCTGCAGGTGCAGCGAGGTCAGCTCGAGGCAGAGCATGATCGCGACCTTGCCGCGCGCGGCGGTCGCGTCGGACACCGCCGCGAGGCCCGGGACGGCGGCGTAGCAGCCCATGTGGCCGACGTGCAGACGCTGGGTGCGGTCGGACAGGCCGAGCTCGCGCGCGAGGAGGATGTCGACGCCCGGCGTGCCGTAGCCCGTGCACGTCACGACGGAGAGCAGGCCGACGTCGGCGCGGTCGACCCCGGCGTCGGCCAGGCACGCCTCGACGGCCTCCACGCCGAGCGGCAGCCCCTCCTTCATGAAGCGCTGCATGCGCTTCTCAGTCCCCCACTCGCGCACGTCCTCCTCCAGCGGGTCCACGACGCCGTGGCGCTGGTCCACCCCGGAGTTGCGGAAGATGCGCTCGGCGATCGAGCGGTCCTCGAAGTGCTCGCGGAAGAAGCCGTCCCACAGCTCGTCCTGCGTCCGGGTGCGCGGCAGCGCGGCGCCGATCCCCGCGACGGTGGGCACCGACAGCGTCCGGGGAGCGGTGACGGGGAGGCCTCGCGGGGCGGTGGGCGTGCCGATGGCGGGCGTGGTCATCAGACCAGGATGCCCGTTTCGGTCGGCCCTCAGACAATCGCGCGCGCAGCTTGGCGCGCGGCGACGGTCCTAGGCGGGCTCGTCGGCGGCCGCCAGGCGGGCCAGCGCGAGGATCCCCTCGCGGCTGCGGGCCGAGGCGTAGAAGCCGGCCGTATGGGCGAAGACGGCGTCCGGGACGCCCGTGACGGCGACGAGGTCCTCCCCGGTGTGCCCCGCCCAGGCGGCCGGCAGGTTGCGCCGGTTGGCGAAGGCCCCGAGCTCCTTCGGGACCGCCTGCAGCGCCCAGCCGTCCGTCTTGGGGTAGACGACGAAGAGCGCCTCCGGGGCGCCGGTGACGACGGCCTCGCGCCACGGCATGTTCCGGTCCAGCTCGATGAGGCGCGGGTCCTCGGCGCGGGCGATGGCAGCCCGGACGAGGTCCTGGGCGCGGCGGAAGGCGCGCGCGCCGGCGATCTCGCGCTCGAGGATGCCGGTGGCCAGGGCGACGGCCTGCTCGAAGCGTGCGTCCTCCTCTTCGGGGCTCAGGGTCTCGTCCCACGCGGCGTTCATCGCGGCGACGACGCCGCTGACGCTGAGGGACCGGACGTCGTCGACGAGCGCCTTGGCGATCGTCTGGCCGGTGTCGTTGGCGTCCACGCCCTGCACGAGGCGCTCGTCGACGGCGCGGGCGGCCTCGGCGTCGCCGGCGAGCTGCTCGCCGTAGGCCCGCCAGACGAGGCCGAAGCTCGCCAGGCGGATGCCGTTGGGGCGTTCCCCGGCGCCGCCGCGCTGGTGGTGGTCGAAGTCGCCGGTCGCCGGATCCGAGCGGCCGCCGACGTCGACGCGCAGGTCGGCGGCGGCGACCTGGGCCTCGTCCCGGGTGCGGACGAGGGCGACGGGGCCGAGGGCGAGCCGCAGCACCGCGACGGCGAAGACGTCGTCGGCGTGAAAGCTGCCGGGGTGGGTAGCGACGAGCATGTCCGTGCAGCGTAGGCCGCGGCCGGGTGACCCCGTCGTCACGCCCGGCCGGCCGGGGCATGGGTCGTGCGCTGACCGTGCGGGTAAGGCCTTGCGTCGATGACCCCTGCGTCGCCCCCGTGGCACCCCCTCGTCCGCATGGTCCTCGCCGTGGTGGTGCTCGTCGTCGGGCTCCTCTTCCAGGCGGTGACGCACGACACGCGCTCGTTCCTCGCGCTCATGGCCGTGGCGGCCGTGCTGACGGTGGCGTGGAACGTCGTGCGCGGGGTCCAGGACGATGCCGCGCGTCGCTCACAGCCCCGTGACGCGGAGCGTGAGGTTCAGCCGGCCCCGTGGCAGCCCGCAGGCCGGATCGGCGGTGCCGGGCAGGAGCTTCGGGACGCCGTGGAAGGCCAGGCGCGACGGGCCGCCGAAGACAAACAGGTCGCCTGAGCGCAGCTCGACGTCGGTGTAGGGGCGCCCGCGGCTGTCGGGGTTGCCGAAGCGGAAGACGCAGCGGTCGCCGATGCTCAGGGAGACGACGGGCGCGTCGGCGTGCTCGTCCCGGTCCTGGTGCATCCCCATCCGGGCGTGCTCGTCGTAGAAGTTGACGAGCGCGGCGTCGGGGCGGTACTCGGCGGCGGCGTCGGGGTCGTCGTAGGCGTCGGCGAGGGCACGCCGGCCCAGGTCGCCGAGCCAGTCGGGGAAGGGCGCGACGCGCGCGCCGCCGGCGTCCTCGGCGACGCGGCTGTAGCGGTAGGGCAGCCAGTGCCAGCCGACGCTGACGGACTGGACGGACATCGTCCCGCCGCCCGGCAGCCGTGTGCGCCGGATCGGCGCGGGCCCGCGGGCCCAGGCGCGGCAGGCCTCGACGAGTTCGCGCTGCTGCGCGAGCGACAGCCAGTCCGGGACGTGGACCGCCCCGGGCGCGACCTCGGTACGGGTGCGCTCGGGCGGGAAGAGCTCGTCCACGGGTCCGGCGGCGGGACGCCCGCTCAGCGGCCCGCGGCCTGGGCGTGGCCGGCGACGTCGATGACGCGGCGCTCGTGGGTGCCCACGCCGATCGTCCGCTCGCCCTCGCGGACCTCGACGTCGAAGTGCAGCTTGCGGCCGTCGACGACGCCGGTCAGGCGGGCGCGGGCGGTGCAGGTCGCGCCCTCGACGGCGCCGGCGACGTGCTTGATGTCCACCGCGAAGCCGACGGTCGCCTGGCCGTCGGGCAGCTGGTCGAAGACGAGCATCGCCGCGGTCCGCTCCATCATCCCGATCATGCCGGGGGTCGACAGGACGGTGACGCCGATCGTCCCGCCCACGTCGGTGGTCACGCGCCCCTCCACGGTGAAGTCGTCGATGCGCTCCGATCCGATCTGCATGGCGGGGACTCTACGGTGGGGGCATGGCGACGGCCGACCTGACGATCCTGTCCCTCGGGCGCGCGGAGGCGAGCGCGAGCGCGTACATCGCCGAGATCCAGCGCCGCCTGGCCGCGCAGTCGCGCGTGCGGTACGTCATGCACGCGATGGGGACGTCGCTGGAGGGTGAGACGGCGGACATCCTCGCGGTCGTCGGCGAGCTGCACGCCGTCCCGTTCGAGCTCGGGATCCCGCGGGTCTACACCGTCCTCAAGGTCGACGAGCGGCGCGACCGGCCGGGGCAGACGCTGCAGGACAAGGTCGACGCGGTGCAGCGGCGGCTGGAGGACGGCTGAGCGACGAAACGCAATGCAGCCACGTCCGCAATGCCGGAAGTGGCTGCATTGTGTCTGCAATGAGGGCCCGGCTCAGCGCGGCTTGCGCTTGCGGGGCTGGGGCAGGTCGGTGATCGTCCCTTCGACGAGGTCGCCGGCCAGGCCGAAGGTCTCCGACAGCGTCGGGTGCGGGTGGATCGTCAGCGCGAGGTCGCCGGCGACGGCGCCCATCTCGATCGCGAGCGTCGCCTCCGTGATGAGGTCGCCCGCGTGGACGCCGACCGCGCCGGCGCCGAGGATGCGGTGCGTGCCGGGCTCGACGACGAGCTTCGTGGCGCCCTCGCCGCGGTCCATCGCCAGCGCCCGCCCGGACGCCGCCCACGGGAAGGTGTGAACCTCGACCTCGACGCCCTGTGCCTTGGCCTCCAGCTCGGTCAGCCCCGTCCAGGCGACCTCGGGGTCGGTGTAGGCGACGGACGGGATCGTCTTCGCGTCGAAGATGACGTCCTCGCCGGCGCAGACTTCTGCGGCGACCTTCGCCTCGTGCAGCGCCTTGTGCGCGAGCATCGGCCCGGGGACGAGGTCGCCGATCGCGCTGATGTGCGGGACGTTCGTCCGCATGCGCGCGTCGACGGGGATGACGCCGCGCGTGTCGACCTCGACGCCGGCGGCGTCCGCGTTGAGCGCGCCGCCGTTCGGGCGGCGGCCGACGGCGACGATGACGCGGTCGAAGACGCCGTCGCCCGCGGGGATGTCCTGGCCGGCGAAGCGGACGTGCAGGCCATCGTCGGCGGCCTCGATCGCCTCCACGCGGGTTCCGAGGTGCACCCCGGCGTAGCGGCCCTTGATGCGCTTGGCCAGCGGCCGGACGAGGTCCTGGTCGGCGCCGGGCATCAGGACGTCGGCGAGCTCGACGACGGTGACGGCCGAGCCGAGCGCGTCGTAGACCGTCGCCATCTCCAGGCCGATGATGCCGCCGCCGACGATGAGCAGCCGCGCCGGGACGTCGGGCAGCTCCAGCGCGCCGGTCGAGTCCATGATCCGCGGGTCGTCGGGCAGCTCCGGCAGCGCGACCGACTGCGACCCCGCGGCGATGATGCACTGCTGGAAGGCGATGCTCTGCTCGCCGTCGGGGGTCTGCACGCTCATCGTGTGCGCGCCGGTGAACTGCGCCGTCCCGTGCACGACGCGGACCTTGCGCTGCTTGGCCATCCCGCTCAGCCCGCTGACGAGCTTCGTGACGACCGCGTCCTTGTGCTCGCGCACCTTGTCGATGTCGATCTCGGGCTTGGCGAACGCGACCCCGTGCGCGCCCGACGCCTCGGCGTCGGTGATGAGCTTCGCCGTGTGCAGCAGCGCCTTGGACGGGATGCAGCCGACGTTCAGGCACACGCCCCCGAGCCGCTCGTAGCCCTCGATGAGCAGCACGTCCATGCCGAGGTCCGCCGCGCGGAACGCCGCCGTGTACCCGCCGGGCCCGGCGCCCAGCACGACGAGCTGCGCGCTGTGATCGGCGCTGGGCAGCTCGACCTCTTCCAGCTTCCCCGGATGCGGAGGGGGCTTAGTCGCTTCCAGATCCCCGCCGTATGCAGGGGTGGGCGTGGCCGACGCCGAAGCGGGAGGGGCCGGGATGTCCTCCGGAGGGGAATCCGAGTCCACCGGCGGAGCCGAGAGACTTGCCCCGGAGGGGGACGTCCCGGACCCGGACGCGGGCGGAGCAGCAGGCGAAGACCCTGACCCTTCGTCCACCTCCAGCGTCACGAGCGGGACGCCCTCCTTGACCTTGTCCCCGACGGCGACGAGCACCTCCTTCACCGTGCCCGCCGACGGCGACGGGACCTCCATCGTCGCCTTGTCGGACTCCAGGACGACGAGCGAGTCCTCGGCCGCGACGGTGTCCCCCACCGCGACGAGGACTTCGATGACGGGGACGTCCTCGAAGTCGCCGATGTCGGGGACGGGAACGGTGGTCGTGGTCGGCATCTAGAGGAGCACCCGTCGCAGGTCGGTGAGCGTCTGGCAGAGGTGGACGACGAAGCGCGCCGCGGCGGCCCCGTCGATGACCCTGTGGTCGTAGGAGAGCGACAGCGGGACCATGAGCCGCGGGACGAACTGCGCGCCGTCCCAGACCGGCTTCGTCGCGCTGCGCGTCACGCCGAGGATCGCGACCTCGGGGGCGTTGACGATCGGCGTGAACGCCGTCCCGCCGATGCCGCCGAGCGACGAGATCGTGAACGTCCCGCCCGACATCTCGCGCGGCCCGAGCTTGCCCGCGCGCGCCTTGCCCGACAGGTCCGTCAGCTCGCGGGCGAGGTCGAGGATGCCCTTCTGGTCGACGTCGCGGATGACCGGGACGACGAGCCCGTTCGGCGTGTCCGCCGCGAAGCCGAGGTGGTAGTACCGCTTGAGGACCAGGTGGTCCCCGTCGAGCGACGAATTGAAGGTCGGGAACGCCTGCAGCGCGCTGACGCAGGCCTTCATGAGCAGCGCGACCATCGTGAGCTTCGCCCCGCCCGCGACCTTGGCCTGCTCGGCGTTGACCTGCTTGCGGAACGCCTCCAGGTCGGTGATGTCCGCCTCGTCGTGGTGCGTCACGTGCGGGATGGCGACCCAGTTGCGGTGCAGGTTCGCCGCGCTGAGCTTCCCGATCCGCGACAGCTCGACCCGCTCGACCTCGCCCTGCTTGCTGAAGTCCGGGCGCGGCCACGGCGCGAGCGGGAACCCGAGGATGCTCGACGCATCCCCCGCCGGCCCCGCAGCCGAGGCCGTCGGCGAGATCGGCGACGCCGCATCCGCGGCCTGCCTGAGATCCGCAGCCTGGATGCGCCCGTTCCGCCCCGTCCCCTTGATCGTGGCGAGATCGACCCCGAGCTCCCGCGCCCGCCGCCGCACCATCGGGGAGGCATAGACAGGCGAACCGGCGGATGACCCCGACCCTGAGGAAGTGCCGACGGTCTGATCCGGAGCGGACGGTACGTCCCCCGGAGGGGAGTCCGAGTCCACCGGCGGAGCCGAGAGACTTGCCCCGGAGGGGGATGTACCGGCCGCGGAGGGGTCAGCAGGGCCGGAACCTGCCGCGGACGAACCCCCGGGGTCGGTCCCTGAAAGATCGTCTTCGGTACTGGCGGGAGCCACCGACGACTCGTCGACCGTAAGGATCAACGAGCCTTCCTTGACGCGATCCCCCAACGCCACGTCGATCGACGCGATGACGCCCTCGACCGGCGACGGCACGTCCATCGTCGCCTTGTCGGACTCGAGCGTCACGAGGGGGTCCTCGACGACGACCGTGTCCCCGACCTGCACGAGGATCTCGATGACCGGCACGTCCTCGAAGTCCCCGATGTCGGGGACTTCGACCTTCGTTACCTGCGCCACGGGGCCACCGCCTCGGAGTCGATCTCGTACTTGTCGATGGCCTGCTGGACGGCGTCCGGCGTGACCACGCCCTCGTGCATCAGCGCGTGCAGCGCGGCGACCGCGACGTGCCGGCGGTCGACCTCGAAGAACGAGCGCAGGCCGGCGCGCTTGTCGCTGCGGCCAAAGCCGTCCGTCCCGAGCACCTCGTAGCGGCCGCCGATCCACGGGCGGATCTGCTCGGCGTACGTGCGGATGTAGTCCGTCGCCGCGACGACGGGGCCCTCCCGCCCGCGCAGGCACTGCTGCACCCACGAGGCGCGCGGCGCCTGCGTCGGGTGCAGGCGCGACCAGCGGTCGGCCTCCATGCCGTCGCGGTGCAGCTCGGTGAACGACGTCGCGCTCCACACGTCCGCGACGATCCCCCAGTCGTCCTGCAGCAGCTGCGCCCCCGCGAGCACCTCGCGCAGGATCGTCCCGGACCCGAGCAACTGCACGCGCGCCGCGTCGCCCTCGCCCGGCGCGGACTGGATGAGGTGCAGCCCACGCAGGATGCCCTCCTCCGCACCGTCGGGCATCGGCGGCTGGACGTAGTTCTCGTTCATCACCGTGAGGTAGTAGAAGACGTCCTCCTGCTCGGCGAACATCCGCCGCAGCCCCTCGTGGACGATGACCGCGACCTCGTAGGCGTACGTCGGGTCGTAGGAGATGCAGTTGGGGATCGTCGAGGCGAGCACGTGCGAGTGGCCGTCCTCGTGCTGCAGGCCCTCGCCGTTGAGCGTCGTCCGGCCCGCCGTCCCGCCGATGAGGAAGCCGCGCGCCCGCGAGTCCCCGGCCGCCCATGCCAGGTCGCCGATCCGCTGGAAGCCGAACATCGAGTAGTAGATGTAGAACGGGATCATCGACACGCCGTGGTTGGCGTAGGACGTCGCCGCCGCGATCCACGACGACATCGCGCCGGGCTCGTTGATGCCCTCCTGGAGGATCTGACCGTGCTTGTCCTCCCGGTAGAACATGAGCTGCTCGGAGTCCTCGGGGGAGTACAGCTGGCCGACCTGGCTGAAGATGCCGAGCTGGCGGAACATCCCCTCCATGCCGAAGGTCCGCGACTCGTCGGGGACGATCGGGACGACGCGGCGCCCGAGCTGCTTGTCGCGCACGAGCGTCGCCAGCACGCGGACGAAGGCCATCGTCGTGGAGATCTCGCGCTCGCCGGACCCCTCGAGCTGGGACTTGAACGCCGCCAGCGCCGGGATCTGCAGCGGCTCGTCCGCCGGCCGGCGCGCGGGCAGCGACCCGCCGAGCGCCGCGCGGTGCTCGCGCAGGTAGGTCATCTCCGGCGAGTCGTCCGGCGGCTTGACGAAGTCCGTCGTGTCGATCGCGTCCTCGGCGATCGGCAGGTCGAAGCGGTTGCGGAAGGCGACGAGCGAGTCGTGCGTCATCTTCTTCTGCTGGTGGGTGATGTTCTGGCCCTCGCCGGAGGTCCCCATCCCGTAGCCCTTGATCGTCTTGGCGAGGATGACCGTCGGCTGCCCGGAGTGCCGGGACGCGGCGGCGTAGGCGGCGTAGACCTTCTGCGGGTCGTGGCCGCCGCGGTTGAGCGCCCAGACCTCATCGTCGCTCATGTGCTCGACCATCTTCAGGAGCGCCGGGTCGGCCCCGAAGAAGTGCTCGCGCACGTACGCGCCGTCCCGCGACTTGTACGTCTGGTAGTCGCCGTCGACGGCCGCCTCCATGCGACGGACGAGGCGCCCGTCGTGGTCGGCGGCCAGCAGCGCGTCCCACTTGCCGCCCCAGATGACCTTGATGACGTTCCACCCCGCGCCGCGGAAGTTCGTCTCGAGTTCCTGGATGATCTTCCCGTTGCCGCGGACCGGGCCGTCCAGGCGCTGCAGGTTGCAGTTGACGACGAAGACGAGGTTGTCGAGCTTCTCGCGGCCGGCGAGCGAGATCGCACCCATGGACTCCGGCTCGTCCATCTCGCCGTCGCCCATGAACGCCCAGACCTTGCGGCCGGCGGCCTTGCCCAGGTCGCGGCCCTGGAGGTACTTCATGAAGCGCGCCTGGTAGATCGCCATGATCGGGCCCAGGCCCATGGAGACCGTCGGGAACTGCCAGAAGTCCGGCATGAGCCACGGGTGCGGGTAGGACGAGAGGCCCGGCTGCGAGGCGTCCGTCTCCTGCCGGAAGCGCCGCATCTGCGCCTCGTCGATGCGGCCCTCCAGGAAGGCGCGCGCGTAGATGCCCGGGGACGAGTGGCCCTGGATGTAGACGAGGTCGCCGCCGCCGTTCTCCTCGGTGGGCGCCCGCCAGAAGTGGTTGAAGCCGATCTCGTAGAGGACCGCCGCCGACTGGAAGGACGCGATGTGGCCGCCGAGCTCGGAGGAATCCTTGTTGGCCTGCAGCACGAGCTCCATCGCGTTCCAGCGCACGAGCGAGCGCAGCGCCCGCTCGACGGACGGGTCGCCCGGGAAGTCGGCCTCCTGGTCGACCGCGATCGTGTTGACGTACGGCGTCGGGCCATCGGTGTGCGGGTGCGCGCCCAGGCGGGAGGAGGCCTGCAGCAGGTGCTCGAGCAGCTCCCGCGCGCGGTCGGCGCCGCTGTCGCGGGCGACGGCGTCCAGCGCCTCCAGCCACTCCCGGGTCTCCTGGGGGTCGACGTCAGCGGAGCTCATCGGGCCCCGCTCCGCGTCCGGCGATCGCAGCGTTCATGTGCCATGGGTCCTACCACTCTGACAACAGCGACACCAGGGCCTGAACGGGATCTCCCACCGGACGGCGGGCAGGACGGGCCCCGCGTCGGCGAGGATGTGCGCATGCCTGCGTTCCGGACGCTCCTGTACGACGTCGACGACCACGTCCTGACCCTCACGCTGAACCGGCCCGAGCGCCTGAACGCCTTCACGCTGGAGATGGCCGACGAGCTCGTCGCCGCCTTCGACGCGGCGGACGCCGACGACGCCGTGCGCGCGATCGTCGTCACCGGCAGCGGCCGCGGCTTCTGCGCCGGCGCCGACCTGGGCGACGGCTCGCAGGCGTTCGCCGAGAAGCCCGCGCGCGACGACGCGCGGGCGCCCCGGGACAGCGGCGGGCGCGTCGCCCTGCGGATCTTCGCGTGCCACAAGCCGGTCATCGCCGCCGTCAACGGGCCTGCCGTCGGGATCGGCGCGACGATGCTGCTGCCGATGGACGTGCGCCTGGCGGCGGCGAGCGCGCGCTTCGGCTTCGTCTTCGCGCGGCGCGGCATCGTCCCGGAGGCGGCGTCGACGTGGTTCCTGCCCCGCGTCGTCGGGATCTCACAGGCGATGGAATGGGTCGCGACCGGCCGCGTCTTCGACGCCGAGGAGGCGCTGACCGGCGGCCTGGTGAAGGCGGTCGTCCCGGACGAGGACTTGCTGGACCGCGCGCGGGCGTTGGCCCGCGAGATCGCCGACCACGCGGCGCCGGTGTCCGTCGCGGTCTCGCGACGCCTGCTGTGGACGATGCTCGGCGCCGAGCACCCGATGGTCGCCCACCGGGCGGAGTCCGCGGCGCTGGCGCAGCGCGGCCGCGAGGCCGATGCGCGCGAGGGCGTGATGGCGTTCCTCGAGAAACGCCCGGCCGTCTTCCCCGACCGGGTGGGGGCCGGCGGCGAGGGCGTCCCGGACGTCCTGCCGCCGTGGGCGGACCCGGCCTACTGAGCTAGACGACCGCGCGCGGGTCGTCCTCGAGCGCCTTGGAGCGCGCGCTCATCGAGCGGCCCAGCGCGGCGACCTCGGCGTCCATCTCCGGCAGCAGCTGCGGCGTGGCCTTGCGCACGTCGCGCTCGGCCAGCGGGGTCTGCACGAACGGGCGGATCCAGCGCATCGCGCCGATCCAGCCGGGGACGTTGATGCGGCTGCGGCGCTCGGCGATGCCGGTGACGAAGCGCTCGCCGCAGGCCTCGACGGAGGTCGTGCGGCGCAGCGGCCCCGGCAGGGTCTTGAGCATCTTCGAGAAGGTGCCCAGGTCGGCCTTGGCGTCCTGCACGAGCGGCGTGTCGATCCAGGCCATGTGCGCCGAGCCGACGTCGACGCCGTGGTGGGCGACCTCGAGGCGCAGGACGTTGGCGAAGTACTCCGCGCCCGCCTTGGAGGCGTGGTAGGCGGCCATGCCGGGGCTGGCGGTGTAGGCGGCCAGCGAGGAGACGACGAGGACGTAGCCCTTGCGCTCGATGACCGACGGCAGCGCGGCGCGGACGGTGTGGAAGACGCCGAGGAGGTTGACGTCGACGACGCGCTTGAACGCCTCGGGGTCGACGGCGAGGACCGAGCCGTAGCTCGCGATGCCGGCGTTGGCCATGACGACGTCGATGCCGCCGAAGCGCTCGACGCCCCGGGCGACGGCGGCCTCCATCGAGGCCAGGTCGCAGACGTCGGCGACGGTGGCGACGACGTGCTCGTCGCCACCGAGCTCCTGCGCCAAGGCCTGCAGCGGCTCGGCGTCGAGGTCGGTGAGGACAAGCCTGGCGCCCTCACGGCGCAGCCGCCGCGCGACCTCCGCCCCGATGCCCCGCGCGCCGCCCGTGATGAGGACGACCTTGCCGTTCAGAGAGCTCATTGTACGGCAGCGTATCATTCGGTCTGACGGGGTGTCGACGGTATCGCCGGGGCGGGACGGCGTCCATCATGTGTCGCCCTGGCAGCACACGATGGACGCCCTCCCAGGTCGGCACGCCACGGCGTCCATCATGTGTCGCCCTGGCAGCACGATGGACGCCCTCCCAGGTCGGCACGCCACGGCGTCCATCATGTGTCGCCCCAGCAACACATGATGGACGCCCTCTCGGTTCGGTCGCTGCGCGCGGGCCGAGCCGGCGGACGGGGCTCCCAGGAAGCTCCCAGCCGACCCCGAGCCGGACCCCACGCGGCGGGCGCAGGATGCGCCCCATGTCCACCGCCACCGCCCCCCGCCCCGCCGATGCTGCCACCGCGCCGGCCGATCGGGTCCCCGCCGGATCCGTCGACGTCACGTCTTGCTTCGCCTGCTTCGGGACGACCGTCCGCGTGATCGCCACCGGCCCGGACGAGCCCGCCGTGCGCGCCGCCGTCGACCGCGCCCGCACGATCGCGCTGGACCTGCACCACCGCCTCACGCGCTTCGACGCCGGCAGCGAGCTGTGCCGCCTGAACGCCGACCCACGGACCGCCGTCCCCGCCGGGCCGCTCCTGCGCCGCCTCGTCACCGCGGCGCGCTGGGCGGGCGAGGCGAGCGACGGCCTCGTCGACGCGACCTGCCTTCCGGCGCTCGAGCGCGCCGGCTACCGCGAGCACTTCGACCCGGCGGCGCCGCCCGCCGGCCCCGCCCAGGGCGACGCCGACGACCCGCAATGGGGCCCGTCGTACTCGTTCCGCGACCTGCAGGTCCGCGGTGAGCAAGACGTCCGCCCGCCGGGCCTGCGCCTGGACAGCGGCGGCTTGGGCAAGGGCCTGGCCGCCGACCTCATGGCGCACGCGCTGCGCGACTGCGAGGCCTGGGTCGTGGACTGCGCGGGTGACCTGCGCCTCGGGGGCACGGCCGGCCGCGTCCGCGACGTGCACGTCGCCGACCCGCTTGCGGAGCCGGGCGACGACGCCCCCCTGCACCACCTGCACCTGCGCGCCGCCGCGGTGGCGACGAGCGGCGTCACCCGCCGCGCGTGGGCGGGCGGCCACCACCTCATCGACCCCCGCACGGGACGCCCGGCGCAGACCGGCGTGCTGCAGGTGACGGCGCTCGCGCCGACCGGCCTGCTGGCCGAGGTCCGGGCGAAGGCCGCGCTGCTGAGCGGGCCTGCCGCGGCCTCGCGCCACCTGCCGGACGGCGGGGTGCTCGTCACCCGCCACGGCGTCGTGGAGATCCACCCGGTGACAGCCGGCGGCGCGGTGCGCTGAACCGCGCGAGCGCCGGCCCAGGTCGCCTCAGGCGGCGAGCAGCTGCGGCGGTTGGCCGGGCTCGG
>CAZRLR010000066.1:0-14942 GCA_964600395.1 uncultured Conexibacter sp.
ATCCGCTGGTTGGCCCAGTCGCTGGTCAGATGGGTGGGGTCGGCCAGCCACGGTCCGAACCAGCCGATGCGGCCGAACACGAGCACGAGGGCGAGGCCGACGACCACCGGGGAGATCGCGAACGGCAGGTCGACGATCGCCTCGAGCAGCGCCTTGCCGCGGAAGCGCCCGCGCACGAGCACGATCGCGGTGAGGATGCCGAGCACCGTGTTCAGCGGGACGGCGATCGCGGCGATCGTCAGGGTGAGGCTGAACGCGTGGATGGCGGCCGGCGTGGTGATGCTGTCCCAGACGGCGCCCACGCCGGGCTCGAAGGTCCGGTAGAGCACGACGCCCAGCGGCACGAGCAGCAGCAGCGCCAGGTAGCCGAGCGCGAGCGCGCGCAGCGTCAGGCGGGCAGCGCGCGAGTCACCCTGCATGGCGGCTGCTCCGGCGCTCGTAGGTGCGGATCGCGATGAGGACCAGCAGTGACACCGCCAGCAGCTCGACCGAGACGGCGGCCGCGGGGATCGGGTTGTCGCTGGACTCCTGCAGCTTGAAGACGTAGACCGAGCTGACCTCGGTCTTGAACGGCACGTTGCCGCTGATCAGGACGATCGAGCCGAACTCGCCGACGGCGCGGGCGAAGCTCAGCGCCGCGCCGGAGATGATCGCCGGACGCAGGTTGGGCAGCACGATCGTGCGGAAGGTGTGCAGCGGGCCGGAGCCCAGGGAGGCCGCGGCCTCCTCCATCTCGCGGTCGAGCTCCATGAGCACCGGCTGCACGGCGCGGACGACGAAGGGCAGCGTCACGAACAGCAGCGCCAGCAGCACGGCCGTACGCGTGTAGGTGATGTCGATGCCCACCGGCGACTGCTTGCCGTAGAGCGCGATGAGCGTCAGGCCGGCGACGATCGTCGGCAGCGCGAACGGCAGGTCGATGAGGGCGTTGACGATCGCCTTGCCGCGGAAGCGGTCGCGGACGAGGACCCAGGCGATGAGGGTGCCGGCGACCGCGTTGACCGCGGCCGCCAGCAGGGAGACGAGCACCGTGAACACCAGCGCGTTGACGGCCTGGCGCGAGCTGATCGCGTCCCAGAAGGTGCCCCACCCGTCGTCCAGCGACTTGGCCGTGACGGCGGCGAGGGGCAGCAGGACGATGAGGCTCAGCCAGAGCGTGACGATGCCAAGGCCCAGCGCCCCACCACCGGCGGTGGCGGGGCGGCTGCGCGGGCGGCGGCGCCGGGCTGGTGCGACGGCGGTGCTCACTTGGCCGTCGAGACCCCGGCGTCCTTCTCGATCTCGGCGATCGAGCCCTTCTCCGGGTCGAACAGCTCGTCGTTGACCTTCTCCCAGCCGCCGAGGTCCTCGATCGTGAAGAGGCCGGCGGGCTCGGGGAACTTGTCCGCGTTGGCCTTGAGGACCTCCTCGTTGACCGGGCGGTAGCCCCAGTCGGCGAACAGCTCCTGCGCCGGGGCGCTGAGGACGTAGTCGAGGAACGTCTTGGCCTCGGCCGGGGCGTCCTTGGTCGTCGCGATGTCGATGTTGATCTTGATCGTGTCGTCCGGCGTGACGAAGTCGACGTCCTCGCCCTTCTTCTGGGCGGTCGTGGCCTCGTACTCGTAGGAGAGCAGGACGTCACCGGTGCCGCTGGTGAAGTTCTGCAGCGCCTCGCGGCCGGACTTGTCCTGCACGACGACGTGGTCCTTGATGAGCTTGGAGACGTAGTCGAGGCCCGCCTGCGGGTCCTTGCCGGCGTCGGAGGCCTGGCCGTAGGCGGCCAGGAGGTTCCACTTGGCCGCGCCCGAGGTGAACGGGTTCGGCGTCAGGACCTTGATGCCCGGCTTGAGCAGGTCGTCCCACGTCCTGATGTTCTTCGGGTTGCCCTTGCGGACGATGAAGGAGACGAGGGACGTCGTGACCAGGCCCTTGTTCGGGCCGGCGTTCCAGTCGTCGGCGACGAGGCCGGCCTTCACGAGGCGCGTGACGTCGGGCTCGGTGGAGAAGGACACGACGTCGGCGGGCAGGCCGGCCTCGACGGCGCGGCTCTGGTCGCCGGAGGCGCCGAAGCTCGTCTTGAAGCCGATGCCCTTGCCCTGCTCGGTCTTCCCGAAGGCGGGGATGATCTCGTCGTAGACGACCTGCGGGGTCGAGTAGGCGACGAGCGAGAGCGTGGACTTGCCCGACTCCGCCTTCGCCCCGCCGCCGGCGCCGTCGCTGGAGTCCGACGCACCGCCGCAGCCGGCGACCACCAGGGCGGCGGCCAGCGAGGCGATGAGGGTCGGGATGGTGCGCTTCACGTGGTGGTCCTTCCAAAACAGGGATTTGCCGGTCAGGTTTTGGAGGATTGCACATTCCCCATCGAGGTGGTGCCCTATATCCCTACCGTCTTGGTGCTGAAGGTCGGGTTTGCCGGTCGGGGGCGGCGGGTACCTTCCGTCGGGTCACCGGTGACGTCGCCCTTGATGCAGGACCTTGGCGCGCGGGCCTGCGCGCCACCCGATCAAGGAGCGCAGCGTCATGTCGTCCATCTCCCCCGCCCGACGCGGGAGCCTGCGGACCCTCCGGCGCGCCGGGGCCACGGTCCTCGCGCTCGCCGCCGTCGGTGCCCCCGCCGCCTCCGCGGCGCAGTCCCCGCCGACGCTCGCGACCGCCGGCGCGTTCGGCGTCCTGGCCGGCTCGGCCGTGACGAACACCGGCCCGTCGGTCGTCGACGGCGACCTGGGACTCAGCCCCGGAACGTCCGTCAGCGGCTTCCCCCCGGGCACCGTGAACGGGACGACCCACGTGACGGACGCCACCGCCGGCCAGGCGCAGGCGGACGCGAAGCTCGCCTACGACGACCTCGCCGGCCGCTCGCCCGCCGTGGCCGTCACCGGCGACCTCGGTGGCCTCGTCCTCACCGCCGGCGTCTACCGCGCCGCCTCGTCCATCGGCCTCACCGGCCCGGTGACGCTCGACGCCCAGGGCGACCCGAGCGCCGTCTTCGTCTTCCAGATCGGCTCGGCCCTGACGACGGCGTCGGCCAGCGCGGTGAAACTCGTCAACGGCGCGCAGCCCTGCAACGTCTTCTGGACGATCGGCAGCTCGGCGACGTTCGGCACGGCCTCGACCTTCGCGGGCACCGTGTTGGCGAAGACCGCCGTCACGATGAACGACGGCGTCACGCTCGCCGGGCGCGTCCTGGCCCGCACGGGGGCAGTGACGATGATCAACGACCGCATCAGCGTCCCCACCTGCACCGCCCCCGGCACGCCGCCCGCCCCCACGCCGGCGCCGGGCAGCGGGACCGCAGCCGCCCCCGGCGCCCCCGGGACGACCACGCCCGGGACGGCCACACCCGGGACGGCGACGCCCGGACCGTCCGCCGGCGGGGTCACGACCCAGGGCAACGGCGCGGCGATCGTCACGACCGTCCCGCGATCGTTCGCCACGACCATCACCCGCTTCGGCACGAGCCGCTGCCTGCGCGGGACGTTCCGGACGGTCGTCACCGGGCTGCACATCGGCCGCGTCGTCTTCTCGGTGGGCCCGCACGTCATCGCCCGCCCGACGAGCGGACCGTTCCAGGCCTTCGTCCACCCGCCCACTCGGGGCGGGAGCCGGACCGTGCTGGCGACCGTGACCTTCACAGACGGGACGCCCGTCGCCCGCGTCCGCCTGCGGTATCGGGCGTGCGCCGCCGCCACGGTCCCGGTGCGGACGCCCTCGCGACCGCCGCGCACGCCCGGCGGCTTCACCGGTTGATGGTCGCACCTGCGGCGACGGCGCTCGCGGTCCTGCTCGGCCCCGCGCCGGCCCGTGCGGCGCCGTCGTCCGCCGCGAAGGTCGTCTCGGTCGTCGTCGCCCGGCGGCCGATCACCGGCGTGCGAACGGTCCTGCCGGAGCTCGGGCGCCGCCGGGACGCCGCCGGCCGGACGTGGCTGCACGTGCGGCTGCCCGGGCGCGCCCTGGGCCGGCCCGCCCCGCCGGCCACGGGCTGGATCCGCGCCGCCGGCACACGGGCGGGCAGCACGCGGTGGCACCTCGTCGTCCGCCTGCGCTCGCGGCGCGTGCAGGCCGTCCGGGCCGGACGCGTCGTGCGCAGCTTCGCCGCGGTGGTGGGACGCCCGTCGACCCCGACCCCGCGCGGCGAGTTCTTCGTCGAGGAGAACGTCCGCCTGCCGCGGGCGCGCGCCGGCGCCCCCTTCGCGCTGGCGCTGAGCGCGCGCTCGGCGGTCTTCCAGGAGTTCGACGGCGGCCCGGGGCAGATCGCGCTGCACGGTCGCGGCAACCTCGGCGGGACGCCCGGCACCGCCGCGTCGCACGGGTGCGTCCGCCTGGCCGACGCCGACATCGCGTGGCTGGCGGCGCGGATCGCGCCGGGCGTCCCGGTCACGGTCCGCTGACCGCCGGACGCCGGGTGGCGCGCTAGGGTCTCCACCCCGCACATGGACTATCCCGTCGAGAGCTTCACCCCGGACGAGCAGGCCCGCCTGGCGCCGCACGTCACCAACCTGGACCGCCCGGTGTTCGCGCTGACGAACCTCCCGGAGACGGTCAAGGGCGCGATGTTCGCCCGCTACTCGCGCTACCAGGGGACGCTGCGGCGGATGTTCCTGGACGAGTTCGCCGACTCGCTGCCGACCATCGAGCACGGCGCCGACGACACCGAGGGCAAGCGGGCCGCCGAGCTCTACGAGCGGATCTTCGTCGGCTACGGCGACGACAGCGTCGCCCAGCTCGGCGGCGCGCACGTCGCCTGCGAGTGGGTCTCCAACGTCCTGACGAAGGTCCTGCAGCGCCCGCGCCTGGGCGCCTACCTCGAGCAGTCCACGCGCTACATCCCCTACGACGGCCCCATGGACGGCCCGGACCGCGCGCCGCGTTATCGCTACTACCGCGACCCGGCCCTCGGGCGCGTCTACGAGCAGTCGATGGACGAGATCTTCGGCACGTACGCCGACCTGCTCCCGCGGGTGCGCGCGTGGGTCGACGGCTCGTTCCCGGGGGACCCGAGTCCGGCGCGCGACCGGGCGATCGCCGCCAAGGCGCTGGACCTCGTCCGCGGCCTGCTGCCCGCCGCCTCCCTGTCGCACATGGGGATCTACGCGACAGGGCAGACCTACGAGCAGCTCATCCTGCACCTGCTCGCGCACCCGCTGCCGGAGGCCCGCGAGTGCGGCGGGATGATCCTGGACTCGATCCAGGCCGTCATGCCGTCGTTCGTCTCCCGCGTCCCGCGCCCGGACCGCGGCGGCGAGTGGATCGGCTACCTGCAGGAGCGCGACGCCGCCGCGGCCCGCTGGGTCACCCGCCTGGGCCTGGACCGCCCGACCGTCGAGCAGGGCGGGCGCCCGTCCGTCCGCCTCCTGCACGTCGACGGCGACGAGGACGCGTTGCTGGCCGCCCTGCTCTTCGAGGCCTCCGGCGTTTCGGAGGAGGACGCGCGGATCCGTCTGAGCGCGCTGAGCACCGACGAGCGCGCGGCGCTGCTGAGCGACCTCGTCGGCGCCCGCGCCAACCGCCGTCACCGACCCGGCCGCGGCTTCGAGGCGCTGCGCTACCGCTTCGAGATCGTGTCGGACTACGGCGCCTTCCGCGACCTGCAGCGCCATCGCATGCTCACCGTCCAGTGGCAGAGGCTGACGCCCGAGCTCGGCGCCGGCGTCCCGGACGAGGTCGACCTGGCCGGCTGCGGCGGCGACTACCGCCGCGCCCTGGAGCTCTCGCGCGTCGCCCACCAGCGGCTGCTGGACGACGGGCACGACGCCCGCGTGGCCCAGTACGCGCTCTGCCTGGGCTACCGCATCCGCTACGTGCTGGACCTCAACGCGCGCGAGGCGATGCAGCTCATCGAGCTGCGCTCCGGCCGCGAGGGGCACCCGTCCTACCGCGCCGTCGCACACGAGATGCACCGGCAGATCGCGGCCGTGCACCCGGCGGTCGCCGCGACGATGGTCCACGTCGACGACGACGTGGAGCCGCGCCTGGAGCGCATCCTGGCCGAGATGCGCACCCAGTCCAAGCTCGACGCGTTGCTCCCGCCGCCCCGGTAGTCCCCCGCCCGTCCCTCGTCCGTACCGGGTGGGATGGACGCCGACGGCTGCTACCACGGCATCGTGGACCCGGAGACGGGGCGGCGGCGCGTGGAGGCGCGGCCGCGTACCGGCGCGCCGTACGCGATCCCCGGCACCTCCTGGGGCTGGGAGGGCGACGGGCCCCGCGCGTTGGCCCACGCGCTGCTGGAGGACCTCGTCGGCTACCCCGCCCTGCCGCAGATGGCCTGGGCGCTCAACCGCGAGCTGCTGGCGGACGACCGGCGCTTCGGCTCGATGAGCAGCTGGGAGCTGCCGGCGCGCGAGCTGGCCGCCTGGCGCCGCGACTGGCTGCGCAGCCCGGCGCGGCGCGGCCTGCTCGAGCGCGCGCTGGCCGGCGCGCTGCTGCGCGCCCCCGCCCGCGTGGATCCGGCGCTGCTGCAGGGCCGCCGCGAGCGGCTCATCGCCGAGCTCGCCGGGCGTGCCGCCGACGCGGCGACGGAGCTGGACCTCGAGACCGTCGGGATCGCGATCGCCGCCCTGCGCCTCGGGGACGACGTGAACATCGCCCGGCGCTACCACGAGGAGGCGCCCGAAGCGCCCGGCCCATGGTTCTGGGCGGCACAGCTGGAGGCCGTCGGCCGCGGGTAGCGGGCCCGTATCGAAGGGGTCTCAACCCGCCCCAACGCGGCGCGGTCCGCGTGTAGCCTCGCCGACATGCCTCGTCTTGGTCGTTCTCTGACAGCCGCTGCCGCCACCTGCGCCGCCCTCCTGGGCGGGGCCGGCGTGGCGCACGCCGCGGGCGCCGACACCTGGGCGAACTGGACGTCGGCCAAGCAGGAGGCCCACATCGAGTCCCTCGACTTCATCGGGCCGCAGCTCTTCGCCGGCAGTGAAGGCGACGGAGTCTTCACCTCGAGCAACGCCCTCGGACCGTGGGGGCAGATCAACGGCGGCCTGAACCCGCAGGAGGGCGACCTGAACATCCACCAGGTCGTCGCCAGCGGTGCGACGCTGTACGCCGCGACGACCGGCGGGCTCTTCCAGGGCAGCTCGGGCGGCAACTGGCAGCCGCTGGCGCAGGGCGCGGGGCCGCGGATGCTCAACGAGGCGGTGAACACCGTCCACGTCAACGCGCCGGGCGATCTCGTCGTCGGCACCGCCTCCCGGGGCGCCTTCTACTCCTCCGACGGCGGCGCGCACTGGGACAAGGCGACCGGCACGCCGGACGCCGAGTCCTTCTTCCACATCGTGTCGCTCAACGGGGTGCTCTACGCCGGGGCGTCCGACGGCATCTTCATCTCGGCCAACGGCGGACGCAGCTGGACGCTGCACTCCGACGGCATCCCCGCCCAGTCGGTCTTCCGCATCGGCGTGGGCGTCGGCGGCGGCAACGAGATGTACGCCTCGACGAGCGGCGGCATCTACAAGAGCACGAACGCGGGCCTGACCTGGAACGACGCGAGCGGCGTGAGCTCCGTCCCCGGGACGTTCCTGCCGGCCGGCGCCAAGCGCGGCCTCTTCGCCGGGGGCGCGCTGCTGGGCAACCGCTTCGTCGCCGGGACGCAGAGCGGCGTCTGGGCGACGATCGACGGCGGCGACACCTGGGGCCAGATGTCGACCGACACCCTGCCGAACGCAGCGCAGTCGATGGGCGCCGAGATCGTCAACACCGTCGGCATCGGCTTCTCCCCGCCGGCGCTCATGGCCGGGACGAGCGCCCGCGGCGTCTACTCGCTCGCGCTCGCGCCCGTGACGACGGGCTCGGCCCCGGCGATCACACCGGCGTCCGGCATCACCGTCGGCGAGCAGCTGACGGCGTCCAACGGGACGTGGAACGGGACGTTGCCACTCTTCTTCGCCTACCAGTGGAAGCGCTGCGACAACGCCGGCAACAACTGCAGCTCGATCGCCGGCGGCACCGGCAAGACCTACACCGTCGCGCAGGCGGACCTCAACGCGACCATCCGCGTCGTCGTCAGCGCCACCAACCTCCTCTCCCCCAGCGCGGTGCCGCAGACGAGCACCCAGACGACCGCCGTGACCGGCGCGCCGGCGAACGCCCCGACGCCGCCGAGCGGCTTCCCGAAGATCGGGCCGACGGACGCGTCGTACGCCTGGGGCAAGACGTTCACCATCGACCCGGGCTCGCCGTGGAAGTCGAACGGTAACCCGATCGTCCTGTCGTCCACGACCTACAAGTGGCAGCGCTGCGACGGGAACGGGCTGAACTGCGTCGACATCCCCGGGGCGACCAGTCCGACGTACACCTCCGGCAAAGCGGACATCGGCAAGAAGCTGGCCGGCTACGTCACCGGGACGTTCTCCGGCTCGCCGACGACCTCCTTCGCCGGGCAGACGCTCCTCATCATCGAGAAGAAGCCGGTGAACACGGAGCTGCCGAAGCTCGTCGGCACCTCCTACCTCGGCGAGGAGGCGAGCTCGACGGCCGGCGCGTGGGACGGCAACGCGCTGACCTACGAGCGCCAGTGGCTGGCCTGCGAGGCCGACGGTCTGGGCTGCACGCCGATCATCAACGCGACGGGGCAGAGCTTCACGCCGACCGCCCAGCAGGCCGGCAAGCGCCTGCAGGTGCGCGTCACCGCCATCGCCGACGACGGCATCCAGAAGCGGACGACCGACGCCTACTCCGAGCCCGGGCCGGCGGTCACGACCCGTCCCGTCGTGGTCACCCCGCCCGGGACCACCCCGCCCGGCACGACGCCTCCGGGCACGACCCCGCCCGGCACGACCCCGCCCGGCGGCACCGTCCCGCTGACCTCCAAGACCGTCATCAAGCTCACGCTGCCCAAGCGCATCAAGGTCGGCGCCACGCTGGCGGCGCCGAAGAAGATCAAGGGCGCCAAGAGCGTGAAGTACCAGTGGCTGCGCAACGGCAAGGCGATCAAGCGCGCGACGAAGCGCACGTACAGGATCGTCCGGGCCGACCGCGGCAAGAAGCTGCAACTGCGCCTGACGATCGTCACGACCGCGGGCAAGAAGCTCGTGCTGAAGACGAAGGCGGTGAAGGTGCCGCGCCGGTAGCGGCGTAGGCTGACGGGCGGATGGCCGCCCTTTCGTCACCGTCCTCGCCGCGCGCGGGCGCCCTCGTGGCGCTCGTCGGCGTCGCCGCGAGCACCGGCGTGGTGGCGCTGCTGGCCGACGATGTCGCGCCGGCGGCGTCGCTGTCGGTCGTCTACCTGCTGCCCGTCCTGCTCGTGTCGACCGGCTGGGGCCTCGGGCTCGGCCTGGGCACGTCGCTGGTCTCCGCGCTCGCCTTCAACGTCCTCTTCCTGGAGCCGACGGGCCGCCTGACGATCGCCGACGGCCGCAACGTCGCGGCACTCGTGACCTTCGTCGTCGTCGCGGTCGTCACGAGCCGGGTCGCCGACCGCGCCCGGGCGCGTGCGACCGAGGCCGAGGCGCGCCGGCAGGAGGCGGCGCTCGCGGCCGACATCGCCCGCGGCATGCTGGCCGGCGGCGACCCCGACGCGCTGCTGCGCACGGTGGCCCACCGCGTCGCCGGGGCACTGGGCGTCCCGTCGGCGGCGCTGGAGCGCGGGCCGGTCGACGGCGACGACCGGCGGGAGGCGTTCGCGCTGCGCACCGGCGACCGGACGGTCGCGACGCTGCTGCTCCCGGCCGGCCTGGCGCCGGCGACGCACGATCGCTTGACCGCCCACGTCCTGCCCGCCCTCGAGCCGCTCGTCGTCGCCGCGCTCGAGCGCGACGCGCTGCAGGCCGAGGTCGTCGAGACCCAGGCGCTGCGCCGCAGCGACGTCCTGAAGACCGCGATCCTCCGCGCCGTCTCGCACGACCTGCGCAGCCCGCTGACGTCGATCCTCACCGCGGGGTCGGCGCTGGGGTCGGCCTCGATCGACGACGAGGACCGCGAGGCGCTCGCCGCGGGCATCGTCGGCGAGGCCGAGCGCCTGGCGCGCGTCGTGGACAACCTGCTGGACCTCTCGCGCCTGCAGGCCGGGACCGCCGTCCCGCGGCCGGACTGGTGCGCACTGGACGAGGTCCTGCACGCCGCCGCCGAGCAGAGCGGCGCCGACGTGCGCTTCGTCATCGACCCCGGCCTGCCGCTGCTGCGCGCCGACGCCGCGCAGCTCGAGCGCGCGTTCACGAACCTCGTCACCAACGCCGGCGAGCACGGCGGGGGCGCGCCGGTCTCCGTCCGGGCCCGCGTCGTGAGCTCGCGCCTCGTCGTCCGGGTCGTCGACCAGGGCCCGGGCATCCCGGCCGCCGAGCAGGAGCGCGTCTTCGAGCCGTTCTGGCGCGGCGACGGCTCGGTCGGCGCCGGCAGCGGCCTGGGGCTGGCGATCGTCCGCGGCTTCGTCGAGGCCAACGGCGGGCGTGTCGCCGTCGAGTCCCTTCCCGGCCAGGGCTCGAGCTTCGTCGTCGAGTTCCCGCTCGAGGCGGTGGCGGCATGAGCACGGGCCGGCGCGTGCTCGTCTGCGACGACGAGCCCCAGATCCTTCGCGCCCTGAAGGTCGTCCTGCGCGACGCCGGCCACGAGGTCGTCGAGGCGGCGACGATGGAGGAGGCCCTGGACCGCGCGGCCGTCCGTCCCCCCGACGCCGCGATCGTCGACCTCGTCCTGCCCGACGGGGACGGCGTGCAGCTGTGCCGCCGGCTGCGCGAGTGGTCGCAGATGCCGATCATCGTCCTGAGCGCCGTCGACGAGGAGGAGATGAAGGTCCAGGCGCTGCAGGCCGGCGCCGACGACTACGTCACCAAGCCGTTCGGGCCGCGCGAGCTCGTGGCGCGCCTGGAGGCGGCGCTGCGCCGCAGCGGCTCGGGGCCCGACGAGCCGACGATCGAAGCCGAGGGCCTGAGCATCGACCTCGCCGCGCGCGTCGTGCGGCGCGACGGCGAGCCCGTGCACCTGACGCCGATCGAGTTCGACCTGCTGCGCCACCTGGCGCGCAACCGCGGGCGCCTGCTGACCCACCGGGCGCTGCTCGTCGAGGTGTGGGGGCCCGGGTACGCCGACGACACCGCCGTCCTGCGCACCCACGTCGCGAACCTGCGCCGCAAGATCGAGCGCCCGGGCGCCGCCCCGCGGCTGATCCGCACCGACCCGGGCGTCGGGTACCGCTTCGCGGGCTGACCGCGCCGCCGACCTTCACACGATCTGCATACGGGCGGCCCGTTCGCCCATGCGGCCTTGACGGGCCCCGGCGCACAGTGCAGGCATGGATCTTCTCGCCCTGGCCATCGCCGTCGTGTGCTTCGCGGCGCTGGCCCTCATCGTCGAAGGACTCGATCGCGTATGACCGCCGAATCGGCCGCCAACGTCCTCGGGGTCACCGTCGCGGCCCTCGTGGCGCTCTACCTCGTCTACGCGCTGCTGCGCGGCGAGGACTTCTGAGCCATGGTCCAGGGCATCCTCCAGCTCGCGCTCTTCTGCGCGCTGATCGTCGCCGTCGTGCCGCTGCTCGGCGGGCACATGGCCCGCGTCTTCCGCGGCGAGCACACCTTCCTGGACCCGGTCTCCGGACGCCTGGAACGCGGCATCTACCGCCTCCTGGGCGTGCAGCCGGACCGCGGCCAGGACTGGAAGGCCTACGCCCGCGCGGTGATCTGCTTCTCCGCCGCCGGCTGGCTGCTGCTGTTCGTCATCCTGCGCACCCAGACGCTGCACCCGCTCAATCACGGCGACTTCCATTCCGCGCCGTGGGACGTGACGTTCAACACCACGTCGTCGTTCGTGACCAACACGAACTGGCAGTTCTACGGCGGCGAGACGACGATGACGTACGTCAGCCAGGCGGTCGGGCTGGCGGTCCAGAACTTCGTCTCGGCCGGCGTCGGCATCGCGGTCGCGATCGCGCTCGTGCGAGCCCTGGCCGGCCGCCGTCAGGACGCCGCGAGCACGAACGGCACGGTCGCGATCGGCAACTTCTGGCAGGACCTGACGCGCGCCATCACGCATGTGCTGCTGCCGATCGCCTTCCTCGCCGCGCTCGTGCTCGTCACGCAGGGCGTCCTGCAGACGCTCGGCGCCGACACCGGCGGCATCGCCCGCGGACCGGTCGCCTCGCAGGAGGCGATCAAGGAGCTGGGGACGAACGGCGGCGGCTTCTTCAACGTCAACTCCGCCCATCCGTTCGAGAACCCCACCTCGTTCTCGAACCTCTTCGAGATGTTCCTCATCCTCGCGATCCCGGCGTCGCTCACGGCGACCTACGGGCGCATGGTCGGCAGCCGCCGTCAGGGCTGGGCCATCTTCGGCGCGATGAGCCTCCTGTTCGTCGTGAGCGTCGCGGTCGTCTTCGCGGCCGAGCGCCACGGCACGCCGGCCCAGCAGCTCGCCGGCCTGCACGGCGTCAACCTCGAAGGCAAGGAGCTGCGCAACGGCTCGACGATGTCCGCGCTCTTCGCGGCCGTCACGACGGTGACGTCGTGCGGCGCGGTCAACGCCGCGATGCAGTCCTTCACCGGCATCGGCTCCCTCGTCCCGATGGCGAACATGGCCTACGGCGAGTCGGTCTTCGGCGGGGTCGGCACCGGGCTCTACACGATGCTGCTCTACGTCCTGCTCGCGGTCTTCATCGGCGGGCTGATGGTCGGCCGCACCCCGGAGTTCCTGGGCAAGAAGATCGAGGCGCGCGAGATCAAGCTCGTCGCCCTCGGCGTGCTGGTCACCCCGCTGCTCGTGCTGCTCGGCGCCGGCCTGGCCCTCGCTACGAAGTGGGGGGCGCCGTCGATCTACGCCACCGGGCCGCAGGGCTTCAGCGAGACCCTCTACGCCTACCTCTCGCAGGCCAACAACAACGGCTCGGCCTTCGCCGGCTACACCGGCTTCCTGCAGCCGGACGCGGGCAACCTCGGGTCCCACGGGGTCACCTTCGCGGACGTCGTCGGCGGCCTGGTGATGCTGGGCGGCCGCTTCCTCCCGATCGTCATCGTCCTGGCCGTCGCGGGTTCGCTGACCGGCAAGCGGGTCGCCCCCGTCGGCGCGGGCACGCTGCGGACGGACACCGGGACGTTCGCGAGCCTGCTCATCGGCGTCGTCGTCCTCATCGGCGCGCTGACCTTCTTCCCCGCCCTGCTGCTCGGCCCGGTCGTGCAGGGGCTCACCGACCACCTCTTCTAGGAGAGACCTCACCATGCCCCTGCCCAAGGAACTGCTCACCGCGGTGCGCGCGATGCTCGTGCTGACGGTGCTGCTCGGCCTCGTCTACCCGCTGGCGGTGACGGGCGTCGCGCAGGTCGCGCTGCCCGGCAAGGCCAACGGCTCGCTCATCAAGGAGGACGGGAAGGTCGTGGGCTCACGCCTGCTCGGCGTCCGGCGGCACCCCGTCGCGGCGTTCTTCCAGCCGCGGCCGTCGGCCACGGGCTACGCGACCGACGCGTCGTCCTTCTCCAACCGCGGACCCAACTCGGACACCGCGCGCCGGTTCTACCGCGACGAGATCGCGGCCTACCTGGCGCTCAACGGGCAGGCCAACCCGGGCCTGGAGGCCTCGGCCATCCCGGTCGACGCGCTCACCACCTCGGCGTCCGGCGTGGACCCCGACATCTCGCCGGCGAACGCCGCCATCCAGGCGCGCCGGGTCGCCGCCGCGCGCGGGCTGGACCTCGAGCAGGTGCAGTCCCTGGTGGACGACAACACCCACGGCCGCTTCCTCGGCGTCTTCGGCGAGCGCACCGTGAACGTCCCCGAGCTCAACCTCGCCCTCTCGAACCTGAAGGCCTCCAAGTGAACCCCCGTCAGTCCCAGTCCCTCTTCACCTCCGCCCTGCTGCGCGATGCGCTGCTCGGGTCGCTGCGCAAGCTCGACCCGCGGGTGCAGGTCCGCAACCCGGTGATGTTCGTCGTCGAGATCGGCGCGCTGATCACCACGGTCGCGCTCGTCTACCAGGTCATCGCGGGCAAGGCCTTCGGGGGCGGCGACGAGTCGACCGCGTTCACGGTCACGATCGCCGTCTGGCTGTGGCTGACGGTCGTCTTCGCCAACCTCGCCGAGGCGCTGGCCGAGGGCCGGGGCCGCGCGCAGGCCGACGCGCTGCGCGCCATGCGCACCGAGTCGGTCGCCACGATGGAGGACGGCACGACCAAGGCGGCGAACGAGCTGCACCGCGGCGACCGCGTCGTCGTCGTGGCCGGCGAGGGCATCCCCGGGGACGGGACCGTCGTGGAGGGCATCGCCTCCGTCGACGAGTCGGCCATCACCGGCGAGTCCGCCCCCGTCATCCGCGAGTCCGGTGGCGACCGCAGCGCGGTGACCGGGGGCACCCGGGTGCTGAGCGACCGCATCGTCGTGGAGATCACGCAGGAGCCCGGCCAGTCGTTCCTGGACCGCATGATCGGGTTGGTGGAGGGCGCCGAGCGTCGCAAGACCCCGAACGAGATCGCGCTGAACATCCTGCTCGCCGGCCTGACGCTCATCTTCCTGCTCGTCGTCGTCACCCTGCAGCCGTTCGCCGCGTTCGCCGACACGACGATCTCGACGACGACGCTCGTCGCCCTGCTCGTCGCGCTCATCCCCACGACGATCGGGGCACTGCTGTCGGCGATCGGCATCGCCGGGATGGACCGCCTCGTCCGGCGCAACGTCCTGGCGCTGTCGGGGCGCGCGGTCGAGGCGTCCGGCGACGTCGACGTCCTGCTGCTCGACAAGACGGGCACGATCACGCTCGGCAACCGCCAGGCCGCCGAGTTCCTCCCGATGCCGGGCGTCAGCGACGTCGAGCTGGCCGAGGCGGCGCAGCTCTCCTCGCTGGCCGACGAGACCCCCGAGGGCCGCGCGATCGTCGTGCTGGCCAAGCAGGTCGGGATCCGCGAGCGGGAGCTCGCGCCCGGGGCCGCGACGTTCGTCCCGTTCACCGCCCAGACCCGCATGTCGGGCGTCGACCTCGACGGCAAGCAGCTGCGCAAGGGCGCCGCGGACTCGATCGCGGCCTGGGTCCGCGCCGAGGGCGGCCAGACGCCGCC
>CAZRLR010000067.1:0-14867 GCA_964600395.1 uncultured Conexibacter sp.
TCGTGACGAGCGTCGGGCTCATCGAGCTGCGCGGGCGCTTGGAGGGCCCGACCGCGTTCGCCGCCCCCGTCGGGAAGTTGAAGTCCGTCAGCTCGTTGTTGAGGAGGAAGCCGCGGCCGGCGACGGTGATGCCCGAGCCGGCGATCTGCTCGATCGTGTTCGTGTAGCTCACGACGTTGCCTTCGCGGTCGGCGACGACGAGGTGGTTCGTGTGCGCCTCCTGGTCCGTGTCGGACGGGGCGTAGGTGCGGCCGGACGCCGGCTCCGCGTTGAACGCGAACGGGTCCCCCGGCGCGACCGGGGTGCTCAGGGCCGTGGTGCCGATGAGCGTCGCGCGCTGGGCGCCGAACGGCAGCGACAGCAGCCCGGCCGTCGGGACGTTGACGTAGGCGGGGTCGCCGACGTACTGCCCGCGGTCGGCGAAGGCGAGCTTGCTGGCCTCCAGGTAGCGGAAGAGCGCCTCGCTGCGGTCGCCGGTCTGGTCGAACTGGCTGAGGATGTTCATCGCCTCGCCGACCGTCGTCCCGCCGGAGGAGGTCGGCCCCATGCCGTACATCCGGTACCCGCCGTACGTCCACGTCGCCGGGTTGCGCAGCGGCGCGGTGTAGCGGCGCAGGTCGTCGGGTGTCATGGTGCCGCCGGCGACGGCCGGGGTCCCGGCGGTCACCGGCGGGTGCTGGACCGTCCGGGCGATCGCGGCGCCGATCGGGCCGGTGTAGAACCAGCGCCAGCCGCGGCGGCCGAGCTGCTCGTAGGTCGTGGCCAGGTCGGGGTTGCGCAGGCGGTAGCCGTTCGTCGGGACCTGCCCGCCGGGGAGGAAGAGCTTGGCGCTGGCGGGGAAGCGCGAGAGCTTGGCCTTGTTGGCGGTGATCGCGTCGACGAGCGCCTGGTCCAGGCGGAAGCCGGTGCGCGCGACCTGGGCGGCGGGGCGCAGGACGGTCGACAGCGGCTGGCTGCCGAATTGCTTGAGCGCCACGCCCCACGTCGCGACGTTGCCCGGGACGCCGACGCTGACGCCGCTCTCGACGGCTTGCTCGAAGTCGATCGGCTTGCCGTCGGGCCCGAGGAACATGTCGGGCTTGGCGCCGCGCGGCGCCTTCTCGCGGCCGTCGATCGTGAAGACCTGGCGGTCCTTGGCGCGGTAGTAGACGAAGTACCCGCCACCGCCCGGGCCGGCGACGAACGGCTCGGCGACGCCGAGGGTCGCGGCGGCCGCCACGGCGGCGTCCACGGCGTTGCCGCCGGCGCGCAGGACCTGGATCGCGGACGCGGTCGCGTACGGGCTCATCGTCGCCGCGCCCCCGCCGGTGCCGTAGGCGACGGGCTGCTGGGGCAGGGCCTGCGGGCCGGTGGCCGCGGCACGCGCGGCGCCGGCGGGCAGCAGGGCGGCGGCCAGCACGGCGGCGGCGGCGAACTTCGGGCGACGGACCATCACGACCTCCAACGGGAAACGGGTGCCGGGCGCCCTACCCGCCGCTGCGCCCGCCGACGCCCGGCCGGCGCGTGCGCTGACCGTCGGCCGTCAGCCGGGGAGCGACGCCGCCGCGGAGGCCGGCGCGAAGCGCTGCTCGGCTGCGAGGGCGCCGCCGAGCACGAGGGCGGTCACCGCCAGGCCGGCCGCGCCGGAGATCTCCGTGCCCGCGGGAATCGCGACGAGGACCCCGGCCGCGGCCGCCAGGCGCAGCGGCGAGCCGGGCACGCCGAGGATGCGCCGGAAGGCCGTGTCCCCGACGAGGAAGAGCGCAACGCCGCCGCTGAGCGCCGCGGCGACCGCGAGCTCGAGCCGGTCGCCGGGGTGCGCGACGCCCGCCTCGATGCCGACGGCTGCGAGGATGACGCCGAGCAGCAGGAGGTAGTGCGCGTAGCCGAAGCCCGCCAGCGCGAGGCGGGCGCGGTCCTCCGCCGGCGCAGCCTCCAGGGCAGCCTCGACGCGGACGTCGGCGTCGTCTCCGAAGTACGTCCACCACAGGCCGGCATTGATGAGCAGGCCGAGGACGACGACGCCGACGAGCTGCGCGTCGATGGTCTGGTCGCCGGACGCCCCGAGCCCGCTCGCGACGATCGACTCGCCGATCGCGACGATGACGAGCAGTCCGTGGCGCTCGACGAAGTGGGCAGGGCCGATCCGGAAGCCGCCGCCGGAGGTCAGGAGCCACTCCAGGACGAAGCCCGCGGTCCACAGCACGGCCTGCGCGTCCCCGCCGAGCGCGCCGCCGAGGACGACGAGCAGCGCCACGCCGAGGTTCTTGGGGCCCAGGCGGCGCATCGCCGCGGCGGGACCCTCCCCCGCCGAGCGGACGAAGAGCGCGGCGTGCAGGCCCGTGATCGCCAGCAGCGCCAGGCCGAAGGTCAGGCCGGCGCCGTCGTAGGCCACCGGGATGGTGATCGCCAGGACGAGGTAGCCGGCCATGCCACCGATGAGCAGGCCCTGGCGGCGCGTGCCGCGGGCCGGCACCGCGTTCGTCAGCCAGGCGTAGCCGTCGTACATGTAGAAGATGAGCCCGAGCATCACCGCCACGCGCCACAGGGACTGCAGCGAGAGGTCCTCCACGAGCAGCGACGTCAGCTGCGTGATCGTGAAGACGAAGACGAGGTCGAAGAAGAGCTCCAGCGGCGTGACGCGCACGACGGGGTCGGCGCTCGCGGGCGCGAGGGGAGCGGCACCGGCGGGCGCGGCGGGGGCGGACACAGCCGGACATGGTGGCGGCCTGACCGGCGGGCGACAACCGGGCCGGGGCCGAACGTCCATTTCCCCCCGCACCCGGCGGAGGAAACGGACGCTCGGCCTCGGGGTCGCGGCAGGCTCGGGGCCGAACGTCCACTTCTCCCCGCGTCAGGCGGGGGAAACGGACGCTCGGCCCGCGGTGCGGCTACGGCGTGGCGGGCTTCGCCGGGCGGGCGGCCTCGAAGGCCTTCCGCACGTCGGCGGCGTCCTTGCCCAGGGCCTTGGCGACGGCGGCGTACAGCGTCTTCTCGCGCGCGGCGTGCTCGGCCTCGTGCGCCTTGCGGGCGGCGTCGACCGCGGCCTGCGCCTTGACCTCGCTGACCGAGAACTGCTTCACGAGCGCCGCGACGAGCGCGGTGTCGTCGCCGCCCGGTCCGCCCGGTCCGCCCGGGCCGCCGCGGTGGCCGCCGGCCGGCCCGACGCTCTGGAGGACCTTCTGCACGTCGGCGGTGGACTCGCCGAGCGCCTTGGCGATCGCGGCGGCGTCGTCGGCCCGCGGGTCGGGCCGGGTGCCGTTCGCCGGTCGTGCGGCCTCCAGCGCGCTCTGGAGCTTGGCCTCCGTCACGCCGAGCGCCTTGGCGACCGCGGTCAGGTCCCTGTGGCGACCGCCCGGACCGCCCGGGCCCCCGTGACCGCCGTGGCCACCGGGGCCACCGGCCGGCCGCGTCTGCACCGACGTGACCTTGAAGTCCTTGTCGACCTTGACCTCGACCTCGGTCCCGTCGCTCTTGCGGATGTGGCTCTCGTAAACGCCGCCGTCGTCGGTCTCGGTGCGCACGACCGTACCGGGGACCTTCGCGAGCGCGGCCGCCTCGACCTGCTCCTTCGTCGTGCCGGTCAGCGGCGTCTCGCGGGAGCCGGGGCCGGGGCCGGCCGGGCGCTGCTTGGCGGCGGGCGTCGTCGTCGTGCCGGTCGTGCCCGTCGTGGACGAGTCGGCGGCGCCGGCGATCGTCACGCCGGTGAACCCGGCGGCGGTGGCCGCGGCGAGGATCGCCATGGCCTTGGGGGACAGCTTCGACATGTGAGGGGTGACCTTCCTTCTCGGTTGCGGTGCGTGAGGGGAGGATCAGCCCGCCGCCTGAGCAGGGCCGCAGGCCTTCCTGAGAGTTCCTGGGAATCGCGCTCCCAGCCGACGCTCAGCCCTCGCCCACCGGCCGCCGAGCGACGGCCGGGACGCTGGGGCCGTCCGGCTCCCCACCTGAAGGCCACCGCCATGCCCCGCACCGAGCGTCTGCCCGCCCTCCCCTACCTCAGCCCCCGCGACCGCGAACGGACCGTCGGGGACGAGGACCTGCCGGCCGGCGTGCGCGGCCAGTACCTGCTGCTCGCCGACGACCGCGACCTGCGCCTGCTGCCCGTCGACGACGGCTCGCTGCACCTCGGCCGCAGCGCCGCCGCCGACGTCGTCCTCGACGAGCCGACCGTCTCCCGGCGCCACGCGACGATCGTCCGCGACGGCGGGCGCCTGCACCTGCACGACGACCGCAGCGCGAACGGCACCTTCGTCAACGGCCGGCGCATCACGTCGGTGGAGCTCGTGGACGGCGACGTCCTCTTCCTCGGCCGCGTCACCGTCGTCTTCCGTGACACGACCCCCGTCGGCCGCACGCACGCCGCCGCCGCCTGACCCGGGCCGCGGTCATCCGTCCGCGCCGCTCGTGCGAACACCCGGCAGATGGACCGCGAGCAGCCTGACCCCTTCGACGCGTTCGACAACCTCAACCACCGTCCGCCCGCCCTGGCCTCGCGGGCGCTGCGCCGCCTGCTGCCCGGCGTCGGGCGCGTCGCCGCGCAGACCCGGCCGTACGCTCAGTGGTGGCAGGCGCGCAACCGCGACGCGCTCGCGCATCCCGACGGCCCGCTCTGGGTCGTCCTCGGCGACTCGATGTCCCAGGGCATCGGGGCCGGCGCGGTCGAGCGCGGCTGGGTGCCGCTCACCCAGGCCGCGCTGCACGACCGCGGCCTGCCGGTCCGCGTCGTGAACCTCTCCTTCAGCGGCGCCCGTGTCGGCGACGTGCTCGAGCGCCAGCTGCCCGTGCTGGAGGCCCTGGGCACCGCGCCGGACGTCACGACGGTCATGGTCGGCAGCAACGACCTGCTGCGCCGGGCCCTACGTCGCGAGCTCGTGGAGCGCTACGAGGAGCTGCTGGACCGCGTCCCGCCCGGGACCCTCGTCGCCACGACGCCGGGCAGCGGCCGTCTGGGCGTCGTGGCCGAGCGGGTCGACCGCCACCCGCAGGTGACGGCCGTCCCGCTGACCTTCGCGCGCGGCGAGATCGCCGAGGATCGCTTTCACCCCGACGACGCCGCGTACGCGCGCCTGGCCCGCACGCTGACCGGGCCGATCGCCACCCACCTCGCCCGCCGGACGGGCGACGGGGTGGCGCGCCGCTAGGCCGCCCGGGTCCGCGCCGGGTGACGTCCCTCGGCGAACTCCTCCAGGAGCCTGGCGCAGAACGCCGGCAGGTCGTCGGGGTTGCGGCTCGTGATCAGGCCCTCGTCCACCACGACCTCCTCGTCCACGACCTCGGCGCCGGCGTTCCGCAGGTCGGTGCGGATGCTCGGGAACGACGTCACCCGCCGGCCGCTCAACACGCCCGCCTCCAGCAGCGTCCACGGCCCGTGGCAGATCGCGCCGATCGGCTTGCCGCTCTGGAAGAAGTCCCGGACGAAGGACACGGCCTCCTCGTCGATGCGCAGCTTGTCGGGGTTGACGGTGCCGCCCGGGAGGATCAGCGCGTCGTAGTCCTCGACCGAGGCGTCGGCGACGAGGCGGTCCACCGGGAACGTGCCGGCGTCCTCCAGGTCGCCGTTCTTGGCGACGATCTCGCCGGCCTCGAGCGACAGCAGCTCGACGGTGGCGCCGGCCTCGGTCACGGCGGCCCGGGGGTCCTCGAGCTCGACGCGCTCCACGCCGTCGGCGGCGAGGATGGCGACCTTGCGGCCCTGCAGTTCGTTGGCCATCGGATGCTCCTTTTGTCGTGGAACCCCTTGCGTGCCCGGGACGGCCACCGTCCAAGCCCCCTCCGTTCGTGGCGCGGCACGACCGCGCTGCATCGGGTAGAAGGATCGGATGAGCACCACCGCGCCGCGTCAGAGCAGCTCCACCCTCATCGCCCGCCAGGACCTGCAGTTCCTCCTGCACGAGTGGCTCGACATCGAGGCGCTGACCGCGCGCCCGGCCTTCGCCGAGCACTCCCGCGAGCTCTACGACGACGTGCTGGCCCTGGCCGAGCAGATCGCCACCGACAAGTTCGCGCCGCACAACCGCACGGCCGACGAGCAGGAGCCGCACGTCGGCGCCGACGGCACGGTCCAACTCGTCCCCGGCGTGAAGGAGGCCCTGACGGCCTTCGGCGAGGCCGGCCTCATCGGCGCCGGCCTGCCGACCGAGGTCGGCGGCATGGGCCTGCCGACGGTCCTGTCGACGGCCGCCTTCTCCTACTTCCAGGCGGCGAACGCCGGCACCTCCGGCTACGCGATGCTCACGACGGGCGCGGCGAACCTGCTGCTCGCCAACGGGTCGCCCGAGCAGCACGAGCGCTACGTCAAGCCGATGGTCGAGGGTCGCTTCACCGGCACGATGTGCCTGAGCGAGACGCAGGCCGGCTCGTCGCTGGCGGACATCACGACGCGCGCGGTCCCGCAGGACGACGGCACCGTCCGCCTCTTCGGGACGAAGATGTGGATCTCCGGCGGCGAGCACGAGCTCAGCGAGAACATCATCCATCTCGTCCTGGCCAAGCTCCCCGACGGCCCGCCCGGGGTGAAGGGCATCAGCCTGTTCGTCGTCCCGCGGTTCCTCGTGGAGGACGACGGCTCGCTCGGCGAGCGCAACGACGTCGTCCTGGCCGGCCTGAACCACAAGATGGGCTTCCGGGGGACCGTGAACACCGTCCTGGGCTTCGGCGAGGGGACGCACACCCCGGGCGGTCGGGCCGGCGCGATCGGGTACCTCGTCGGCGCCGAGCATCGCGGCCTGGCCGCGATGTTCCACATGATGAACGAGGCCCGCGTCGGCGTCGGCCTCGGCGCGACCGCGCTGGGCTACACCGGGTACCTCAAGGCGCTGCGCTACGCCCGCGAGCGTCCCCAGGGCCGTCCGCTGTCGGTCAAGTCCGCCGGCGCGAGCTCGCCGCAGGTCCCGATCGTCGAGCACGCCGACGTCAAGCGGATGCTCCTCGCGCAGAAGAGCTACGTCGAGGGCGCGATGGCCCTGATGCTCTACTGCGCCAAGCTCGTCGACGACGAGCAGACGCTCGAGGACGACGCGGCGCGCGCGCAGGCGCACCTGCTCCTGGAGCTGCTGACGCCGATCGCCAAGTCGTGGCCGTCGCAGTGGTGCCTGGAGGCCAACTCGCTCGCGATCCAGGTCCACGGCGGCTACGGCTACGCCCGCGAGTACGACGTCGAGCAGCACTACCGCGACAACCGCCTGAACCCGATCCACGAGGGGACGCACGGCATCCAGGGCCTGGACCTGCTCGGGCGCAAGGTGACGATGCAGGGCGGGGCGGCGCTCGCGCAGCTGGCGACCGCGATGGGCGCGAGCATCGACCGCGCGCAGGCGGCCGGCGGCGAGGCCGCCGAGCTGGGGGGCCAGCTCAAGGGCGCCCGGGACCGCCTGCTGCAGGTCACCGGCCTGCTGTGGGCCGACGGCCCCGCCGGCGCGGAGGTCGCGCTGGCCAACGCGACGACGTACCTGGAGGCCGCCGGCCACGTCGTCGTCGCGTGGATGTGGCTCGAGCAGGTCCTCGCCGCCGACGGCAAGGCCGGGGCCTTCTACGACGGCAAGCGGCAGGCCGCGCGCTTCTTCTTCCGCTCCGAGCTGCCCCGGACCGGCCCGCAGCTGGACCTGCTGGCCGCCAAGGACCGCACGACGCTCGAGATGCAGGACGCCTGGTTCGACGGCTGAGCGACCGCGGGCGGCCGCCTAGCGCCGCAGTGCCCGGCGGGCGGCGAGCGTCGTGCCGTCCTCCGCGCGCGCGCTGACCGTCGCGTACGAGCGGGCCCCGGCCCGGCGGCGGAGCGTCACGGTGACGGCCTTCGTCCCGCTGAGCGCCTTGAGCGTCCGTCGGCCGAGCGCGGTGCCCCGCGCGTCGCGGACGGTCACGACGACCTGCCCGACGGCCCCGCCCGTGGCGCGCACCGTCACCCGCACGCGGCGGGACGTGAGCGGCCGCGCGGAGACCACCGAAACCGCGGGCCGCGCGACGGGCTTGACCATCGCCGCCGCGTCGGCGGTCGGCAGCTGCAGCGAGAGCTTGCTGATCGTCACCGCGCCGGCGGCGACCTGCGCCGTCTTGTAGGCGGTGACGAACGGCGTGAGCTGCAGCGTCACCGTCCTGCCCGGCGCCAGCGTGTGCGCGACGAGCTCGAGCTCACGCGTGACGGTGTGCTCCTTGCCGTCGAGCGTCACCGGGATCGGCGTGACGAGGTTGCCGAGGACGAGGTTCGTCGTGTCGTCGACGAGCTGCCCGTACAGACGGTCGGCGTTCGCCGTGCCGCGGTAGGTGAAGGTCACCTTCGGCGCGCCGACGAGCAGCGTCTGCGCCGACGGCGCCGGCACGGTGAGCGACACCGCGTTCGTCGCCCGACTGCCGTTCGTCGGCCCGGCGATCGCGCCGACCGCGCCCCCGCCGGCCGCCGACGGGCCCGACCCGCCGGCCGGCTGGATCGGCAGCACGCCGCCCGCGCCCTCGGCGCTCAGCGGGGCCGCCGGCGCGGGCGGGAACGTCGTCGCGCTCCACTCCTTGCCGGTCTGGTCGACCCACTCGAACGCCGGCCCGGTGTCGACCGTCCGGTCGCCCTTGAGGTAGCGGTCCAGCCAGCCGATCGTCCGCCGCTGCACCCGGCCCTTGTCCCCGGCGTCGCTGAGGCAGGATCCGTGGCCGCCGCAGAACCACAGCATCTTGAGCGGGACGCCGCTCGCCTTCAGCTGCGCGTAGTTCGTCGCGGCCTCCTGCAGGGTGAAGAGCGTGTCGACGGTCCCCTGGACGAGGAGCGTCGGGACGGTGATCTGCTTGACGAGGTCGCCGGGGCCACGCGAGGCAAACCACGCCTTGTCGGACGCGGCGATCGAGCCGGTCGCCGCCCCGCTGGCGTAGGCGGACTGGATCCGCGGGTCCAGCGTCCCCTGCAGCTGGCCGATCGCGGTGAGGAACGAGCCCCAGCCCGTCTTGAACGTGTCGTCCTTGTAGAGGGACGTCAGCAGCGAGTGCCAGGCGATGTCCGGGACGATCGCGTCGATCCGCTTGTCCAGCGCCGCGGCGACGAGCTGGATGCCGCCGCCGTAGGAGCCGCCGGTCATGCCCAGGCGCGGGTCGCCGGGCTTGTCGAGCTGCGCCTCGGGCTGCCTGGCGACGTAGTCGATGAGCGCCTGCACGTCGCGGCCCTCGAAGTCCGGGCCGTCGACGGAGACCTGGCCGCCGGACTTGCCGAAGCCGCGCGGGTCCCACGTCAGGACGTTGTAGCCCGCCTGGCGCAGCGGGCCGACGCCGACGATGCCGGTGCTCGGGTCCGACTTGCCCTCGGGATCGTCGCTGCCCGGCGAGGACCACCCGGGCCCGAAGAGGACGGTCGGCGCCTTCACGCCGTCCTTGGCGGGGAACCAGTGCAGCACGATCGAGGTGCCGTCGAACGAGGTGACGGCGTCGTCCCTGGCGGAGGCCGCCGCCGGGGCGACGAGCAGGGCGAGGGCGGACAGCCACGGGACAGCGGCGCGGAGACGGACCATGGCGCGGACGATACGGGGAAACCGGAACGGGCGTGCCGTTTCCGGGCGGACGGGTCGTCAGCCCGGCGGCGGCGACCAGCCGCCTGCCAGCAGGGTGGCCACCGGCGCGAAGAGCGGCTCGGGCAGCGCGTCCCACGCGTGCCAGGACCAGTTGTCGGCCTTCTCGGGTTCGCGCCGCTCCGGCTCCCCCGTGGCCTCGACGAGGTGGTGCAGCGTGACCCAGTGCACCCCGTCCTGGGGGAAGACGTCGTTCGTCCACGTCAGCGGCGTCACCGACGTGGCGACGAGGCCCGTCTCCTCCTCGAGCTCGCGGGCGGCCGCTGCGGCCGGAGGCTCGCCGGGATCGACCTTGCCGCCGGGGAAGGACCACGTCCCGTCCCCGTGGGAGCCGCGCCGGCGGCCGAGCAGGACCTTCCCGTCCCGGACGACGACGGCGCTCGCGCCGACGAGCGGCCCGCGGGGCGTGACGCCCTCCAGCTGCCGCGGGCCCGGGGACAGCCACTTCGTCCCGGCCGGGCGCCGCCACGCCGCCAGACGGTCGATGACCTCCCCCGGCGTGTCGCCGCGCACGAGCATCGCGCGGTCGTCGGCCTTGAGGAAGCGCTCGCGCACGGCGTGGTCCAGCAGCGCGCACAGGTCGGCGTAGAAGTCGCCGACGTCCAGCAGGCCGACGGCCTTGTCGTGGAAGCCCAGCTGGGTCCACGTCAGCGCCTCGATCGTCTCCTCGAACGTGCCGATGCCGCCGGGGAGCGCGATGAAGGCGTCGGCGAGCTCGGCCATCAGCGCCTTGCGCTCGTGCATCGTGTTGACGACGTGCAGCTCGGTGAGGCCGCGGTGGGCGACCTCGCGGTCGTCCAGCGCCGCCGGGATGACGCCGATCGCCGTGCCCCCGGCGGCGAGCACGGCGTCCGCCACCGTCCCCATCAGGCCGACCCGCCCGCCCCCGTAGACGAGGCCGATGTCTCGGGCGACGAGCTCGGCCGCCAGCGCGCGGGCCGCGTCGACGTAGCGGTCGCCGGCCCCGGGGCTGGCTCCGCAGAAGACGCAGATGTGCGTGATCGTCATGGCGCAAGCGTAGGACGCCGGGGTACGGTCCAGCCGTGCGGGTGCTGCTCACCGGGATGTCGGGGACGGGCAAGTCGACGCTCGTCGCCGAGCTGCGGCGGCGCGGGCACTCGGCCTACGACGCGGACGACGACGGCTTCACGCAGCCGCGGCAGGACGGCCGCTGGGGCTGGCGGGCCGATCGCGTCGCGGCGCTGCTCGCCGGCGCCGCGGGACCTGACGCGCTGCTGTTCTTCGCCGGCTGCTCGGAGGAGCAGGGAGCGCTGCCGTTCGACGTGCGCGTGCTCCTCACCGCCCCCGCGGACGTCATCGAGCAGCGCCTGCAGACGCGCACGACGAACGGCTACGGGCGGGACGCGGCCGAGCGCGCGCAGGTCCTCGCCGACCTGCGCGAGGTCGAGCCGCTGCTGCGGCGCACGGCCGACCTGACCCTCACGACCACGGTCGCGCCGGCGGCGTTGGCGGACGCGCTGCTGGCCTTCGTCAGGCGATCGCCGCGCTGACGAGGTCGGCCGCCGCGCCGTGGCCGAGCTCGCGCAGGAGCTGCACGTCGGCCGCCCGCGCCACGTCTCGCGGGGACGAGCCGACCTGACGCAGGAACTCGGCCGCAGCGTCCGGGAGCGCGCCGGGACCGTCGAGGCGGTAGCGCAGCGGCAGCATCGGCCCGAAGAGCAGCGGCTCGGTGAGCTCCGGCCGGGCGAGCAGGTCGGGGGCCACGCCGGAGGCCTCGGCCAGCGTCGTAGCCAGCGCGTTGTGCGCCTCCAGCGGCGGGCGCGGCTCGGCCATCGTCCGCCGCATCCGCTCGGCGTCGGGGGCGGTGACCGTCCCGGCGAGCACCGCGACGATCCAGCGGGCCTGCAGCTCCAGCAGCGGGAAGTACGGCCCCTGCAGGAGGAACTGGCCGATCACGCCGAGGCCGGGGAGGTCCGGGTGCAGCGTGTGGTGGTGCAGCGCGAGGTCGGCGCCGAGGATGCGGCGCAGGTCGTCGTCGAGGTAGGGCAGGTGCGGGTCGTAGCCGGTGGCGGCGATGACGGTGTCAAAGCGCTGCGTCGTCCCGTCGGCGAAGGTGACCGCGTCGCCGTGGATCGCCGTGACCTGCGGGCGGCAGGTGATCCGGCCGGCCGCGACGGCGGCCAGGTACCCCTGCGACAGCGACGTGCCCGCGATGCGGATGTCCGGGTCCGGGGCGGGCGCCCCGAAGTCCGCAGGGTCGCCGGCGACCGCCAGGACGCGGGCGCGCAGACGTGTCGCGAACGCCTCGGACGGCAGGCCCCGGCGCTGCAGCGCCCCGACGTGCGTGTACCAGCGCCAGTCGGAGGAGACGCCGTCGGCGGTGACCTTGTCCAGGATGTACCGCGGCTTGCGGAAGGCGGAGGTCACCTCGGCGGTCGCGGCGAGGTCGCCGGCGATCTCCAGGCCGCTGACGCCGTTGCCGTAGACGAGGACCCGCCGCCCGGCCAGCGCCGCCGCCCCGGGGTGGTCGAAGGCGTGCAGCAGTTGCCCGGTGAAGGCCTCGAGCACGGGCGCGATCCGCGGCCGGTGGAAGCGGCCGCTGGCGAGGATGACGGCGTCGAACGGCTCGCCGTCGACGGTCCACGTGCGCCCGTCCCGCGACAGCTGCCGGACAGGCGTGCGCAAGCGGATCCGGGGCGTGACGCCGAAGCGGTCGGCGTAGCGCTGCAGGTAGGCGAGCACCTGCGTCGCCGCCGGGTGCAGCGGGTGGTCGGCGGGGGCCGGCAGGTCGGAGAACGCGGTGAGCGCCCGGCTCGTGTTCGTGTGCATCCCCGGCCAGATGCCGCTGTCGGCGTCCTCCCACCGCCACTGACCGCCGACTCCCGCGGCCGCCTCGAAGACCGTGACGTCGAGGCCCGCGTCGAGGGCGGCCTCGGCCGCGACCAGGCCGCCGGGGCCGGCCCCGACGACCGCCAGACGCCCGCGCGCCTGCGCCTGCGCGGTCGGCGTCAAGGCGCCGTCACCGCCGCGGCCGCGACCCGTCGCCGGAGCACCGCCCCCGCGACGCCCGTGACGGCGGCGATGAGGCTGTTGAGGACGAGCAGCAGCGGCGGCGGATCGGGCAGCTCGACCTCGGCGCCCGTCCCGGCGACGGCGTGGGCGACGAGCAGGCTGCCGGTGAAGAGCAGCCCGCCGGCGACGCCACGGAGGAGCCCCTCGCGCGGGGCGTCGTGCTCGAGCCCGGCGCCGAAGCCCCCGAGGAAGGCGACGACGAGCAGCGCGACGTAAGCGCCCGCCGACCAGCCCAGGACGACGCCCGTCAGCGCGCCGAACACGACGGGGACCACGGCGGCCGCGACGACGCGGTGCGCGACGGGCCGGGAGGAGAGCAGCACCGGCAGGGGAAGGGCCATCGGGCGACTATCGCGCCTGCGCGCCGGGCGTGGCGGAATTCGCGGGCACGAGGCAGCTCGCGCGGGCCGACCGCCCGGCCCTACGGCATCGCCAGGCGCTCGGCGGCCGTCGTCGTGCTCCCGACCGGGACGTGCTCGCCGGCGTCCGCCAGGCCGAAGCGGGGCAGGTCGACGTAGATCGCCTCGTACTCCCCCGCGCGCACGCGGAACGTCTCGTGGTAGACGCCGACGGCGGTGTTGCCGCGCAGGCGCTGGTTGTAGCGCCGCCACGCGGGCAGGTGCCGGGCGTCCGCGTCGGAGGCGTAGCCCTGCAGCTGCTCCACCGAGCGCCAGTACTGCACGAGCGTCGGCATGCCGAACATGAAGCCGGTGCTCACCCCGAGCAGCCCGGAGTCCGGCGCGGTGGCCTGCAGCTCCTTGACCATCGGCCGCATCGCGGTGAAGACCGGCCACCAACGGTGGACCTGCCAGAGCTTGTTCGGGCGAAAGCCGATGAGGAAGACGACGAAGTCGCCGTCGAGCTGGGCGCGGAACCGGCCTGGGTGGACGCGCGACATGGCGGGACGCTCGCACAGCGCCCGGCCGACGGCAAGCACCACCCGCGGCGGCGCCCTGTCCGCCACGACCCAGACTGCAGGCCGGTGGACGCCGCCGATTCCGCGGAATCGTGCCGCTCGTGAACCCACGGCGGCGCGCGGCGGGCCGGACGGGACCACGGACCACGCGAACGCCGGCGCTTAAGCACGAAAGGCCCCTGGCGAGAGGGGCCCTTCGTAGTAGCGGGGGCAGGATTCGAACCTGCGACCTTCGGGTTATGAGCCCGCCCGAACCAAGCCCGACCAGCGTCGCCCCTAGTGGCCTGAGTGCGCTCAGTCGGGGCTTCATGGGTCATTTGATGCTCAGATTGATGCTCTGGCCGATGCCTATGGCGGCCGGGGTGAGATTGCACGTCCGACCGGGACGGACCGTGAACTCAAAGACGAGCGAATTGACGCGACGATGGCTGGCGGGCAGACGAAAGCGGCTTCCCGCTTCCGCGGCTCGAACGGCCGGGCGCGGCAGGCCACGTTGCTGAGGGTGACTACGAATGGCGCGGCGGCGGAAGTGGGTCCGACCCGAGCACGAACGACCGAAGGTCAGGACTATCGAGATCGAAGGCGTCCGCCTCGAGGCTGTCTACTAACGGCACGCGCGTGTACGCCGGGAGAAAGAGCGTCCGCATCCCGCCGCCGTCTTCGTCTTCGGTAGCCGAGAAAATGCGTAACTCGAGCTGGAGGGCCACAAACGCGACACCGCCTTCAACGACGACGTCCTCAACTTGCCAGTCGAGCACTTCATCCGCGGACAGCTGCTCTTCTTCGTCGTCGTCCTCGCCGTCGTCGAAGTACTGACAGGCGTACTCCTCGTTCCCGTCGACGGCGTCCGTGAGTGCAGCCAAGAGCCGACTGCCGCCGATCTCGTCGATACGCCGGCGGACGTCCGCGGAGGTCTCCCTAAGGTGTCGCTCATTTCGACGCGCTGACTCTCCTGGTGTCGCCGCAGCTCAAGTCCATCGCTTCTTCTGGTAGGTGAGAGCTTCCTGCCCGGTCAGCACCTGTGTGGAGTTGTTCACGCGAACCAGGAAGGTGGATCGCTCCAAGTCGCCGGGGGCCTTCGCGAACACCGGGGCCGGCGCTGGCCCCGTGATCACGCGAGCCACCAACTGGCCGTCGACCTCAACGACGCGTACTTCGAGATCAGCCGCCGCGCTCTTGCCCAGGAGGGTCGTGACTGCGTCCGTCAGCCACAACTCCCAGCCGTCTGCATCTTTGCCCTTGACGAAGTCGAGGTCGGGATTCAGGCCGACGATTCCGCCCTCGTCGTTGACGCCGATCAGCAGCGTCCCGCCGTGAGCGTTCATGAAGCCGGCGAGCGTCTTGATCGCCGACCACTCGATCTTGGGGTCACGCTCGCCTGTGTGGAGGTTCCGGCGGGC